>CAJXMX010000018.1 GCA_913056355.1 uncultured Opitutales bacterium
GGTGGTGGGCACGGAAGCGATACCCGTGGTCACCGACATTCTGGTTCCCCATGACGGCGGGAAAGTGGTGGCCGGGGGGGATGTTCCAGCCGCAGCCGATGCCTTGCGGGAAATTCTCGGAATGGGAGAGGAGGACTATCGCCGGCTCAGCCGCAACGCCTATGATTCCGTTATTCCGAAATATCGCTGGGACACCATTATCAAGGACATGTTCAGGGACCTCAAGCAACTCTCGGTAGTCTAGGCGGCCGGGACAGCCGGGATCCCTCAGGGGCGCCCCCAACAATCACTTTGACAACCGTCTTCAGGGGGCAAATAAATCCCGTTATGGCGTCATGTTCTTTTCCCGGTCGAATGCCGGTTCGAGAATCCGGCCCGGGTCGGGCTCGCGCAAACCACATGACCAAGCGGAAGGCCCTCCAGATTTGCCTGATCCTTCTGGTGTCGCCAGCTTGCTTTGGGGCCACAGGAATTAGCGGCTTGCAGTCGGACCGCGACCTCAGGGCTTATCCGGGGAGTCGGGAAGATCCGATTGAGGTCCGCTTCAATTTCTTCCTGCTCAACGTTCTCCATATTGATGACGTCGGGCAGACGATGACCCTCGACTACCTGATTTCCATGTCCTGGAAGGATCCCAGACTGGCCGATTCGGCCATGGCCGACCCGTCCAGAAAGAATACATTCGAGCTGAAGGATATCTGGAACCCGGCCTTCGCGCCGGTCAACCTCTACGAGTCGAAGCCCCAGGACAAGGAGCTGACCATCGACAGCGAGGGCAATGTCACTTATCGCTTCCGCAACATCGACACCTTCGTCTCACCCCTGGACCTGCGTCACTTCCCCTTCGATCGACAGACCCTCCGGATGAAGTTCATCTCCCGCCTCTACGGCCCGGAGTTTATCCGCCTGGTCTGGCTCCCCAACCGCTCGGGCCGCCTCGAAGAATCCTCCACCGCAGGTTGGGATTTCCATAAAATGGACGTGGCGGTTGGTTCCGAGCGCCTCCGGACCATCGAGGGCCTCGGCCGTGAGGTTGGCACCATCGGGATCTCACTGGAACTGAGCCGGGAGTCTTCCTTCTACGTCTGGAAGGTGATCTTCCCCCTGGCCCTGATTGTCTTCATGGCCTGGACCGTTTTCTGGATCGACCCCACCGAGCTCTCCGCACAGCTGGGCATCGCTTCCGCCTCGGTCATCACCATGATCGCCTTCCAGCTCAGCCTCTCGGAACTGCTCCCCAAGATCTCCTACCTGACCCGGATCGACTTCTATGCCCTGGGCACCTCCGGCCTGGTCTTCCTGTCCCTCGGTGAGGCCATTCTAACCGCCCGCCTGGCCAGTACCAACCGGAAGGAGCTCTCCCGGTCCATCGACCAGGTCATGCGCGTCGCCTGCCCGGCCCTCTACCTGGTTATCCTCCTGATTGTGGTCGTTTAACACCCGGGGTCGGACCTCCCTATCTCGTTTATTTTGAGTGTCTTATCTTCAAAAACAACCCCTCTCAGACCCTTAAAGCAGGCATAAAGCCATCAAATATCAGGTTTAATGCCCGCATAATCAGGGACGATTTGCTTAAAGGAGGCTTTTTCGGCTGAAAATGGCGCTTTCAAGGGGATTCCAGAGCCAAATCCAAAGCGCTAATAATTAATTATCAACAACTTGCGGAGGTCCGACCCCATTTTCAAATAGCCCGATAGGTAAAGCGGCTGAGCCGGATGCTGCCGGTACCGAGGGAGGAGATGCCGATGCGCAGGCTGAGGAACCCGCCGAAGACGTTGTGATTCAGGCCGGAGACCTCCATCCGGGTGGGATGGAGCCGCCAGGAGGCGCCGTCGTCTGGGGAGTAGTGATAGGTAATGACATTCCGGTCGTTGGTGATGCGGGCCCGCAGCTTGCTGGCCTTGAAGGGGACGCTGGCCCACTCCTCGGTCGTGGCGTACTGGTAGGTTTTGGCCTTTTCTCCGGTGAAGCCGACCCCTACAAAGGCCTTTGGGTTATAGAAGAGCAGGAACGCACCCTCCGCCTGGCCGAGCAGTTCCATGGAGACCTCGACCTGGTAGGCGCGGTCCACCGCGATGCAGGTCAGGGGCGAACTGTCGGCGGGTGAAGACCCTCTGGCCGCCAGATCGAGTGATTTCCCACCGTAGCTGACCCGGTCCATCTCGTCGGGGGCGGGATCATGGAAAGCCCACTGGATACCGAACTTGTTGCTGGAGAAATCATCCGAGAGGGGAAATCCGTTCCGCAGGGCGGTACCGCCCCTGGGCATCGGCAAGGGGTGCCCGAGGTCCCCGCCCTTGGCCAGGAACCAGCCGTCATCGATCCACTCGATGGGATCCAGCAGAGCCTGGCGTCCGAGGGTACGGAAGCCGTTCTCGTAGCCGTGGTAGACCATCCACCATTTCCCGCCCGGCCCCTCGATGACCGTGGCATGCCCGCGGGACCACCATGGCTCCTTGTCGGAGACGGTCCGCACCAGCGGATTGTAGGGGCAATGTTCCCATGGTCCGTGGATGGAGCGGGAACGCGCGGCGATGACCATGTGGCCGGTCGCGGGGCCGGCGGTGCCGCCGACCGCGGTGACGAGGTAGAACCACTCGCCCCGACGGAACAGCTTGGGCCCTTCCGGGGCGAAGTTTTCCACCACCCAGTCCTCCGGGTAGCGCCAAGGCTCATAAGCCGGTTCCAGTTCCCCGTCGGTGGCCAGACCGTCATCGGTCAGCCGGATCTTGCGGATGCCATTGACGAAAAGGTAGCGCTTGCCGTCCTCCCCGACGACATGTCCCGGATCGATGCAGCCCTCAATCCCGAGATTGACGGGATCGCTCCAGGGACCCTCGATTTTGTCGGCCCAGATGACGAAGATGGACCACGGCCCGTCGGGCGGGATGGCGGGAATGTAGACGTAGTAGCGATCCTCATGTTTGCAAATGTCGAGGGCCCAGACCGTGCCGATGTTCTTCTTCAGGGCGGGACCGACGGGCTGCCAGTTGACCAGGTCCTTCGAGTGCCAGATGACGATGGCCGGGATCGAATTGAAGGAGGAGAAGGTCATGTAATAGTCGTCCCCGTCCTTGAGGATGGTCGGGTCGGGGTGATCGCCGGAGACGATCGGGTTGAGGAAGGTCCCGTTCCCCAGGTCCGCCTTGCGCTGACCCTCCACGCCCCGCGCCCAGGCCATGGGAGCCACGCAAGTGGACAAGGCCGGCTCCCCCGCCTTGCCGGCCAGGGCTGGTGCTGCCGGGCCCAGCAGGGCGGCCGCAAATCCTCCCTTGAGCAGGTTGCGGCGCGTCTGGTGGAAGGCCTTGTCGGTTGGAGTGTCCGCCACACCGAGGCAAGACGACGGTAAAATATGTTTTCCGGGGATTTCCATGATTCGCGGGTAGTCGGGACTTCTATACTCTGACTAGATTCCGGATCCGGAGCTGTCCAGTATATGTGGGCGACAATCCGGGCCCGGGCATCACGACCCGCTCAAGTCCTACCGATCCTTGGAGGTCAGCTCGACCCGCTGCTCCACTTCGAGGTACACTCCCTTCAGGACCGCTTCCCCTCCGGGGCGGGGCACGTCCAGGTAGACCGCCTTCGAGGCATCGAGAGGCCGGATCCTGAGGGTCAGCACTGAATCCGCCAGCTCCCGCGCGTACCGGTCCAGGCTGACCTCGAAGGGCTCACCGTAGTAGAACCAGTCGTAGACAAGCTTGTCCCCGAGATACAACTCCGCCACATCGCCGCTGAAATCGATTTTCAGTCGGGAACCCCGGGGAGGTATTCCGGTCCGGATGCTCCATTCGTTGTCGCCGGTTTTGTGAACGACCGGCTGGGGAGCATGGACGGGCCCGGGCCTCAGGGAATAGACCGCGAAAGCACCGTCGCGCTGTTCCGGTTGCAGTCCCGGCCCCTCCAGGTCCAGTTCCGGCAGGACCCGCAACTGCACCGGGGCGGTCGCTGTAGTGAGGACCTGGATACCGTCTTCCCGGAAGGTCAGGTCGGCATCGGAAAGGACGAGGTACCGGCCGGAGGCCTTTTCATATTTCCAAGCCTGCAGGGCCTGTTCCGTGGTCAGGGTCAGGATGCGGATTGCATCCCCCGAAGCAGTCCTGATCTCCAGGAGGGAATCGCATCCCGGCCGGACCCGGAAGCGGCTCCGCGGTCCCCGGACTGTCTCCGGATCGAAAACAAACTCGGGCTCCCCGGTAATGGTTTGGGCGAAGACAAAAACCTTGCCCGCCTTGTCCTCCAGGGTACAGACCGGCTCGGCCGTGGAGTAAAGGAGGAGGGCATCCTCCATGGGGAAAGCGACAGGCCAGACAAACATCGCGCCGGGTGGAATGGTCGCCGGCTCCTGCGGAATCCTGATTTCCCTTCCGCCGAAGTGAACCCGGACCTGGACCTCCTCATGCGCCGCCTGGGGATAGCCCCGGACATGGTTGTTGACGAAGAGGAAGCCGAGACGGCCATCGGTCCGCAGGGCCATCCGGACCATTCCGAAATCGCCGTTACCTTCCGGGCCGCGGTCCGGCAGGAGGGGAAACGTCGGGGCCAGCTCCGCACCGAAGTCGTGCATGAAGAGGTGCAGCTTTTTCAGGTAATGGTACTTTTGGTCGATCCGGCCGGACTCGCGGATGGCTGCCTGAAAATCGTAGGACTTGACCGGATAGTCGTTGGGATAACCGGTCGCCTTCGACTCCTGGAGGGTACTCAGCTGACCCTCCGGATTGGTGCCCCCGTGAAAAACATAATAGCCGATGCAGGCGGCCCCGATGCCGAGGCGGGTAAATACCGGGGCCACGCCGTCGAGGGTCCCGACCAAGGGCCGGCGATGGTCGCTGATCTGGTTGCCGACCCCGATCTCGCAGGTCATCAGCGGATAGGGCGTGAGGTCTCGCTGGCTGTCCACAGCCGGCTTGAGATCGGTCCCGATTCCGCCGGCGTCCCGCTCCAGGTCGAAGCGGTAGACTTGCTGCGGCGGAAGATTTTCGATGCTTCCCGTCCACGGGGCGGCCGGATAGCCGCCAAACATGGGCAGGCATTGCAAGGCGGGGAACGGCGCATTGTGCCAGCCGGTGACGCTGTAGAACGGCGTCTCAAAGCCGTGGGCCCTGGCCATTTCCAATAACCTGGCGATGTGTTCCCGGCCTTTCCCCTCCCCGCTCTTGGAGTACTCGTTCTCGACCTGGATACCGATGACCGGACCGCCGTCCCTGGCCATCATGCCCCGGCACTGGTCCGCATAGCGGGTCCAAAGCTGGTCCACCAGGGCCAGGTATTGCGGATCGTTGGTGCGGAGCTGATCATCCTTCCCCCACCCCGTCATGGTTCCCTCTGGAACACCGAACAACTCCCCCAGCCAGTCGGGGAAACCGCCGTTGCGGACCTCCCCGTGACTCCAGGGGCCGAGACGCAGCCAGACCAGCAGGTCGTGCCTGGCGCAGAGCTCGAGGAAACGCCGGATATCCCTCTGTCCGGAAAAATCGAAGACCCCCCTCTCCTCCTCATGATGGATCCAGAAGAGGTAGGTGGAGACGATATCCACCCCGCCGGCCTTCATTTTCATCAAGGCCGACTCCCACTCCCCGGCGGGATAGCGGCTGAAATGAAACTCCCCCATGACCGGCATGAAGGGCTCACCGTCACGCGTGATGTAACGGCTGTTGGCTCCCCACTGCGGCCCATCCGGATCGGAGGGCCCGATGATGAGCTGGTTCTCCGTCGGCGGGCCGATGTCAGCCGGCACCCGGAACTGATAGTTGTCGGCTCCATTCACCCGGTTCACTAACATAAGAGTTGATAGGAAGAGCAACCTTCGGACGCATGCGATGACTTTCATGCGATAATAAATCACCCTGGATTATTCCCCTTTTGGACTGACAATGGCCGTCCAGCCTCCGCCGGGAGCCAGGCTGATCCCGGTCCGGTCCCCGGAGGAGACCCGGATTTCCTTCATTTTGTAGTCCTCGGCATGGCGGTCGGCGTTGATCCCGTCGGCGAAGATCTCCACAAGGAATTCGCCTTCCGGGAGGAAGGACCAGTCCACCACGAGGCTTCGGGGCTCCTCGTTGGTCATCGCGCCGACATACCAGGCATTCCCTTTCCGCCGGGCCACCAGGAGGTACTCGGCCACTTTGGCATCCAGGGCCTGCGTCTCGTCCCAGGTGGTCGGAATGCGTGAGATAAAGCGGGTGGTCGCGGCTTCACGACGATAGACCGAGGGTGAATCACAGAGCATCTGCAGCGGGCTCTCGTACAGGACATACTTGGCCACCTCGTGCGCCCGCGTGCCCATCCCCGCAGGACGGGCATGCGCATAGTAATGCTCCTCGACGTGGAGGTTGGTCATGGCTCCCGGTGTGTAATCCATGGGACCGACCACCATGCGGGTGAAGGGCAGCGTGACGGTATGGGTCGGCGTATTGTCGTGGCTCCACTTGTTCCACTCGTTGCCCCGGACGCCTTCACAGGTGATGTAATTCGGGTAGGCGCGCCGGAGTCCGCCGGGTTTGAAGGCTCCATGAAAATCAACGAGGAGTTGGTTCTCCGCGGCCAGCTTGACGGTCTCGTGGTAGAAATTCACCATCTCCTGGTCGGAGCGCTGCATGAAGTCGATCTTCACACCCTTGACGCCCCATTGATGGTAGAGGGGAAAGAGCGTCTCCCGGTCCCGGGCCACAGGTCCCCACAGCGCCCAGAGGATGATCCCCACTCCCCGCTCCCTGCCGTAGGCGATCAGCCCGGGCAGGTCGATGTCCGGATTCGGCTCATCGATCGCGGTTGTCGACCTGGACCAGCCCTCGTCGAGGATGACGTACTCCAGCCCGTACTCAGCCGCGAAATCGATGAAGTACTTGTAACTCTCGGTGTTGATGCCGCTCTTGAAGTCGACCCCGAAAAAATTGTTGGCGTTGTACCAGTCCCAGGCCACGCGACCCGGCCGGATCCAGGCGGTATCCTCAAGGGCCGGCGGGCGGGAAAGGGTAAAGATCAACTCGCTCTCGAGGAAGGTCCCGTCGTTGTCCCCGATAATGAAGACCCGCCAGGGGAAATTCCGGGTCCCGTCGGTACGGGCGATGTAATCCGCTTCCTTCCCGATGACCTGGTTGCGGTCGGGGCGCTCCGGATCCGGCATGGCTTCTAGGACAAACAGGGGATGCTTCGAGGAGAGGACGGCCCCCTCCCCGCCTTTCATGAAGAGCGAGGGATAATCGTACAGGTCGGCCTCCGAGAAGAGCACCTTCACCCCACCGGGCGGATCAAGCAGGACCGGAAGCGAGCAGAAGCGGCCGGCATCGATTTCCGCCAGTTCCAGGTAGGGATAAAGCCGCTCGTTGTGCGAGATGATGCTCTCCTCCTCCGGGAACCAGGTCATCGTCCCGTCCGGGAATCTGAAATCCATGCGCTCATGGGTCACCTCCACTTCACCCGGTTCACGGGTCACGAAACGGTAGGCCACGCCGTCATTGTAGGCCCGGAACTCAAGCGCGCTGCCGGTCTCAAACGCGATCCGCAGCCCGTTGTAGCGGTCGTGAATGCGGGCCCGGCGCCGCGCCACCACCGGCTCGATCCAGACATCCCCGGCGGTTTCCTCGATATCCGTGACTTCAGGCCGGGTTCCCAGCACGGATTTCCCGGCAAAGGCCAGGTCGATCACGCTCGGAGCAACCGCCACGGTTCCCTCCAGGCGGACGGCGAAGGTGACCGTTCCCTCAACATCAATCTCCATCACCAACCGGCCGTCCGGTGAATGGACCCGCTGGGATGCGGCAGATACTCCGAGGGAAAGGAGCAGGCTTGGAAAAAGAATGAACAGGGTTCGCTTACGTAACATCATGGCAGCAATTGGATTGGGGTGGAAAATCCAATCTCTAGGGAGAGAGCTGAATTCATTCAACTGGATTCCGGCTGCAGATGGAGAGGCCGGGGTATGGGTTCGGGCCCGGGGCAAACGGGAATGCCCAGAATAGGATTGCCTGCCGACCGGAAAAACGCCAAGAATGCGCCTGCCCACGAGCGCATCGACGCTGCAAAATTTTCTCTCACGCATTGTGAAAACTCTCCAGCCAAGCCCTTCAGGTGTGCGGTTTCCCGGATTCACGGTCCGCGTTTCCGCGCCGGAAAGCCGGCCGCCCGGGAGGTCCGCCATGAACCTTAACTCGAACCTGACTTCAAACCAATGAATCGAATCAAGTCTGCATCACTGTCCCTGTTACTCACCGCCTTCCTGGCCGCAACCGCATTCGCCGATGGCTGGCGTTTGGGTTTCGGGGTGCACGACTTTTACGTGCCGGACATGGAGTCCCACACCTATGGCATCGGTGGCGGGATTTCCTATGAAAAGACAACCGACTCCGGCTTCCATTGGTTCGGCTCCTACGACCTCTTCAAGGATTTCGACAAGGACGAGCTGGACCCCGACCATATTCCCATCTGGTGGAAGCTCCATATCCGGGTCGACCGGCCCATGCTGGAGATTTCCCCGCAGTCCTACCTGAGTTGGGAGGTTGCCCACAATTCCAAGACCAACACGGTCAGTTCCATTGAGCGGGAGATCAAGATCTTCCCCGCCATCCTGTACAACTGGGAGAACGAACGGTTCAAGTTCTCGCTGAAAGCGGCGGCGGGATACTTCTTCCTGGAAATTGACGACGATGTGCCGAAGTCCCGCGGATATGCCCGGGGTGATTTCAGGAGCGACGGGTTCGCCTACTCCTTTGCCGCGAATGGAACCGTCAACCTCGGCCAGTCATTCCAGCTCTTCGGGCAATTCCAGCGCTGGGCGGATGAGGACACCTGGCTGGAGAACCAGTACCTCATCGAATTGCGGTACGACGCCGACCACTGGTTCAGCGACAGCGAGCTGGTCCTTGGAATCGAGGGGAACCACTACAACCTCCTTCCCTATACCCCCTCCTATGCCATCATGCCCGTGAGCTTCGTTTATTTGCCCATTCTGCCATGGGATGACGATGTGATGGTCCGCCTCTCGTTCACTACCAAGTGGTAGCCTTGACCCGGGTCCGGAAGATCGCACCGGCATCGCCATTTTAGGTTGAGGAGATTCCCGGTTCAGGATCTTCTTGAGGGAGGTTAATCCTGTTATCCCTTACCTCATGATTGCATCAGTTCTCCATCCCCTGAAGCTCTCTTTGACCATGGCGGCGCTGGCCGCCAGCGGCGCCGCAATTGCCGGGACCGGCACCGTTTGCCAGCCGGCCGAGCTGTTTCCGTTGAATCAGGTGACCCTGCTGGAGGGCCCGTTCCGGCATGCCCAGGAGACGGACCTGCATTACGTCCTGGAGCACGAGGTCGACCGGTTTCTGGCGCCCTTCTGCCGGGAGGCCGGCCTCCCACCGAAGGCGGAGCCCTACCCCAATTGGGAAAGCACCGGCCTGGACGGCCACAGTGCCGGGCATTACCTGACGGCTCTGGCCCAGTTTGCCGTGGTCAGCCACAGCGAGGAAGCGGCCCGGCGTCTGGATTACATGGTTCGCGAACTGGAGTCCTGCCAGGAGGCCATCGGGACCGGATATGTGGGGGGCATTCCTGGAGGCCTTGAGGTCTGGAAGGACCTCGAAGCGGGAATCCTGGAGGTCGACAATTTCAGCCTCAACGGCAAGTGGGTCCCTTGGTACAACCTGCACAAGACATTTGCCGGACTGCGCGATGTCTGGAACCTGACCGGAAACGAGCGGGCCCGGAAGGTGCTGGTGGGCATGGGGGAATGGTGTCTGGGGGTTCTCGATGGAATGACCGACGAGGAGATCCAGGAAATGCTGAGGTGCGAGCACGGGGGCATGAACGAGGTGCTGGCCGACCTGGCCGTTATCACCGGCGACACCCGCTACCTCCGGGCGGCGGAGCGCTTCAGCGACCGCTCCATCCTCGGGCCGCTCCTCCGCCGCGAGGACCGCCTGACCGGACTTCACGCCAACACCCAGATCCCCAAGGTCATCGGTTACGAGCGTATTGCCGAATTGACGGGGAACGACGACTGGGCGGAGGCGGCGGAATTTTTCTGGGACACCGTGGTCGAAAACCGGACCGTGGCCATCGGGGGCAACAGCGTGCGGGAGCATTTCCATCCGACTGACGATTTCAGCTCGATGATCAGTTCACGGGAGGGGCCCGAGACCTGCAACACCTACAACATGCTGCGGCTTACGGAAAAGCTTTTCCAGCGCGCCCCCGCCGCCCATCTGGCCGACTACTACGAGCGCGCCCTGTTCAACCACATTCTCTCCACCCAGCATCCCGAACACGGCGGGCTGGTCTACTTCACCCCGATGCGTCCGCGCCATTACCGGGTCTATTCCCAGGCCAATACCTGTTTCTGGTGCTGCGTGGGTTCAGGAATGGAAAACCACGGCAAGTATGGACAGTTCATTTACGGGCATCGGGACGACACCCTTTTCGTCAACCTCTACATGGCTTCCGAGCTGGCCTGGCCGGGGATGAACCGGACCATCCGCCAGGAGACCAACTTCCCGGCCGAACCCCGCTCCACCCTCATTCTCGGGCTGGATAAGTCCGGGGATTTCACCATCGCCCTGCGCCATCCCGCCTGGGTGCCGGCCGGCCGGTTTGAAGTGAGGGTCAATGGCCGGCCCGTCGCCACCGGGGAGCTGCCGTCCAGTTATGTCCGGGTCAGACGGACCTGGCATCCGGATGACCGGGTTGAAATTTCACTGCCGATGAGCCCCCGCCTGGAGTTCCTCCCGGACGGGAGTGACTATGCCGCCGCTGAATATGGTCCCCTGGTCCTCGGGGCACGCATCCCCGAGGACGGCACCGAGGGACTGGTCGCAAATGACGGCCGGATGGCCCACATCGCCCCCGGTCCCTACCTGAGCCTCGACGGGGCACCCATGCTGGTGGGAGATGCAGCGGAGATTCCGGCCTCCATTGAACCGGATCCGGATGCGCCGCTCCACTTCAAGGCCAGCGGGGTCATCAGACCCGACCCGTACCGGAATCTGGAACTGGTGCCCTTCTACCGGATTCACGACTCCCGCTACATGGTTTACTGGAAAGTCGTCTCGCCGGTTGAATATGAAGCCGTCGTGGCCGACCTGGCCCGACAGGAACACGAACGGCTCTCCCTCGAGGCCCGCACCCTCGACCTCGTCCATCCAGGTGAACAGCAAACCGAAGTCGAGCATGCCTTCGCCGCCGAGGGTCCCCGTCAGGGCGTCCAAATGGGGAAGACCTGGCGGGGCGCCGATGCCTGGTTCGAGTACCGCCTGGATACCGGGGGCAGACAGGCCGCCACCTTGCGCATCACCACCTACGGGGCCGAGCGGAATCGCCATTTCGATATCCTGGTCAACGGCCGCAGACTCGCCACCCTCAACCTCGACGGAGGCAATCCCGATCAGTTCGTGGATCATGACTTCGAGCTTCCCGAAGACCTCCGGAAAGCCAGCCAAAATACCCCCCTGACCATTCGCTTTGTCGCCCGCGGGAATTCCAGTGCCGGCCCGATTTATGGCCTGAGGCTGCTGGCGGAATCGGGGTCGGACCGCCCTAACTAGTTGGTTATCTATGGTTTAATGAAAAATTAAGCCCCATTTCCCCGCTTAAAGCAGGGTTTTCAGGGCAATTTAGCCCGATCCAGGGACATTTTCTGACCAGGAATGTCTGCTAGAGGGATGATTTTGTAGCTCAAAAGGGCTCCCCAAGGGCCCCAGAGGACCCATTTTATCCATCATACTGTTCTCTTTCAATGACTTGCGGAGGTCCGACCCCGATTTCAACCCCGATTTCACAAGCGGAACCGCACTCGTACTCCTGCGTAGAAATTGCGCAGCGGTCCGGGCTCGTAGAATCGGCCGGCGAAGGCATTGATGCGGATGTTGGCGTAGTAACTTTCCGCGAACATGTTGTTGAGGCCGAGGAATGGCTCGAAGTTCCAGCGGCCGGCGGTAAATTCATATCCCGCCCGCAGGTCGGCGACCCAGGACTGGTCGACGGAGGTGCTGTTGGCGTCGTCGGCGAACATCCGGCCGGACCAGCGGAGGTTCCACTGCAGGTAAAGTCCGTCCGGGTGGAGGTAGCGAATCCCGAGGTCGGCGAAATGCTCCGGCAAGGCCGGAATGCGGTTACCGGAGTAGTCGCCGTCCGGGAGCTGGTAATCCGTGAAGAGGAAGTCGGACCAGGTCCAGGAGAGGGAAACGGTAAGCTCCGGCAGAAGATCCAGGGCCAGGGCCGCCTCGATTCCCCGGTGGCGGGATGCACCCGCATTACGGAAAAACTCACGGTCCGGGAAAGCGTCCAGTTCATACGGCACGAGGACATCCTCAATGTCGGCGTGAAAGGCGGCGACATCATACCGAGCAGGGCGCGAGAGGAAGGTAAAGTCACCTCTCGCTCCGACTTCGAAGCTGCGGGCGGTCTGGGAGCGAAGCGACTCGTTGAAGCCGCCGCCATCAGGGTTGTCGAATTCCGTGGTGGTCGGGGTCTCGAAGGAAGTCGAGGCGTTGGCGAAGAGGCTCACCCCCGGGAAGGCCTTCCAGGCGACCCCGGCCATGGGGCTGACTTCTGAAAAGTCGAGATTGCCGGAATCGTCGCCGTCGGCCAGCAAGGCGTCCTCCACCTCAAACGCGACCCGGTCATATCGCAGGCTGGCGGAGAGGGTCACCCGCGGCAGGATTTCGTATTCGCAATGCGCGAAGAGACCGAGGCTGGTCACCACCTCCCCCTGGTCGAGGACCAGGGAACCACGGTCGCCTTCGAGGTTGTCGAAATTTTTCCGCGCATCGTCCTGCCTTCCAAAGTCCAGGCCCGAAGCAAACCGGGCGCGCGACCCGGTAAAGCCATACTGGATGCCCCCTCCCCAGAAATCCCGTTCCAGGGTGACTTGACCCCCGTCCTCGAAGGGCAGGCGGTTGGCGAAATCCCGGTGGACGTAGAAACTGCGCAGCTCCAGCGAGTGAAATTCGTTGAAGTCCTTCCGGTAGACCAGGCCCAGCTTCCCCTGGCGGACTTCCTCGCCACTCTTGAAGAACAGGTTGCGGTCGCGGGCCTGGCGGGGGTTGTCCTCCGTTTCCTCCAGGGTCAGGCCGCCCGGATCATCCTGCTGCGGCATGTCGATCCAGTTGATCACCGCGGTCAGGCTGGCCTTGGAATCAAGGGTGAAGCGCAGCTTGCTGTTGAATTTCCAGTTCCGGGTGCGGCTGTGGTCCCGGTAACCGTCGAATTCAAGGTGGGAACCGTGAACAAGGTAATTCAGGGGACCCGCCTCCCCGCCGGCCTTGGCCTGGGCCTTGGCAAAACCGAATTCGCCGGCGCTGAGGCGGGTCTCCAGGAAAGGATTTTCCGTACCGTCCCCGGTGGTGATGAGCAGCACCCCGCCGGAGGAAGCCCCGTAGAGGGCGGCGGCAGGACCGCGGATGATCTCGATGCGCTCCACGGACCCGAAATCAATTCCGTCTACGCTGCCCTGCCCGTCCGGCAGGGTGGCCGGAATACCATCGACAAGCAGCTGGATTCCACGGATCCCGAAGTCCGCCCGGGACCCGAAGCCTCGGATGGCCAGGCGGGTATCCTGCGCGAAGTTATAGGGATTCAGCACGAATACCCCCGGGACGCCCCGCAGGGATTCGTCGAGGGACAGCTGCTGCCGGGCCCGCTGGATCGATTCCGCCGAGACAACGGAGACAGCCGCCGGAACCCGCTCCACCGGGCTCTCCATGCGCATGACGGTAACGACAAATTCCGACAGCTCGGTGACGGGCATCGAAGCCCCCTCCTGGGCTGGAAGGAAGTGCGGGAACCAGGCTAGAAACAGGCACCAGAATACCCGCTTGCAGCCACGGAGGCCGTGCGGATTCCTGCGGAAAATACGGCCGCCAATGACAATGGACCGGACTCCTGTTATCCCTGAAATGTTCATGCCGCCGGCATGGGTTTGCATCCCGTACCGCAGAAGATGATTTCCGTCACCGGGGATGGCAACCGTGGAGAAAGTTCAGTTTAGACCACGGTGTCGAAAGACCTGCCAGGCCGCATCGCGGACCAGGGTCACTCAATGAAGAACTGATGGGACCCGATCCGGGTCAGGAAGGTCATCCGTTCCCGCCAGGAAGCGGGCGGACTGATGCAGTAATGGGTGGCTCCGCTGGTCGGATCACGCCCCAGCTGGCCGACCACGAGCTGGTCCACCAGTTGCAGGGCCAGAAACCAGTTGCGGTCCTTCATGGCCTTGCCGATCGCCGGGCCGTAATCCGGATGCTTTTGCCAGGTGATGTTGTTCAGGCAGCTGAAGGCCTTGGGCCTGGCCACCACGGCCGGGATGCGGTCCACCCGGCCCCCGCTGCGGTTGTCGATGACATGCAGGACCGCCCGCATTCCCGCTTCCCCCTCGGAGCTGGCCTCGAGGACCAGCACCGCCGCCACGATTTCCCGCTCGTAGCTGGAGATTTCCGCCTTCAGGGGGGAACCCGCAAAAAAGGTGTACCCGATCACCAGGGCGACCGGTAGATATGACTTGGTGTGCGTCTTCATGGGTTGATTGGCAATTTTTCAAGCGAACGGGGCACCATGCATAATCCGGTCCAACAATCACTTGGTTTTTTGCAGAATGAGTAGTTTTTTGGCGATAAGCAGGGTAAAGACCCTAGCTATGCTTATTGCAGTTTTTCGCGATTTGACCAGCACGAAATGCGACGGGGGACGAAAAAAGGCGGAAATCAATCGCTTTGACAACCGGGTCTAATTGGACCAGATGAAATATATCCGGGCCGTTCACCTGGCCCCTGCCACGACCCGGGAATTACCCGCAACCTCTAATGAAGATGAAGTACTCCAAAACCTTCCTGTTTCTCCTGTGCCATCTCCTGGCGACCCTCTCATTGACAGCCGAACGGCTGCCCAACATTATCCATATCGTCGCCGACGACCTTGGCTGGAAGGATGTCGGATTCAATGGCGCGACTGACATCAGGACCCCCAACATCGACGCCCTGGCCGCCGGCGGGGCCAAGCTGGACAAGTTCTACGTCCAGCCGATGTGCACCCCCACGCGGGCCGCCCTGATGACGGGCCGGTATCCCTTCCGCTACGGCCTGCAGACGGCGGTCATCCCCTCGGTATCGGATTACGGCCTGGACACCAGCGAATGGCTGATGCCGCAGTGCCTCAAGGAGGCGGGCTACAAGACAGCCATTATCGGCAAGTGGCACCTCGGTCACGCGGACAAGAAGTACTGGCCCAAGCAGCGTGGCTTTGACTACCAGTACGGGGCCATGATCGGGGAGCTGGATTACTTCACCCACGAGGAGCACGGCGTCCTCGACTGGTACCGCAACAACGAGCCGGTCCGGGAGGAAGGCTACACCACCCAGTTGATCGGGGAAGACGCGGTCCGCTACATCAACGAGGCGGATCCGGACCAGCCCTTCTATATGTACCTGGCCTTCAACGCCCCGCATACCCCCTACCAGGCCCCGCAGGAATATATTGACCGCTACCCGGATATTGCGGATCCCACCCGCCGCATCTACGCCGGCATGGTGACGTGCCTCGACGACGAGATTGGCCGGGTTGTCTCGGCGCTTGAGAAGAAGGGCCTGCGGGACAACACCCTGATCATTTTCCACAGCGACAACGGGGGGACCAAAAACGCCATGTTCGCGGGTGTCATGGCCGACATGTCGAAAGTCACGATCCCCTGCGACAACGGCCCCCTCCGCGACGGCAAGGCCGCCCTGTTTGAAGGCGGCACCCGCGTCTGCGCCCTGGCCAACTGGCCGGGCCACATCGAGCCGGGCACCGTCGAGGAACTGATCCACGCCGTGGACCTCTACCCCACCCTGGCGACCTTGGCCGGAGCCTCGACTGCCAAGTGCAAGCCGCTGGACGGGAAGAATGTCTGGGAAACCATTTCCACCGGGGCACCATCCCCCCGCACTTCATTTGTCTACAACATCGAGCCCTTCCGGGCCGCCCTGCGCGAAGGCGACATGAAGCTGATCTGGCGCACCACCCTGCCGGCCAGCGTGGACCTCTACAACATCGCGGAAGATCCCTCCGAGGAAAACAACCTCGCCGAGGAATATCCGGACCTCGTCACCGCCATGCAGCGGGAGATTAACACCCTCGCCAGGGAAGCCGCCAAGCCCCTCTTCCTGGTCGACCAGTTCAAGCTGGTCATGACCAACATGAACGGTGAACCGGTCCTCCCCATCGATGAGGGATTCGGCGATCCGGAGGAACTGCCGGCACCGGCAGCCCATTAGGGCTCAGTTCAAACCGTTTCCTCGATGGCCTGGTAGGTAAACCGGCTGAGCCGG
This sequence comes from uncultured Opitutales bacterium, assembly GCA_913056355.1. Classification (GTDB taxonomy): domain Bacteria; phylum Verrucomicrobiota; class Verrucomicrobiia; order Opitutales; family Oceanipulchritudinaceae; genus Oceanipulchritudo. The sequence goes on from CAJXMX010000018.1 coordinate 16,287, forward strand.
ATGCTGCCGGTACCCAGGGAGCAGATGCCGACCCGCAGGCTGAGGAATCCGCCGAAGACGTTGTGGTTCAGGCCGGAGACTTCCATCCGGGTGGGATGGAGCCGCCAGGTCGTCCCGTCGTCGAGGGAGTAGTGATAGGTGATGACGTTCCGGTCGTTGGTGATGCGGGCCCGCAGTTTCCTGGCCTTGAACGGCACGCTGGCCCACTCCTCGGTGGTCGCGTACTGGTAAGTCCTGGCCTTTTCACCGTTGAAGCCGATCCCGACAAAGGCCTTGGGATTGTAGTAAAGCAGGAACGCGCCTTCCGCGTCCCCGAGCAGCTCCATGGAGACCTCAACCTGGTAGGCGCGGTCCACCGCGATGCAGGTCAGGGGCGAACTGTTGGCGGGAGAGGTGCCAGAGGCGGCCAGCTCGAGCGAATGATCGCCATAGCGGACCCGGTCCATCTCATCGGGGGCCGGATCATGGAAGGCCCACTGGATGCCGAACTTGTTGCTCGAGAAATCGTCCGAGAGCGGAAAGCCGTTAGGCAGAGCGGTCCCGCCCTTTGGCATCGGCAGGGGGTGCCCGAGATCGCCCCCTTTGGCCCGGAACCAGCCATCATCGGTCCACTCGATGGGATCCAGGAGGGCCTGGCGGCCCAGGGTCCGGAAGCCGTTCTCGTAGCCGTGATAGACCATCCACCACTTGCCGCCGGGGCCCTCGACCACGGTGGCATGCCCGCGCGACCACCAGGGTTCCCTGTCGGAGACGGTGCGGACGAGGGGATTCCAGGGGCAATCCTCCCACGGACCGTGAATGGAACGGGAGCGCGCCGCGATGACCATGTGACCGGTGGTCGGGCCGGCCGTACCGCCGACAGCCGTGACCAGGTAAAACCAATCGCCGCGACGGAACAGCTTGGGGCCTTCCGGGGCGAAGTTTTCCACCACCCAGTCCTCCGGGTAACGCCAGGGATCGTAGGCCGGTTCCAGTTTCCCGTCGGTGGCCAGGCCATCATCGGTCAGGCGGATCTTGCGGATGCCGTTGACGAAGAGGTAGCGCTTGCCGTCCTCGCCGACAATGTGCCCCGGATCGATACAGCCCTCGATCCCGAGATTAATGGGATCGCTCCAGGGACCCTCAATCTTGTCGGCCCAGATCACGAAGATGGACCATGGCCCGTCGGGCGGGATGGCGGGGATGTAGACCATTCCTCCGCCGGATAACGGCTGAAATGGAATTCCCCCATGACCGGCATGAAGGGCTCTCCATCCCGCGTCAGGTAGCGGCTGTTGGCGCCCCACAGCGGCCCATCGGGATTGGAGGGCCCGATGATAAGCTGGTTTTCCGTCGGAGCGGCAAGGCTCTCCGGGACATCAAACTGGTAGGTATCGGCGGCGTTCACGTTTAGCTGAAGCAACAAGGTTAAAAGGATGAGTGAATTGGGGTGAAAGGGATTCATGGTTAATCGTGGGTCAGGATGTTGATTTCCGCCATATCCACATGCGGCAGGTTGTCGAAAGTGGAAAGGATGTGCAACCGCAAGGCGCTTCCGTTGACAGGTTTCGGGAGATCGACCGTTTGCTGCGAGCCACCGGGCTTGAAACATCCGCGAAGGACTTCTGACCACCGGGCTCCATCGGAACTGATCTCAATGGCGAATTCCCGGATCCGCCCACCACCCTCCTCCTGGCAGGGAAGACAGGAAATGCCGGTGATCGGCCGGGGCTGGTTCAGGGTAAAGGCAATCCAGGCCTGCCCGTCGTGGAGCCTTCCCCGCCACCAGGTGGAGTTGTCCCCGTTCTGCACATGGACGGCCGGCGCGGAGAGGGTTTCATCGCTGGCATGGATGCGGTCGATGAACTTGTTGAAGAAGCCGCTCCCCTCATCCATCTCCTCGGTGGCAGTGATGACATGGTCGTAGGTGCTGAGACCCTCCAGTTCCATTTCGAGGGGAGGTCCCTCGTAAAGGGCGGCCAGGTTGGCGATGGCCGCCACCTTGTCCTCAGCGTAGCCCGACAGGGCCAGCAGCTTCAAATGCCTGGAGATCACCGTCCGGCCGAAGTCGATGGACTGCGGATCAAAGGTGGATTCCAGTTCGCCGGTGACGATCCGCTCCCACCCCTGGCCGTCGCTGGAAATCCATACTTCGTACTCCCGGATATCCCCCTCGTGGGCCCGCTGATCCTGACGGTTGAGGAGCGCCAGCCCGGAAAACGGCACCGGCCGGGGAAATTCAATGGTTACCTCGTGCGGGTAACCTTCCTCGCTGAAGCCGGACAGCCAGTAGGAATTCGGATCGCCGTCGAGCAGGTGCTCCACCTCCCGCTGGCGGGACTGCGAACTGGCAAGGGCACTGGCTCCCAGCTTTATCATGACCTGGTTGTCGAAGCGTACCGAAAGCAGCTCCGCCGGGGAGACCTCAACTTGTGGATCAAAGGAATCGCCCTGCATGTAGGAGAGCAGGGAATTGCGCAGCTGCCGGGCTACCGGGCGGAGTTCGAGGTCGCGCTCCAGGTCGGGGGCACAGACCAGCAGCTTGCCGGCCCCGACCCGGCATTCGAAAGCCGCCGCCAGCTTGTAGTTGCGGTTCCAGTCATCAATAAAGCTGACGACCGGCTTCAGGGTTACGGGCATGCGGTCAAGGTTGATGCCCCGGCAATGGGGATAGAAGACATCCGCCCATTGCCAGTCGTAGTGGGCATCGGTGGCGAAATTCTCCAGGGCGGGATGCTCCGGGTCACAGTGGATACCGAGAAAGCGCTCCCACTTGGGACCCATCAACCGGTTCCAGAAGACCGGCAGGTTGCCGACATGCGGGCATGTCCAGTCCAGTTCGTGGTAGCGGGGCATCAGCAGGACCGAGGCCCCGCCGGCCAGGGCTTCCAGCGCCTGGTCGAAGGATCGGACGACAATGACATCCCCTTCCGGCACAACCGGATCCTCGGCCGGGTAAAGCCAGAACTCCCAGTCATTATCGACCTCCATTCCCTCGATCCCCACGGTGAGCAGGTATTTGCGGTCGGGTGGAAGGTCACCGAGGTCACAATCCACCACGCCCAGCGCGATGCCGTTGCCCAGGGGAATGTCAATGGACGGAAGCATGCCGGAGCGCACGACCTCACCATCCTCGCCGGAGATGCGCCAGCAGGGGACTGCTCCCTCCAGGGGTTCGGGACCAAAGTGGGCGATCTCGACCGGGACCTGCAATTGCTGGTCGGTGCGGAAGACATACTCGGTCATCCGGGCCAACAGCACAGTGGCGTTGCAGAACTTCCGGAACTGTTCCGGAGTGACGTACCCCTTGGACTCCCAGAAAATGTTCAGCAGGCCGACCGTTGCCGTGCCCTGGCCTGGATAGTCGTGCAGGTCCAGCAGCTGGAAGCCGCCCAAGATGGGCGTCCGGAGGATGGCTTCGATGTCCTGCTTGTAGCATTCCAGCTGGAAATTGCCGCTGGATTGAACGAACGCATCGGCCATGTCCAGCAGCCCGTGGGCCTCGAGGGAATCACGGAAGATCTCGTAGTTGCGGGCCTTGAAGGAGCCGGTGTACTTCTCAATCTCGCGAAAATCAGGAAAGGCGCACCACTGGCCGGTCTCGTGCGAAATAATGGGATAGTTCACCCCGTCCATGGGCGCTGAATAATCATGCCCGTACCAACCCTTCTCTCCCCGGAAGCGGTAGGGCCCGATGCGGATTGCGTCCAGGAAGTCGATATGGGGAACCGGCCCCGGCTTGGTACCGAAAAAGTGTCCGGCCTGGGTGGCATACAGCCGCCGGTTGTCCTCCACTTTCCAACGCCGGCACCAATCCAGCAACGGCTCCTGCCAACTGCCGGAGGGCTCGTTACCGGTGGCGAAAAGGACAAAGGAGGGATGGTTGCCAAAGGCGTCGATGATCTTCTCTGTCTCCCGCTCCAGCCATTCCATCAACTCGTCCTTATGGTTCCCGTAATGGCCCCAGTTCGAGCACTCGACCTGGAGGTAGAGCCCGAGCTCGTCCGCCGCGACAAAGGCCGCCTCAGGGGGACACCATGAATGGCAGCGCACATGGTTGAGACCGTAGGACTTGACGGTCCCGAAGATCCGGCGCCAGCTCTCGGCATCGGTTGCTGGGTATCCGGTAAGGGGGAACTGGCAGCCCTCATGGTTGCCCCGGAAAAAGACCGGTTTCCCGTTCATGTAGAACCGGGTATCGCGGGTTTCCGGTTTGCGCAGCCCGATCCGGAAGGACCTCGCGTCCTCCGCATCCGGACCCGAAAGCCTGAGGGTGAAATCAAGCAGCGCCGGCGTGAACTCGTCCCAAAGCGGGGCATCATCCGGAAGCGACACGGTGACCTCCGCCTCCCCCCCATCGGGCGTCCAGGAGACATCCTGTTCAACTCCGCCGACCTCGAGTCGCCCCGTTCCGGCCCGGCCGCTCTGGTTGCCGACCCGCACCTTGAAGGTCGCCGTTTTCCGGTCGATGTCCGTGAAGACTTTTGCGTCGACAATGTAGACCGGCGTTTTCGAGATTAATTCCATCCGCCCGACAATGCCGTTCCAGTTGGATTGGGTGGAATCCGTGATGCTGTGGGCGTCGGCCCGGATGGTTTTCAGTACGCGGTTGTCCACCCGGATCGACAAATGGTGTGTCCCGGGTGAAAGGATCCCCAAGTCGTGGACATGCGGGGCCGACAGGCAGTCGTCGAAGCCGGCTTCCCGCCCATCCAGCCAGACCGTGGAAGACCAGTGCACCCGCTCCAGAAACAGCACTACCCGGCGCCCTGCCCAGGAATCGGGGATTTCGATGCTCCGGTTGTACCAGGCAGTGCCGACATAGTGACGGTCCGGCTGCAGCCAGTAGGGAATCTTGAAGTTCTCCGGTCCGGCATAGGGCTTGTAGGCCGCCCGCGTATGCCAGTACTTGTCGTGCAAAGTTCCCAGCCACGGCGTATCGATTGAGGGCGGGTCCCCGAAGCCGCGTTCCTGCAGCGAGCCGGGCAGCTTGATGGTGTCGGCCAGCGGCTGGTCGAACCACTGCTCCGCGATGCCGCAATCCTCCCGGTCGAGGCCAAATTTCCATTCACCCTTGAGGTCGATGTGCATAGGTCCTCGTTTGCTTAATGCTTTCGTGAAATCTCCCGGAGCGTGGCTTCCGCCAGTTCCAGCAAGCGCGCGGATTCCTCCCGATGGGCCTTCTCCATGTCCTCCTCGAAAACCAGCAACAGCGGCAGGGAGGTGGCGAAGTAATCGATCTTGAAAGGAGTGGCCATCGACTTTTGAGCGTAGTTCCTGAAGTCCCCGAGAAGCGCCCGGGCATCCTCGATCCGTCCCAGCTCGGCCATGGACAGGGCCTTGAAACGCGAGAGCTCGGAGTGCTCGGCAACGGCCATGGACAGGAAGTCGCCCGCCTCGGCGGCACTGGCCTCAAAGCGGCGAACCGCTTCCGCTTCGCGGCCCAGCGCCCGCAGCGCCTTTCCCTGCCAGTAATTGACATCGGCCTTGGCCTGGAGCGGATGGTAGGCCTCGCCCAGGTTTTGCGGGGGCCAGAGGGCGGCCTCGAAATGTTCCAGGGCAACCGCCGGCTGATCATCCTCCAGGGCATCCTGCCCCAGCAACAAGTGGGCTGTCTTGTACTGGCGCAGAACCTGCCCTTCCCCTCCTTCCCAGGGATGAAACTTGCGGGACAGGATCAGTTTCAGGGCCTTGTCCGGAGCACCGGTTTCGTTGTAGAGCGCCGCCATCTCGACCATGCAGTCGTCGCGTTCCCCAATCAGGTAGGCGTACCGGTACAAATCAGCCAGGCGGTCGCCGGCCGGGTCGCCGATTTTTTTCCTCAACTGGTCGTATTCGTAGACCAGACGTGCATCCGAGGAATTTAAATCCAAGGCCCTGAAATAGGCCGCGCGGGCGGCTTCACCGTCCCAGCGCACGTTCCAGTAGGCGATTCCAAGGTTGCGCAGAACCGTGCCGAAGGGAGCCGTGTCCCGGGCGGATTCCCATGCCTCGATGGCGTCTTCATGCCGCTTCCGGTCGAAATAGTAGTTACCCAGGCCAAAGGCGGCGTTCCGGTCGCCCCCTTCCTGCGAAAGGGCCCATTCCAAGACGAGCTGGTCATGCAGGCGTGAGGGGAAACAATAGTCGGGCGACAATGCGCGGGCCTTCATCAACTGCTCCCGGCCGGATCCCTTTCCGGCTCGGTCCTGCAGCCAGGCCAGGGCATAGGCGGTCAACTGCGATTGGCCCAGTGGATTGGGCACGGCCGCCACCGCCGCCGCATTGTCGTGGTGAAGCTTGATAAGCCGGATTGCCTCATCGTGACAGCCGGCATCCGCATAGTCGTAGGCGATGTCCAGGATGGTCTGCGCGTCGTTGCGGCTTTTGTCCAGGAAGCCGTCCACATCACCGGACTCATAGCGGGCCCAGTGATCGAGCGGATCAATGTCCAGCAGCCCGGCAAGCACGTCCGCAGCGTCCCGGCCCAGCTTTTTCAGGGCAATGGCCTTCAGGACGATGGCCTTGTTGTTGAGCCGATTCGTGTCCAGCGCACACTCGCAATGATCCAGGGCCTGATCGAAAGCGCCCTTGCGACAATCCAGCAGGGCCAGTTCGTAATAGGCTGCCGCCCGCCATTCGAAACTCCAGGTCGCCTTGAAGAAGGCGGCATACGCTTCTTCGTACTGTCCCATGAATCTCAGGGCCAGTCCCAGATAATAATGCGCTTCACCGGTACAGGGATTGGGATGCCGGTGTGTCAGGCGGCGTACGGCCTTTTCGAAGCAGGAGGCCGCTTCTTCCAGCAGGCCCTGGTCCAGCCTGGCGCGGCCCCATGCGATGTTGGTCCTTGTATCGAGCGGGTCACGGCGAAGCGCTTCCTCCCAATAGGCTTCCGGGTAGCGGGTCGGGTGACGGTACTGGGCGAGATGCTCGGCAACCAGGTAAAGCTCGTCCATGGTCTCGATGTCCTTCGGGGCAGCCGGTTCGGTGGCCTTTTGACGCCGGCGTTCCAGCTTGGATACCTCCACGGGTCGATAAGCGATCACACCCTCCACCGACAGTTCGAGACGCTCCGCATTCTCACCCTCGAATCTGAGCGACTGGTTCTGCCATGGGCTGTCCGGGGATATATCAAACCGTTCGTCAAGCAGGATCCGGTCGCCGTCACGCAGCAGGATGCGGGCGTCCTTGATGGCCCTTGAAGCCACCACCCCAAGGTCGAGAGACCGGTCCTCATTCACAACCAACCGGATGGCGGCCTCCCTATTAGCGTTCTGCACCGGCCCGATCTTCTTGTAGGGCCACCAGTACTGGGAAAAGGTCTTGGTCTCGTATGGGAGCAGGTAGGTGAAGTCCGGCTGGTTGTCCGTATAGACCCCCGCCATCAACTCCACGTAGGGGCCGTTCTGGTCGGTCAGTTCGCGGTCCCAGGCCCAGCCGAATTCATCGTTGCCCCAGGTCCACTGCTTCTTGCCGGGCGCGACATGACGGTTGGCGACATGAATGAAGCCGCCCCCGGCCTTGTGGTCGTAACCGCCGAAGAAGTCGAAATCGGTCTGGCAGATCATGTAGCTGGTCGGTACGGGTATGTTCCGGTACCAGCGCAGGTCGTTGGCTTCGGGGCGGTCGCCATACTTCACCCCGTAGTAATCGTTCCAAGCCATGGGAAAAGAGCTCATGGCGCGAACCGCGTGGTCCGCCACGTAATGGACATCCGGCGGGAAGAAGCTCTCGTAGCCGTCGTGCACCTTGGCCGCGACATTGGCCCACCACAGGAAAGTCCGGGTGTAGGGGGTGCGGTTGAAAAGCCGGGCCTTGAGCTCAACGAGGGAACTCCCGCGCGAAAGCCGGATGCCGTGCATTCCCTTCATGCGGGACATTGGATCATGCTCGGACAGCCACACGGTGCTGCCCTCAGCGTCCTCCTCCACGTGCACGTCGGCCGGCATGTAGGTGCCCGGTCGGTGGTGCTGCGGCCAGTTGAATTCCACCCCGCCGGAAATCCACGGCCCGGCCAGGCCGACCAGAGCCGGCTTGATCACGTCCTGGCGGTAGAAGAAATCGTAGTCCCGGTTGGCCTTGTCCTGGCCAAGGAAAATGCGCCCTCCGATCTCAGGCAGCATCACCAGGCGGACAAATTTATTCTCCAGCCGTACCGAGTCGTAGGACCTGGGCGTGGCCTCATCCATGACCTTGTCGATGAAGGGCAATGGATACACCTTTCCGCACGATCCCTGGTAGACCCGTTTTTCAAAGAAAAGGGGATTCTTCTCCGGCGCACCGAGGCCGTAAGTCGGAATGGTTAGGGGTTCACGGGTGATCTGGACTGGGCTGTTCATGGAATTTGAAATACGGGTTTGTGCGCTATCTGCGGGAGCCTAAATGGAGACCTGTCAAAGGGGCTGAGGCAATGGAGCGGCCAACATTATGGACTAATCTTGCCAGCCCGAGAATAGAGGATTATCTCATTTATGATGGATTATATTCTTTCATGAAAGCGCATTTAGAATCACCCAAAGCGGTCCCCTCTGGAACTAATGAAGGGTTTGCGGGCCAGCGTCTTACAATTTTACCCAAGAGCGTCGAGGAACGCTGCAAACGTCTTCCGATTGTGCAAAATCACTTTGTAACGGACATCGGAAACTTCCCCTCCGCTCCGGGCCACCACATCACCCGGGAGGACGGCTGCCCGCAGGCGATCCTGATCTATTGCCTGCGCGGGAAAGGCTTTCTGAAACTCGGGAGAACCGTGCACAGCGTGGGGCCCGGAAATCTGATGGTGATCCCTCCCAAGGTCCCTCACAGCTACTTCTCAGACGAAGGAAGGCCGTGGTCCATTTCCTGGGTGCACATCTACGGGAAAGAGGTGGAGCAGTTGATCGGGTGGCTCGGTACCAGCGTCCAGGATCCCCTTCTGTATGCACCCGATCTCAAACGAATCGAGGCCGCCTTCGAAGACATGTACAGCTGCCTCAAATACAATTACTCCGATGGAGGGCTGTTGAGCATGACCACCGAGCTTCTGCGCTTTGTGAGCGTTCTCCGGATGAACCGCGGATATGCCAACTGGCAGAAGCAATCCGCGGAAATGCGGGTCCGTGAGACCCGGGCCTTCATGGAGCGCCACATCGACGTGACCTTGAAACTTGGCGAACTGGCGGCCCAGGCCGGCCAGTCCGTGAGCTATTACTCCAAGTTGTTCAAGGAGCAGACCGGGCAGGCTCCTATGGACTATTTTCTCCAGCTGAAAATCCGCAAGGCCTGCGACCTGCTGAACCAGTCCGAGGCCACAGTGGCCGAAATCGCTTCCAAGGTCGGCTACGCCGATCCCTATTACTTCAGCCGCTTGTTCAAGAAGATTCAAGGCTCCTCTCCGACCGTCTACCGGAACGCGGTCAAGGGATGATCCGGTCCTTCCAAAAAAACCAAAGGGAGCGACCCGAATCCTCCGCTATCAGTTTGCCGGGACCGTCGAGGTCAGGCAATGGATCGCTCCCTGCAGTGGGGTCAGCCGCGTACAATCGATCCAGTGCAGCGATGCCTCGGGAAACAGGCTTCGATAGATTTTTTCCACCTCCGCTTCGGTCGATTGAATCAGGTCCACCTCCGCCTCACTCAGTGGACGATAGCGCGGAAGGAGGAGAATCTCCCCCTCATCAGCCGTTTTCAGGTAGAGGCAGTTGATGTAAGAGCGATGCTGGATGTGTTCCTCGACATGGCGGTCGACCAGTTCGTCGATGGGACGCTTCAGGAAATAGGCAACGGCCTGGGCGCGATCAGCTGGACGATCCCAGCGCTGCACCCCCAAGGCCGATTGCAGCCCCCTTACGACTTGCGGATCCATTGAGGACGGATCGAGCAAAGGTCCGGGGCCATTGCTGACGTCGAGGGGATAGCCTTTGGCGGAGGAGACACTCCCCACACAGTGCAGGAAGAGTTCATCGATGACCATGTCCCTTGAATCCAGGACCGGGGGCAGCATGGGCACCTGGACAATGCGCCGCCCGGGAAAGGCCTTTTCCAGCCGTTCCCGGTTCCGCGTAAGGCGCCCGCGCAATTCCGCCTCGAGGTAACGATGGTAGGGACGTTCCCCGCTGAATTCCGGAACCCTGGCGGTCAGGATCGTTTTCTCCGCTATGGGCAGCGTGATGAAGTCCAGGTGCTCAATGGTGTCGCCCGGGAGGTTCTCCAAGTAGACGACCCGCTCGATGCCGAAGTACTCGCGCAGGGCCTGGTCCATTCGCAGAGTGTCGCCCCCGTTTTCGTCCAGGGTAATTCCGGACACCAGGGCCGCATTCCCATCCAGCGGAAGGAAATCCCCGCCCAGCAGGTAGATCGACGAACGGCTCAGGGAGACCGGCACATCAAACCGAGCCCTCAGATTGGAGACTAGCGCTGAGGCCACCCGGTCCGATCCGTACAGGCCTTTCAGCTCGTTGGCCCCGTCGACCAGGGAGAAATACTGCTCAGCCGGCTGGTATTTCGACTTGGCCGTCAGGAAAACCGTCATCATCCGCCGGACCGGAATGAAGGAACCCGTCACGGCCACCAGTCCATCATCCGCTCCCCGTCCAAACACAGGCACAAAGTCGCGGGCCCAGACTGAAAATATCCCCGAGCCGAGGAACTCCATCCGGTCCAGGTAGGGGGCAATGTCCGGTTCACCTTTCAGGGACTGCAGGAGGTCGCCCAGCAGGCGGTAGTTGTCTTCATGATACAGGGCAATGACCTTCACCCGCGGAAGCAGAACCTTCAGCATGTCGACAAAGATCGCCCGGAACTCCGG
>CAJXMX010000019.1 GCA_913056355.1 uncultured Opitutales bacterium
CGATGGCGATGACCAGGACCCCGAGGACGCTGACCGGAATGAAATGGGTGAAGGGACCGATGGTATAGGCGCCGATGGCGCAGAGGAGCCCGGAGATGATGCTGGCCAGGGGGGTGGCTGCTCCGCTGGCCCAGTTCAGCTGCGAGCGGGTCAGGGATCCGGAAGCCGGCATGCCCTGGTAAAAGGCGCAGCCGATATTGGCCAGTCCCATGCCCAGCATTTCCTGGTTGGAGTCGAGCTTTTGACCGGCCCGGGAGGCCAGGGACTTGCCGATGGAGGTCCCTTCAAGAACCGACAGGAAAGCGATGACGAGGGCGATGCTGGCCACCTCGCTGACAATGTCGCCCCGCATCATGGGCCAGCTGAGGCCCCACTGGGTGGCGTCGATGGCATTGAGGGTGCGGATGGTTTCCGCCCACTCCCGGGTGGCCACGATGTGGTTCAGCCCAAAGGCGATACCCGACATCAGGACCAGGCAGATGGCCACGTTGGGCAGGGTCCGGAAGCGCTTTTCCAGGAAAAAGAAGGACCCCGCCGTGAGCAGCGAAATAAGGAGGGTAGGCCAGTGGGTATGCGGTATGTTCTTAAACGTCAGCCAGATGACGGTCAGGAAGGTGGAGCCTTCGGGCAGGGTGAAATCGAAGCCGAGGACTTTCTTGAGCTGGTTGACGATAATGTAGATCGCCGCGGCGGTGATGTACCCGGTGACGACCGAGCGGGAGATGTACTGGATCAGGTTGGCGACCCGGAGAAAGGCCCCCAGGACCAGAAAGACCCCCGAGAGCAGGACGATGAGGGAGATCAGGGCCACCATTTCGTCCTGCCGGGTGATCCCGAGCCCCAGGAAGGAGGCGAAAATGAGCACCGAGGTGGCGTTGGTGGGACCGAGGACAACGAAACGGGACCCGGAGAGGATGGGTCCCAGCATGGCAGCCACGGCGGATCCGAAGATCCCGTACTGGATGGGCAGGCCGGCGATGGCGGCATAGGCCATTCCCTGCGGAAAGGCCAGCAGGGCCACGTTAAGGCCGGCCCGGAGATCCCCGCGGGCCTTTCCGGCATTGTATCCGCGCAAGGCACGCCGCAGGGGGAAATAGTCGAGATGATTCCTGCGTCGAACCTCCCTGAAGAGTTGTTGGATGGCGGCTCCGGTTCTCAAGGCTGGCGGGGTTGTTTCCTGGTTCCAGAAAACGGACCGAAGCGGGCCTGGGCAAATTTATTCTCGTCAAGAACTGCCCCTTGTGCCGACTAATGCCAGCGCATCATGCTATCCGCCGTATTGTACACCCTGGCCGTTCTCCTGGCCAACCTGACCGCCACGCTGTTCCTGGCGTTTGCCATAGCACCCGGGACCGGCATCCTGGTCTCCGTCGGGACCCTCGTCTTCGGGGTCACCTTCACCCAGCGGGATCGCATGCACCGGCTGGGGCGGCCTTTCGTCTACAAGGTCATATTCCTGAGCGCGGTCCTGAACCTGGCCATGCTGACCTCCCTCCGCTACCTTTGGGGCGAATCTCTTCTGGCCTGGCTCGATGCCGCCGGATGGACCTGGCCGGCCGGGGCCACGGCCATGCTGATGGAGAACGGGTGGCGGGTCTTCCTGGCTTCCTTCCTGGCCATTGTCATTGCCGAATCCGCTGACACGGAAATTTTCCACCACTACCGGGACCGTTCCTGGATCGGCCGGGTGACCCGCTCCAATGCGGTCAGCATTCCGGTTGATTCGATCCTCTTCAACCTGGTGGCTTTCGCCGGCAGTGTCTATTTTCCACCCCTTGTCCTGGCCAAGGTCATTCTCGGGGAAATCCTGGCCAAATTCGTGGTTGGCATCCTCTATGCCGCCATCTATCCGCAGAAGAAACGGATCCGGGAAAGCTGAATCAGGCCTTGGGGGCGGGCCGCCGGGTGGCGCGCCAGCCGTCCCTGTGTTTGCGGATCCAGTCCAGCAGGGCCCGCTCGAATCCGATGTCCTTGCCGGCTTTTTCGGATTCCAGCCACTTGTGACGAAGAATTTCCTCCCGCTCGGCCAGAAACTCCTTGTACAGGCTGGAGCGTTCAAGGACGGCCTTGTCCTTGCCTTCGCCTGGGTGCTTCTTTTCGGGGGATGTCATGGCTGGGGTCTTCGACTTGTAGAGTGCAGGTTTAACGGAAAATTATTCAGATCAAGTGATAAATCGAAATCTGCATTTTCCGCAACTCCAATCTTAGACCGGCAATCAGGTCAAAGACAAGCTTTCCAACAAGCTGTCAGCCATGCGGTTAAAAACCTGAGCCGGCTCGCTGCGGGGGTAGGCGATGGTGATCGGGATTCCCCGGTCGCCGCCCTCCCGGATCTCGGAATCCAGGGGAACCTGGCCCAGCAGGGGGGCCTTCAGGACTTCCGAGGTCCGGCGCCCGCCGCCTTCGCCGAAGATGTGCACCTTGCGGCCGTCCCCGTTGTCGAGATAGCTCATGTTTTCACAAATCCCGAGGATCGGCACATTGACCTTCTCAAACATCCGGGCGCCGCGGCAGGCCACGTTGACCGCCGCCACCTGGGGGGTGGTCACGATGACGGCCCCGTCGACCGGAAGCGTCTGCACCAGCGACAGCTGGGCATCCCCGGTACCGGGCGGCAGGTCCACCACCAGGACATCCAGGTCGTCCCAGCTGACATGCTGGGCAAACTGGGAAATGGCGTTGTTGATCATCGGGCCGCGCCAGACCACCGGGGAATCCTCGTCGATCAGCAGGGCCATGGACATGACCTTGATGCCGTAATTGGTCGGGGGCACGATGCGCTCGTTCTCGATTTCCGGCCGGGAACTGATCCCCATCATGAGGGGAATGGAAGGCCCGTAGATGTCGCAGTCGAAAATCCCCACGCCCTTGAAATCCGGGCGGTTGCGCAACTGTTGCTCCAGGGCGCAGGCCAGGTTGACGGACACGGTCGATTTCCCGACGCCGCCCTTGCCGCTGGCCACGGCGATGATCTTCTTCACTCCCGGCATGACCTTGGGCTTGGCGGCCTGGTTGCCGCCGGCGGCGCCCTTCGGTTGCTGGACCGCCACTTCCACCGAGACCGGTCCCACGCCTTCGATTTTCCGGAGGACCTCCTCGGAGGCGGTCTTGATCTTCAACGGCACGGTTCCATCTGAGGTGGTGACGCTGATCCGGACCGATACCGACCCGTCCCGGACGGAGATATTTTCGACCAGGCCAAATGAAACAATGTCGCGACTGAAGCCCGGGTATTTCACGGCTTTCAGGGCGCTCCGGATGAGTTCTTCATTAATCATTAGATCTTCTTGTTGGGGGGAAACTGCTTGAAGTATTCACGAAAGCATATTCCGTCATCTTGGCAATCAACCGGCTTCGATTCACATCATTCAAGGTAAGCTATGCGCAAGATGAATTTCCGATTTTTCACCATTTCCCTGATGCTCCTCGGCCTGGCAGTTCCGGGCCTACTTCCGGCCCAGAATCCAATCGACCTGGGCGGCGTCGTCGGATCCGCCGGGGTCCGTACCCGCAGCATCCAGGTCAGCGGCCAGCCCGCTGCGCTGACCAACATGGCCATGCGCCTGTTCGACCTGCACGGCGGCTTTGAGCGGGTGGCGGAGCGGGCCGATTTCAATTTCCGCTTCACGGCGGCTGGCAGCAACGGGGTGGCCCTGACCATTTCCTCGGGAGGCAAGACCCTTTGGGAAGGCAGCTTCCAGGGAGCCACCCAGCGGGACGCCCTCTACGCCGCCGCAGATGCCGCCGTCAACAAGACCCTCGGCACCCCCGGCTTTTTCCAGACCCAGCTGGCCTTGATCTCCGACCGGACGGGAAATTCCGAGGTCTATGTTTCGGATATCCTCTTCCAGGGCGTCCGGCAGCTGACCCGGGACCGCTCCCAGTGCCTGTCGCCAAACCTGTCCCCCGACGGGCGGACCCTCCTTTACACCAGTTACCATGGAACAGGCTTTCCGGACATTTACCGGATCAACCTGTCCAGCGGCCAGCGGACCACTTTTGCCGGTTTCAAGGGCACCAATACCGGGGCCACCTACTCCCCCGACGGCCGCCAGGTGGCGATGATCCTCAGCGGATCCGGCAATTCCGAGATTTATCTCAGCAATGCCGACGGCAAGCAGCTGCGCCGGCTGACTCGCTCCTCCAGCCTGGAGGCGGATCCCACCTGGTCCCCCGACGGCCGCCGCCTGGCCTTCACCTCGGACCAGATGGGCGGTCCCCAGATTTTCACCATGGACTCCCAGGGACGTTCCGTGACCCGGGTCCGGACCGATGTCAGCCGCAATTGCTCGGAGCCATCCTGGAACCCCGCCGATTCGAGCCAGATCGCCTTCACGGCGGCGGTGGCCGGCGAATTCGAGGTGGCGGTCTATTCCTTCACCGAGGGGCGCAGCCGGATCCTCACCCAGGGCTCCGGTGATGCGGTTCATCCGGCCTGGCTCAACGACGGCCGCCACTTGATATATACCGAGCGGACCTCGACCTACTCGCGCCTGATGATTCTCGACACCCTGACCGGGAAGCGCATCCGCCTGAGTCCGGTCGAGCTGCGCAACGCCCGGGAAGCCTGCCCGGTATACCTGCCGCGCTGAGCGGACAGCGCCTGTCATTCGCGGTTTGGAAAACAAATCGAGTCGGCCACCCGGGCCCGCTCAGCGGAGCCGCAGAGGGCCTCCACCAGGGCCAGGGCAAAGTGGGTGGCCGTGCCGGCCCCCTGGGAGGTGATGAGCCGTCCATCCATGACGACCACCCGGTCCGGGATGCGTTCGGGCAGTTTCTCACGGGTTCCGGGAAAAGAGGTGAAATTGCGCCCGGCCAGGATTCCCTCCTTGTCCAGGACCACGGGTCCGGCACAGATGGAACCGATCCATTTGTCCGCATCCGCCTGCTCTTTCAACAGGCTCAGCAAGGCTTCGTGCCCGAGAAGGTCGGCGTGCCCCGGACCGCCGGGAAGGACGACCAGGTCTACGGGTTGATTCCGGCAGTCGGCCAGGGTTTTGTCGGCGACCAGGCGGATTCCGTTGCGCCCTTCAATTTCACGGTTGTCAAGGGCGGCGGCCACGGTGACGTCGACACCGGCCCGGCGCAGCAGATCGATGGGAGCCGTGGCTTCCATTTCCTCCACCCCGTCGAAGATAAGGACCATTGCGGTGGGTTTATTCATGGTGGGAAGGGTTTATGGGTTTGCGATTAATTCGAGAAATCGGGTCAGGCTATTGTAATAGACTTCCGGGAATTTCTCAATGATGTCGCTGTGTCCGCCATCCCCGATCCAGGTGAAGGTCTTGGGTTCCGGGGCCTCCTGGTAAAGGCGGAGACCGTGTGAAAAGGGCACCACCGGGTCATCCGCTCCATGCATGACCAGCACCGGGCACTGGATGGACCGGATCTCGGCCTGGTTGTTGAAAACATCCCATGGGAGGACGGAGGCACCGATTCCCACCCGGAAAATGCTGGTAAAACAGCCTTCCAGGATCAGTCCGGCGGCCTGGTGCCGGACCGCCAGCCGGATGGCTGGACCGCCCCCGAGGGAGCGTCCGTAGAGGATGACTTGTTCAGGCCGGAACCCGAATTCCGACGGTATCGCCTCCCAGATTAATTCCGCGATCTGCTGGACCCGCCTCTCGGTGGACCTTCCATCGCTGGTCCCGTAGCCGGGGTAGTCCCAGGACAGGACGCTGAAGCCCATCTGCTGCAGGAACTTGAGCCTTGGCAGGACGGACTGCAGGTCCTCCCCGTTGCCATGGTGATAATAGACCAGGTAGGAGCTGCCCGGAGTGGGCAGGTAGACCATGGAAACCGCGTCGCCCGCCTCGTTGTAGCGAAACTTCAGGATGTCCGGGGAATCCCGGTACCCGCTGGGCGGAGCCGGGAAAACCCGGCCGTTGGTAAAGAGGGCGGCGTAGAGGCACAACCCAAGATAACCGGCCACGGGTAACAGCAGAAAAATCATGATCAATCGTCTTCGGTTGTTTGCGGGCATCTCCAACCAACAACAATCTTCTGCCGGAGCTGCTGCCAAATCAATTCTGGAGCGAGTTTTGTGCGATTGACTTACATTCCTCCAACTTCTCTCATTTGCCGCATGGATCCCGTCCGCCTCCACGACAGCATGAGCCGAGAAGTCCGGGAGCTTCCCGCGGGCAGCTCCGGCCGGTTTCGGATGTATGTCTGCGGGCCCACCGTCTACGGTCCGGCCCATATCGGGAATTTCCTGACCTTTGTCCGCTTTGATGTCTTGTACCGCCTGCTGCAGCTGGCCGGTTACCAGCCCCTTTATGTCCGCAACATCACCGACGTGGACGACAAGACGATCAAGGGGGCCATCTCCGGCGGACAACCGCTGGAGGAATTTACCCGCAAGTGGACGGAGCGCTTTCACGAGGACTGCCGGGCCCTGAACCTGCTTGAACCCGACGTGGAGCCCCGGGCCACCGGGCACATCGGGGAACAGATCCGGATGGTGGAGGCGCTGGTTGAAAAGGACCATGCCTATGTCGGCGGGGACGGTTCGGTCTACTACCGGGTCCAGAGCTTTGCCGATTACGGCAAGCTCTCCCACTTCGATCCCGAAGCCCTGCGGCAGCAGGCCACCAACAGTGCGGGAACCGTCAATCTTTCCGACGAGTACGAACGGGATTCGGTGGCCGACTTCGCCCTGTGGAAAGCACGCAAGGAATCGGATGGGCCGGTATTCTGGGAAAGCCCATGGGGCCCCGGACGGCCCGGCTGGCATCTCGAGTGTTCGGCCATGAGCCTGAAGTACCTCGGCAGTGGATTCGACCTGCACGGCGGCGGCGAAGACTTGTGCTTCCCGCACCATGAGAACGAGATCGCACAAAGTGAGGCCGCCACCGGCGAAGCCTTCGCCCGGCACTGGATGCACAGCGTCCACCTCCTGGTGGAGGGGAAGAAGATGTCCAAGAGCCTGGGCAATTTCTACACCCTCGCGGATCTCGTCGGGAAGGACTTTCACCCCGCCGAGATCCGGCTGGCCATGCTTGGCGGGCATTACCGGCAACAATTCAATTTCACCCTGGCCGGGCTGGAATCGTCCCGGAGCGGCCTTGGCAAGCTGGAATCCGCCGTGGCCAGCCTTCTCGATACCGCCGGCCTCGAGCCGTCCGACTGGTCCGGATTTGTCGGCCCGCGCCTGCCGCGGGAGTGGGGCGGTTTCAAGAACGCCTGGGCGGCCTTCCGGAACGACCTCAACACCCCGGCCGTGCTCGGCGCCCTTTTCAACGGCCTCAAGAAAGCGCGCAGCAGTGCCGGTGATGCCGAATCGGCCCGCCTGTCCCTGGAAGCTGCCGGGGCTCTGGTTTTTGCCCTCGGGCTGGAGCTTTTTGCCCGTCCCCGGCCGGAAGACCAAGCGGTCGAAATCCCGGGGGAGATCACCCGGCTGGCCGAGCTGCGCTGGACTGCCAAGAAGGACAGGGACTTCGCCGAGGCGGACCGCCTGCGCGATGAGCTGGCCGGCAAGGGATGGCTTGTCCTGGACCGTCCCGACGGCTATGGTCTGCAACCCAAATCCTGAAAATCCTATGCTCAATCCCGGATCCCCACGCCCGCGCCGCCTGCGCAAGAACGATTCCGTCCGCAACCTGGTCCGTGAAACCGGTGTCCAGGCCGCTGACCTGATCCAGCCCCTCTTCGTGATCGACGGGGATGGCCGGCCGGAGCCCATCGGCAGCATGCCCGGCCAGTTCCGTCACACCATTGCCGGACTTTGCCAGGAGTGCCGCGAGCTCTTCGACCTTGGCATCCAGGCGGTGGCCCTCTTTCCCTCCCTCGAGGCTTCCCTCAAGTCCCCCGGCGGAGAGGAATCCTGCAATGAACAGACGCTCGTGCTGCGGGCCATCCGGCCGCTCAAGGAAGCGGTTCCGGACATGCAGGTGGTGGCCCATATTGCCCTTGATCCATACACCACGCACGGACACGACGGCGTCCTGACCCCCGACGGGCAGGATGTCGACAATGACCGCTCGGTGGAAATCCTTTCCCGCATGGCCGTCCTCAACGCCGGGGCCGGGGCCGATTTTGTCGCCCCATCGGACATGATGGACGGCCGGATCCAGGCCATCCGGGAGGCCCTCGACGAGGAGGGGATGTCCCGCTGTGGAATCATTGCCTACTCGGCCAAATACAACAGCGCCTACTACGGACCCTTTCGCGATGCCGTGGGCAGCTCCAAGGCTGCCGGGACAACCCTGCTCAGCAAGGCCGGCTACCAGCTGGATCCGGCCAACGCGCGGCAGGCCGAGCGCGAGCTGGTCCTGGACGAGCTTGAAGGTGCCGATATCCTCATGGTCAAGCCCGCCGGCCCCTATCTGGATATCATCCGCCTGGCCCGCGAAACAACAACCCTCCCGGTGGCGGCTTACCAGGTCAGCGGGGAGTACGCCCAGATCCATGCCGCCGCCCAGATGGGCTGGCTGGACCTGAAACGCTGCCGGGATGAAAGCCTGCTGGCCATCAAGCGGGCCGGGGCGGACCTGATCCTGACCTATTTCGCCAGGGATGTCGCGGCCACCCTCCGGGGCGCCTGAGAAGGCCTTCCCGGATCCGGAGACTTGAATTCAGGACCCGGAGGCCGCCTCAGTCGCGGTCGTAGTCCTCCTCGTCGTAATCGCCGTCGCGCTCGCGATCCTCGTCCTCCTCCTCGTCTTCCTCCTCGTCCTCGTCGTCCCAGCGCATGGTTTCGTCTTCCTCGATTTTTTCCTCTTCGTCTTCCTCGAAGTCGGGAATGTCATCGATGTCTTCCTCGTCGCGCTTGCTGGGCTCCTCGTCGTCCAGTTCGTATCCTTCCGGGACGTATTCCAGGACCGAGATCACTTCATTGAAAGGGTGGACGGCCTTGCCTTCCATGTAATCCTGGTTCTGCCGTTCGCGGATCTCGTCCTCCAGTTCATCGACGGTCAGGTTCTGGTCGAACTCGATCAGGTCGTTGAGCATCTTGACCCGAAAGCGCGTGATCTGGTCCAGGAAGTCGGCATAGGGGCCCTTTTCCTCGTCGATGATGTCCGGCAGTGCAAAATGGGTGTTGTCGTCCTCGAGGAGCGACTCTGAGGTCTGGACCAGGCGGACCTGGTCGTCCTTCTCCTCGGATTCAATCTGCATGGAAAGGAAGGCCTCGTCGATCAGGTCCGCGTCGAACCCGTACTCGCGAAGGGCGTCGCAATGTTCGAGGATATAACTCATCTGGCGCGGATCGATGACCCCGAGTCCGTCCACATCCCAATGGATGGGGTCGGAGACTTCGGTGACCCACCAGTTCATGTCATCGCCAATGCGAACCAGGCACCAATCCAATTTTTGAGAACTCTGTGGCATAGAGAAAATTCGTTAGGGTTCCGTGTCTTTCCAAACGAAGACAGGTAGAGGCGATGGAGGAATGGGCCGACTTGTCAAACCCATATGCAGGGGAATGCCCCGGGACCGGATCAGAACCAGGAACTGTACCGGGATCCGGTGGCTTTGGCCAGGTCCTTGGCGATAAACGGACCGTGGTAAATCATGCCCGTGTAGACCTGGACCAGGCAGGCCCCGTTGTCCATCATGGCCCCGGCCGTGGCCGCATCATGAATCCCGCCGACGCCGATGATCGGCAGCTTCCCTTCCGTCCGGCGGCTGATGTAGTTGACAATCTCGACGGCCCGGTGATGGAGAGGTGGTCCGCTCAATCCGCCCGGTTCCTTGAGATTGGCGAAGGAGCCCGGCCGGGTGATGGTGGTGTTGGTGGCGATGATCCCGTCCAGTTTCCATCGGTCGATACATTCGAGGATGGAATCAATCTCCCGGTAGGTCAGGTCCGGGGCGATTTTCAGCAGGAGCGGTGTCGGCTTGATGCCCAGCTTCCTGGACCGGCCCCGGTTGGTGCCGGCCAGCTCGCCCAGCAAGGTGTCGAGGTTGCTCTTCTGCTGCAGCTCACGCAACCCCTGGGTGTTGGGGCTGCTGACATTGAGGGTGATATAGTCCGCGTAATCGACCAGCAGGTTGAAGGAACCCAGGTAATCCTCCACCGCCTGGTCCAGCGGAACGACCTTGCTCTTGCCGATGTTGATCCCCAGGGGAACGCGGGATTTCTTCTTCCCGAGGGTGGACTTGAGCCGTTTGGCCACGGCTTCGGCCCCCTCGTTGTTGAAGCCCATGCGGTTGATGATGGCCGCGTTGTCGGGGAACCGGAAAATGCGGGGACGCTCGTTGCCGGGCTGCTGCAGGCGGGTGATGGTCCCGATCTCCACGTGCCCGAAGCCGAGGGCGGGGGCGGTGCGGTAGAAGCGGCCGTTCTTGTCCATCCCGGCGGCCAGCCCGACCGCGTTGGGGAACTGGATGCCGAAGGCTTCCACCGGCTTGTCGGAACGGACCAGGTTGCAGGATTCCAGCCAGCGGCAAAGCAGGCTCAGCTTGCCGAGATAATCGAGGGCGGTGACCCCAAGGTCGTGGGCCTTTTCCGGATCAGTCCGGAAGAGGATCGGTCGGATGACTTTCTCGTAGTAGAAACCCATATGCGGGAGCTTACTTTTCCCACTTCAAGGCACCCTTTTTCATCTCGTAGACCAGCCCGGCGACGAGCAGGAGGATGAAAAACAGGACGGGTGTCAAAATGGGGAGGTTCTGGGCCAGGAAGTCCCGGTAGACCAGAACCCACGGGATCAGGAAGACGATCTCGATGTCAAAGAGGATGAAGAGCATGGCCACCACGTAGAATTTCACGCTGAAGCGGGGGGCGCGCTCGCCTTCCGGGGGCAGGCCGCACTCGTAGGCGGAATCCTTGAAACGGTTGCGCGGGCCGCGTTGTCCCAGGATCTGGCTGAAGATCAGGACCGTGGCCCCCAGAACCAGGGCAAAGGCGACTTGGATCAGCACTGGCAGATAATCCGTGAGTTCCATATTATCCAACAGCAAAGAGGCCAATTCCTTATCCGCAAGGCAAATTCACCGGGACTCCCCGGGAGACGCCTCCATGACCCGGGTTTCCGAGGGGACTCCCATTCCGAGACCCAGCTGCATGGCATAGAGGATAAACTCCGGGATTTCCGGCAATTGGCGGAAGCCTTTCCGGTCCCGCGATTCGTTGAGGTGGGTCATCAGGTTGGCATCCATCACCACCGGGTCCACCGACATCCAGATTTCCGGCAGGCTGTCGGTGTAGTTGGCGTTGAAGGCCGGACCGGCGATGTATTGATAATTTTCCAGGCTGACCAGGTTCAGGGCCCAGCCGGCCGAGAGTTCCGGAATGGCGGCGATTTCCGCCACTGCCACCGGGGCGTTGGCGGGACTGTTGAGGAAGCGAATCCCGTTGGTGATGTTCCACAGGGTGGCGTTGACCAGGGCCCCGCTCAGGCCGGTGGCCGGATGATGGCTGGCCACGGGCAGGTTGATCCAGAAATCGACATCGCCAAAGAGGATCTTGGGCAGGTAGCTCTTGCGGGCCTCGACCGGATCCAGCTCGATGCTCGGCATGAGGATTTCCCGGCCCAGCGGGCTGGTGTATTCCCGGGGCAGGGGGCTCTCGTAAAACCAGGTGGGTGAGGTCAGTTCGCCCGTGCTCATGGCATAGACCCGGATATTGCCGTAGTAGGAACCCTCCTCGCCGACCCGGCTCAACGGCGGCAGGTAACCCGCTTCGCGCAGATGGTCCTCGCGGGCGTCGATGATGCAGATCTCATCCTCGCTGAACCCGCGGCGCAGGAGGGAGGCAATGACTCCGTCGACCATGGCCTTGGGGGTGCAGAGGCCCGCCCCGGAATTGGTGTAGACCTTCAGCGCCACCTTCCCGTGCCGGGCCGGCGCCAGTTTTTTGCCGGTCGTTTTCTCGAAGGAGGAAAGCAGATGCTCCACTTCCACGGAGTAGGCCTTCTCCGAGAAGTCCGGCAACTCCCGCTTCCAAAGCATTCCCTGGTATGGCCGGCGGGCGTCCTCGAATCCCCAGAAGGTATCGTCCTCGGCATTTGCCACCAAGGTTAGCAAAGTCATTGCTATTAAGGGCCAAAGGGGTTTCATTCCTAACCATTGGGTGCAAAACGGGTACTTTGTCCAATATGAAACGTGCATGATGCGAATAGCTTGGAAGACATTCCTCCCCATCGGGTTCATCCTTTTCCTGTTTTTGACGGGGTGCCGGGATGAACAGGCCTCCATCCGGGATCGGATTTCCCAGGCCGACGCGATGATGGAAGTGGGCCAGATGGAAGGGGCCATCAACCTGCTGGAAGGTTGCCTGGAGCAGGACCCGGACCGGGTCGACGTGCTCGAACCGCTGGCTTTCGCCTATTCCGCCAACGGGGACCCGGTCATGGCCGCGATTACCTTCAAGCGCATCGCCGAACTGGTCCCGGCCCAGTCTGAATACCTCCTTTACTCGGCGGAATCCCTGATTGAGGCCGGGGATACCAAGGGGGCCGTCGATCGCTATGAGGAATATCTCGAGAACCGCCCCGGGGACCGGGCGGTCTGGGTCATCCTGGCCCGCCTGCAAGCCGACAACGGACGGCTCAGCGAAGCCATCGAGGCTTATCTTTCCGCGGAACAGGTGGAACCCCGGGCGGTCCAGGAAGTGGCCATCGGCCAGCTTTACCTGCGCAGCCAGAATCTGGCCCAGGCCCAGAACTGGTTTGCCCAGGCCCTGCAGGGAGACATGGAGGTCCGCGACGAGGCCCTGATGGGGCTTCTGGAAACGGCGGTCCGGGCCAAGCGGTTCCAGGAGGCGGAGGCCCTTCTGGAACAGATCGATGCCGAGTACCCGGGCCTGGTTAACCAATCACCGATCAACAATGTCCGGGACCAGTTGGCGGCCTGGCAGCAGCGCCGCGAAGCCGCCAAGGCGGCCCTGGCTGAATTGGAGGCCCAGTCCTCGGGCGGTATCGTGGTCGATGAACCCGCCCCCGCCGCCGGGCAACCCGCCCCGGAACCCGCGGTGGAGGAGCCCGTGGCCATGGAACCGCCGTCGGGATCCGCCTCGACCGCCACCGAACCGGTCGCCTCCGAGCCCGAGCCGGCCATGCCGGCGGCCCCGCAATCACCGCGGCCGATGGCCATGAGCCGGGGAGACGAAGAGCCCGACAGCCCTCTGGAGACCGCTCGCCAGCTGCGGCAGCAGGGGCAGCTCCAGGAAGCCATCCGGGAATACAAGCGGATCCTCATCCAGAACGACAACCAGCCCTTGGCCTGGGCTGAATTGAGTGAAGCCTACCTGGAAGCCGGGAACGACCGCTGGGCCCAGGCCACCGCCAGCGAGGCCATGCGCCGCGATTCCGACAATCCGCAATACACCCTGCAGTTTCTGCGGGCCGCCCAGCGGACCATGGATTCCGGACGGTTGATCCAGGAAATGGAGGACGCCTACCGCCGCTTTCCAAACCAGCCCGAGGTGGCCCTCGCGCTGGCCCGGACCTATGCCCAGGCCCAGAATTACCGCAATGCCCGCCTGTTGTACCAACGGGTCCTGGAGATGATCCCGCAGGACGCGCCGGTACGCGGTCAGGTCGAGATGGAACTGCAACAGCTTGGACGCTGAACCCGGAAAGGCCGCCAGCCGTCACTCTGCCCGATGCCGTTCTTTTCCGAAGAAACCCTCCAGGCCGTTCGCTCCATCCCCATCTACGATATTGTCCGGCCGATGGTCGACCTCAGCCGCTCCGGCAAGAACTGGAAGGGCCTGAGTCCGTTCACCAACGAAAAGACGCCTTCCTTCTTCCTCCTCACCGACCGGAATTACTTCAAGTGCCATTCCAGCGGACTGGCCGGCGATGGCATCCGCTTTCTCCAGGAGACGGAAAAGCTGACCTTTCCCGAGGCCGTGGAGGCCTTGTGCGAGCGGTTCAACATTCCCATCCAGTACAAGGACGGCAAATCCCCGGATCCCGAAACCAGAAGCCTCAAGCAGGCCCTGCAGGACATCCACGAGTATGCCCGCGAGTACTACCACCGGACCTTCATGGCCGACCATCCCGTCTCCGAGGAGGTCCGGCGCTACTGGGTTGAAGACCGGGGCTTCACCCTGGCCCTGGCGGAAGAGTTTTCCATCGGGCTGTCCCCGCCAAAAAGCAGGCGCTTGCTGGAGTTCCTGCAGGGGAAAGGCTTTTCCCCGGAGGCCCTGGCCCAGTCCGGCCTCTTCAACACCGGCCGCAATGAAAGGGATCCCTCGACCTGGTTCTTCCTTTTCCGGGGGCGCCTGATGGTGCCCATCCGCGACCTCCAGGGCCAGGTGGTGGCCTTCACCGCCCGGCAGCTGGAGATGACGCCCAGGGACCATGCCTCCTGGAAGGCCAAGTACATCAATTCCCCGGAAACCCTCATTTTCAAGAAGAGCAAATTACTCTTCAGCCTCGACCGGGCCAAGGAGGCCGTGCGCGAAAGCGGCCGGATGCTCCTGGTGGAGGGGCAGCTCGATGCCTTGCGCTGCTGGGATGCCGGGCTCCGCGAAGCCGTGGCTCCCCAGGGAACTTCCATCACCGAGGAGCAGCTGAAACTGGTCAAACGCTACACCGACCGCCTGGATGTCCTCCTGGACAGCGATGAGGCCGGTTCCAAGGCTGTCCTCCGGCTTCTCCCGATGGCTTTCCAGAGCAATCTCGAGGTGCAGGTCATCACCCTTCCCCAAGGTCAGGATCCGGACGACTTTATCCGGGCCGCCGGGTCCTCCGGGGTGGCTGATCTGCCCCGGCAAAGCGGGATCCGCTTCGCCGGCGGCTACCTCCTGGGAGAAGGGAACCCGTCTCCCGAAGAGCGGGCCCGGGTGCTGGAGCAACTTTTTGAAATGCTGGCCGCCTGTCCCAGCGCGGTCATCCGCGACGGCTACTTCCACGAGGCCGTGGAGGCCACCGGCACCCCCGCCGGGGCTGCAAGGGAAGACTTTGAACGCTATTTCCGGCAACATTCGCCCCGACCGGTTGCCCGGAAGGAGCGGGCGCGCTATATTAATGGAACAAATTCATCCGAAACATTGACAAACCTTGAGGGCGATTTAATTTGGGCCGTTCTTAAGAATGTGGGGTGGGCAGAAGTACTTGCGCAGGTCATTGACCACCAATGGATTAAGATCCATACACCCGAAGGCAAGCTACTATCCCGCATCTTGGCTCAGGCAACAGTTGATCATATCGAGGATCCGGACGGCATTCATTTTCTCATGGAATCCGATGAGGAAAGGGATTGTCTGTCGCGTTACGTGGTGGATGACCGGCCGGATTCCGAGATGGAGGCTTTTGTCAATGAGACCCTCGCATCGTTGGCCCGACGCTTTTGCAAAGAGCGGGTCACCTATTTAAACCAGGAAATCGCCAAACTCGCCCAGACCAGAAACGACGACACGTTAATCCGACAATTTATGACCGAGAAAAAGGAACTCATGGCTTTCATGCAGGAAGGACCCTTCCCGCAAGTGAGTCTCCCTGATCCCGCTGCTTCGGATGACGTTTAAGTCTTTCCTTCCTGTATTCCCCACACTCCCACCGAGAAATGCCTGCAAAAAAACAAATCCAGAAGAAAAAAACTTCAGCGAAAAAGAAACCAGCGGCCAAGAAAGTCGCTGCCAAGAAAAAGACCGTGGCAAAATCTGTGACAGCAAGTAAATCCTCCACCAAGAAAACCGCCAGAAAGAAGGCCGTGACGGCCAAGGCTCCGCGCAAGAAAGCGGCTGATTCCGCCGCGAACAAGCCGGAATCCAAAAGCGCCAAGCCCGCCAAGCCCGCCAAGCCTGCCAAGACGGCCAGGAAGCCTCAGGAGGCAACCGTGGGCGACGACAAGAATGTCGACGTCAACGATCGCATCCGCTCCCTGATCCGTCTTTCCAAGGAACAGGGTTTCCTGACCTACAAGGACATCAACGACCGGCTTCCGGAGACCGTTGATTCCCCTTCCGAAATCGAGAACGTGATCACCATCCTCGAGAATCTGGATATCGATATCATTGATTCCGAGGAGGTGGAAATGTACAAGCAGCGCCTTGAGGAAACCACCGAGGAGGAAGTCCGGAATGCCCAGTCGGACATTCTGGACGATCCCGTCCGGATGTACCTCAAGCAGATGGGGCAGGTTCCCCTGCTGACCCGGGAAGAGGAAGTGGCCATCTCCAAGCGGATCGAGGAAGCGGAAATGCAGGCCATGGACACCCTGTTTTCCATCGCCTTCACCAAGGGCTTTCAGCGCGAGTTGGCCCAGAAGCTGATCGACCGCGACGAGCGCTTCGACCGGGTGGTCCTGGACAAGAAAATCGAGAGCCGTGAGCAGTATTTCAAGCTGCTCCCCCGCCTCATCGAGCAAATTGACGGGATAGAAAAGAAGCTCGACGAAGCCTGGGCCGCCTCCGAGACCGCCAAGGATGACGCCGCCAAGGCCCGCGCGGACAAGCGTTATGCCAAGTACGAAGCGGAGCTGAAGCCGATTTTCCGCAAGTTCTGTTTCAAGCTCAAGGTCTTCGAGGAATACCTCGAAACCCTCGAACCGATGATTCGCGAGATCCATACGGTTGTCGAAAGCCTCAAGCTGGCGGACCGGGCGGTGACCCGGCGCGGCCGGGCCATCGATGTGGACAAGGTCAACAAGCGCAAGGACGAGATCCGCCGCCAGTTGAGGGTCGAGCCGGAGGCCTTCCTGGACAAGCTCAAGGAAGTCCGCAAGGGCATGCGTGCCGCCCACCGGGCCAAGACCGAGATGGTCGAGGCCAACCTGCGCCTGGTCATCTCCATTGCCAAGAAATACACCAATCGCGGCCTCAGCTTCCTGGACCTGATCCAGGAGGGGAACATGGGCCTGATGAAGGCGGTGGAAAAGTTCGAGTACCGCCGGGGCTACAAATTCAGCACCTATGCCACCTGGTGGATTCGCCAGGCCATCACGCGTTCCATCGCCGACCAGGCCCGCACGATCCGGATCCCGGTCCACATGATTGAGACCCTGAACAAAGTCATGCAGGTCCAGAAACAGCTCCTCCAGGAACTGGGTCATGAGCCGACCGCCGAGGAAGTGGCCGATGAAATGGACCTCCCCGTCGAGCGGGTGCAGCAGATCATGAAGATGGCCCAGCAGCCGATCTCCCTGCAGAGCCCGGTCGGGGACAGCGATGACACCAATTTCGGGGACTTCATCGAGGACAAGGGGGCCGACAATCCCTACGACATGACCGCCTATTCCCTCCTCCGGGAAAAGATCATGGATGTCCTGGATTCCCTGACCGACCGCGAGCGCCGGGTCCTCAGCCTCCGCTTCGGACTGGTCGACGGCTACAGCCGCACCCTCGAGGAAGTCGGCCGGCAGTTCAATGTCACCCGTGAGCGGATCCGCCAGATCGAGGCCAAGGCCCTCCGGAAGATGCGTCACCCGACCCGCATCCGCCAGCTGCACGGCTTCTTCGAGCCCGAGCACGTCAAGAACCAGCTGGAGCCCAATCCCTGATTGCTTTGTCCGACCTGCCAGACTGGTCCGACCAGTCCGACTGGGCCGACAAAAAAGCCGTCCCGCATCACGCGGGACGGCTTTTTTCTTAAAGTTAAAGACGCGGGACCTTACTTGATCTCGCGGTGCAGGGTGTGGCGGCGGAGATGCGGGTTGTACTTCTTCTTCTCAACGCGGCCCTGCTGCAGCTTCTTGTTGCGGGTGGACATGTAGCGGGAGACCGGCTTGTTCTCAGCCCGCGCCTCAGTGCATTCCAAAATGATGTGTTCTCTCGGCATGACAAAATTAGGTTGAACGGGCTAACCTGAGAGTTTTTCCGGGGGGTGCAAGTACGAAATTCCCGTTCGGGATCAATTTTCCCCGCTGTCCGAATCGCCGTTTTCCTCGAGGTGTCCGAGGGAACTCCCACCGGTCACCTGGACCTTGCTGTAGATTCCCTTGGTGATTTTCTCCATCGTCTCCGGATTCTCCATCAGGAACTGCTTGGCCGCTTCCCGGCCCTGGCCGATGAGATTCCCGTCGTAGGAGATCCAGGATCCCTTTTTCTCGAGGATCTTGTGCTCCAGGCCGAGGTCCAGCACGGAGCCGGTCAGGGAAATCCCCTCGCTGTACATGATGTCGAATTCGCACTCCGTGAAAGGCGGGGCCACCTTGTTCTTGACCACCTTGAGGCGGGTCCGGTTGCCCTTGACGCTGCCGGAGGTGTCCTTGATGGCCCCGATCCGGCGGATGTCCATCCGGATGGAGGCAAAGAACTTGAGGGCCCGGCCACCCGGCTGGGTTTCGGGATTCCCGAACATGACGCCGATCTTCTCGCGGATCTGGTTGGTGAAGAGGCAGACGCACTGGGTGCGGTTGATGGCGGCGGTCAACCGGCGCATGGCCTGGCTCATCATCCGGGCCTGGAGGCCGACGGTGCTGTCGCCGAACTGCCCGTCCAGCTCGTTCTTGGAGACCAGGGCGGCCACGGAGTCAATGACGATGATATCGATGGCCCCGCTGCGGATGAGGGTCTCGGCGATGTTCAGGGCATCTTCACCGCTTTCCGGCTGGGAGACCATCAGCTCGTCGATGTTGACCCCCACGACCTTGGCGTAGCGCGGGTCGAGGGCGTGCTCGACGTCGATGAAGACGGCGCTTCCGCCGGCCTTCTGGGCCTGGGCGATCAGGGCCAGGCAGAGGGTGGTCTTGCCGGAGGATTCCGGCCCGTAAATTTCGCTGATGCGGCCCCGCGGGAGGCCGCCCACGCCAAGGGCCAGGTCAATGGAGGGACAGCCGGTCGGGATGACCGGGATATCGACCTTGCTGGCTTCGCCGAGGCGCATGATGGCGCCTTCGCCGAATTGCTTGTTAATGGCCGAGAGGGCCAGGTCGAGGGCTTTTGTCCCCCCGGTGGAATTGCTGGATTTGCTGGAAGCTTTTGCCATGATGTTGTGAAATTGGAGTCCTTTTCTCTTGGTGACAAATTGAGTCTTTAATTATTTTCAGGCAAGGAAAATGTGTCAATTTGTTCACTATAAACGGGAATGGGGGAACCTTCCGGCGGGCGCGGGGGCTGGTTTCCGGCGGAGCGGGTTGACCTCGCTGCCGTGCTGGACATGACTGAGGCATGATCGCCGTGATTTCCGGATCCAACCGCAAGGAGAACAACTCCCTCAAGCTGGCCCGTCATGTGGCCGGCCTGTACCGGGCCATGGATGAAGAGGTGGCGCTCCTGGACCTGAACCTGCTGCCCGAGGGCTCCCTGCACCCGCAGGGCTATGGGGAAAAGCCGGAAGCCCTGCAAAGCGACTTCATCGATCCGGTCCTGGCCTCGGACGGGCTGCACATCGTGGTTCCGGAGTACAACGGCAGTTTTCCCGGGGTGCTCAAGTATTTCATCGACCTGCTGCCGTTCCCGGAGAGTTTCGACTGTCGCCCGGTGGCCTTCATCGGGCACTCCGGCGGTTATTACGGGGCCCTGCGCTCGGTCGAGCAGTTGCAGATGGTCTTCGCCTACCGGAATGCCTACCTTTTCAACCGGCGGGTCTTCATTCCCCTGGTTTCCAAGGTCTTCGACAGTGAGGGGAACCTCAAGGACGAGGACCTGCGGAGCCGCCTGGCCCTGCAGGCGGGCAAGTTTCAGGCCTTTGCCCGGGCCATCAAGACCCTGGTGTAGGAATTAAGGAACAATCTCCCCTGGAAACACTCTAAATTCTCATGAAACGCTTGATCCCCAACTTTGTCATCCTGTTGCTGCTGGGACTTCTCTTCACCGGCTGCGCCACCCGGTATTCGGTCAAACTGGATGCCCTGGCCACCGGAGAAGGAGTACCGGCATCCGGTTCCGTGACCTATGACCTGGCCAGCGGCACTCCCGGCGTGGAGGAATCGGACCTCTTCTTCAAGGAAGTGGCGCGATTCCTGGAGCCCGTCCTGCGGGAGAGTGGGTTCCGCCCGGCCGGCGAGGGTGAGACGGCTGACATCCGGATCGAGGTCGACGCCTACATATCCGAACCGATGATCGAGACCCAGACCTATTCGGACCCGGTCTACCTGCATACCACGGGACACGTCCGCTACATGCGGGTGCCGGTGGTCGGGAAGGACGGGAAAGTGGTCCGCTATGCCTATTCACGCTACTACTATCCGGGCTACACCTACAATGCCGGCTGGGTCGAGCGCGACCGCCAGGTCACGGTGTTTGACAAGGTCCTGAAGCTGAGCGCCAGCCAGGTCACCGGGGAGGACCAGTATTCGGACGAGGTCTGGGCGCTTACGGTCTCCCTGAAGGACGGGAGCACCGATTACCGGGCGGCCCTTCCCTACATGCTGGTGGCCGCCAGGCCGTACATCGGCAGGCGGACCGAGGGTGAGCAGTACATCACCCTGACGGCCGAGGATCCTGAAGTCGCGGCGTACCGGACCAGCATCTCCGATGGCCGATAACCCGGACGAGATCTTCGACGTGGTCGACGGGCAGGACCGGGTCATCGGGACCGCCCGGCGGGCGGATGTCCATGCCCGCAAGCTGCTTCACCGGGCGGTGCACATCCTGGTCCTGAACCGGGCGGGAAAGCTCTTCCTGCAGAAGCGCTCGATGTCCAAGGACAGCCAGCCGGGCAAGTGGGATTCATCGGCCAGCGGCCATCTGGACAGCGGGGAGGACTACGCGGCAGCCGCCGTCCGCGAAGGACGCGAAGAACTGGGCGTGGAACTGGAGGGAGTCCGGGAAATCACCCGCCTGCCGGCCAGCGATCGCACGGGACAGGAATTTGTCCGCATCTACCAGGCCGTACATGAAGGACCTTTCCAGCTTCATCCGGGGGAGATCGATGAGGGCAAATGGGTCAGCCTGCCGGAGCTGGAGAACTGGATCACCTCCAGCCCGGAGGACTTCGCGGGATGCTTCCTGGAGGTCTGGGGGCAGTCCCGCCACGCCTTCCAGAGCGCCTGACTCAGGAGAGGTGCTCGCGGGTCAGGTACTCGACGATGTAGTCCCTGGCCTCCTCAGTGGAATCCATGATCCGGAAGAGGTCGAGGTCGCCCGGGGAAATGACCCCCCAGTCGACAAAGGACTGGAAATTGATGGTGCCGTTCCAGAAATCGGATCCGAAGAGGACGATGGGGACGTGTTTCTGGACCTTGTGGGTCTGGATCAGGGTCAGGGTCTCGAAGAGCTCGTCCATGGTGCCGAAGCCACCCGGAAAGACCACCAGGGCCTTGGCCAGGTAGATGAACCACCACTTGCGGACAAAGAAGTAGTGGAACTCGAACTGCAGGTCCCGGGTGATGTAGGGATTCAGGGACTGCTCGAAGGGAAGGCTGATGCCGAGGCCGATGGAGGCTCCCCCGGCCTTGCGGGCGCCGCGGTTGGCGGCCTCCATGATGCCGGGACCGCCGCCGGAGCAGACAATGAAGCGGCGCTTCTTGTCCGGCAGGGACATGGACCACTCGGTCAGCATCCGGGAGATGTCCATGGCGTGCTTGTAGTAGGGGGCGTTCCGGACCGCCGCCTTGGCCCGGTGCAGGTCCTGATGATCCTTCTGGGAGAGGCGCTTCTTTCCGGAGAGCTTCTTCTCCAGGGCTTCCAGGCGCGTTCTGGCCTCGCGGGCCGGCAGGGTCCGGGCCGAGCCGAACATGACGATGGTGTCCTCTATGTTCTCCTGGCGGAAGCGCCGCTCGGTCTCCTCCAGTTCGCAGAGGATGCGGATCTGGCGCGCTTCCGGGCTGTTCAGGAATTCCAGGTTCTTGTAGGCCTTCAGGGGCCAGGAGGGGGCTTTCTTTTTCGACATGGTCTGTTCCGGGTTGGTTACTTCCTGTCTGGTCCGGACTTGTTTCCGAAGCGCAGGAACGACTTGACCGACCCGCCGTTCCCGGCCGGGGAGGTCTTTGTGAGGGGAATTTCAATACGAACCGTGTGCATGTCCTCGCCGGGGGACTCCTCCGACTGGTAGTCCCGGAAGAGGGCCAGCATGGGGGAGTTGTCGCGGTCGACCTGGGCCCACAAGCGGGCCAGGCCCCTCTGGCGGGCGATCTCGATCATCCGTTCCAGGAGGGTCCGGGCCATGCCCAGGCGCCGCTTGTTCTCGGCCACCACGAAGGCCATCTCGGCCCCCTCGCGGTCGGGATCCAGATAGTAGCGGCCGACCGCGTGGATGACCTGCCGGGGGCCCTGGAGCTCCACCACGGCCAGGGCCAGGTCACGGTTCTGGTCGATCCCGACCAGCTCGAAGGCCCGTTCCCGGCTCATGCGGGTGACCGTGAAGCCGTACCGGCGGACAATGGTCTCCTCGGTATGGGAATAGAAGAATTCCTGCAGCCGCCGGTCGTCTGCCGGTCCCAGGGGGCGGAGGATGTATTCCCGGTCATCCTTCAGGTGGAGCCGCCGGACCTGGATCCCGTGGCTGTTGTCCTGCCAGGGGGGTGGCAACTGGAAGTAGGGCGGGAGGAGGTGATGGCGCCGGGACTGCTCCAGCAGTTCCTCCCGGAAGTCGGGATGGGCGACCTGGATCAATTCCTGGACGCGCTCCTGGATGGTCCGTCCGCGGAGGCTGGCAATCCCGTATTCGGTGACCAGGTAATGCACGTCCGAGCGGTGGCAGCCGACCCCGGCCCCGCTGGGCAGCTCGGCCACCAGCCGGGAGAAGGGCTTTCCGTCGTCGTCGACCCCGGTTGAAGGCAGGGCGATGATGGGGCGGCCGCCCTTGCTCATGGCCGCGCCGCGGACGAAGTCGACCATGGAACCGACGCCGCTGCGGAAGAGCCCCTTGACGGAATCCACCACGACCTGGCCGGTGAGGTCGGTCATGAGGGCCCCGTTGATGGAGACCATGTTGTTGTTCCGGGCGACGCTGATCGGATTGTTGGTGAAATCGGTGGGGCGGAAGTCAAAGTGCAGGTTTGTATCCAGGAATGAATACAATCCGGCGGTTCCTAGGGCGTGTGCGGCGACCACCTTCCCGGGCAGGAGGGTCTTTCGGGAATTGTCGATCACGCCCGCCTTGAAAAGTTCCATGACCCCGTCACCGATGACTTCCGAGTGGATGCCCAGGTTGCGGTGCTGCTTGAGCGCGGCGACCAGCCCGGTGGCCACGGGGCCGACGCCGAACTGGAGGGTGTCGCCGTTGCGGATCAGCTGGGCGGCGTACTCCCCGATCTTCCGGAAGGCCGGGTCGTCAAGGCCCGGGGGGAGCTCCGCCAGGCCGGCCTCCTTCTCGATTGCGTAGTGAATCTTGGATACGTGAATGTGGCTCAGGCCGCCCGTTCGGGGCATGCGGGGATTGACCTGGGCGATGACCAGCTTGGCCGACTCGATGGCGGCGGGGGTCCACTCGACGGTGGGCCCGAGGGAGCAGAAGCCGAAGGCGTCGGGCGGGGAGACCATGATCAGGGCGGCATCGATGCGGATGGTCCCGTCGCGGTAGAGGGTGGGGACCTCGGAATAGTGGGCCGGGGAGTAATCCGCGGAGCCCTGGTTGACCAGTTCCCCGAGGCGGGCGTCGAGGTAGAAGGCGTTGACCTTGAGGGAGGAATGATAGCGCTTTTCCAGCCAGGGCGCGGGCGGCAGGGTCAGCCCCTGCATCAGTTCCAGGTCGCCGATATCCTTGACGTGTCCGAGCAGGTCCTCGACCAGCGCGACTGGGCAGGCCGCGCCCGAGGCGAGATGAAGGCGCATCCCCGGACGCAGGCACTTGCGCCATGGCGGCGGGGACAACTTGGTCGGGGATTCAGGGCTCATGCGTTGTGCAATACGACCTAGTCAAATTCCCCGGTACTGTAAAGACCGGAGCGCGCCCGGAGCGGGTCAGGACGATCCGCCGCGGAGGTGAAAAATGGCGTAGCCGGCCGTCAGGTTGGGGAGGAACCCGGTCGAGTCGCGCCAGTTGCCCTTGAGGAAGACGGCGTTGGCCACTTCGATCCCGTTGCGTCCGGCGAAAGCCCGGAAACCCTCGATGGTGACCGGATTGTAGGGATGGCCGTCTTCCCAGGAGAGGGGAAATACCTCGTTGGTGGGGCGCGACCCCGTCAGCAGGGTGCTCCAGCGGTTGAGCCAGTAACCCTGGTTGACAAAGCCCACCGCGACATTGGCCGAGACACGCAGGGACTGCCGGATCAGTTCCCCGGGGTGAGTCAGTTCCTGGACCATGCGCGAGAGGATGATCCAGTCGAAGTACCGGTCGGGAAACTCCCGCAAAAGGGAATCCGCATCGCCATGGTAGACCGGGACGGCGCGCTTGACGCAGGACTGCACCTTGTCGAGGTCGGTGTCGACGCCAAGTCCGCGGACCCGGAGGCTGCGCATGAGATGCTCCAGGAGGACGCCCCGGCCGCAGCCGATATCGAGCACACGCTGTCCTTCCGAGATCCATCCGGAGATGATCTGGAAATCGGTCTGGCGCTTGATCTTGTGGCGTTGCATCAGCTGGCGAGAAAGTTACGGACGATGGTGTAAAGGTCGGGGGCGTGGACCAGGAAGCTGTCGTGCCCGAGGGTCAGGCCCAGCTCGGCATAGGTGGCGTCCTTGCCGCAGCGGAGGAGGGCATGGACGATGGAACGGTTCTGGCCCGGAGGAAAGAGCCAGTCGCTCTGGAACCCGACCACCAGGGTCCGCGAGCGGACGCGTTCCAGCTGGTCCTCGAGCCGGCCGGATTCCCCATAGAGGTCGAAGCGGTCAAGGGCCTTGGTCAGGTAGAGGTAGGAGTTGGCATCGAAGCGGTTGATGAAGCTCTGGCCCTGGTAGCGGAGGTAGCTTTCCACCTGGAACTCCGCGTCGAACTGCGAACGTGCGGCGTCGCCCTCGACCCGTCCACGGCCGAACTTCTTCTCCAGGCCGGCGTCGCTGAGGTAGGTGATGTGGGCCATCATGCGGGCCACCGCGAGCCCCACGTTGGGTCCCCGGCCTTCCTCATAGTCGCCTTCCTGCCAGGCGGGATCCTGGATGATGGCCAGGCGGCCCACCTCGTTGAAGGCGATGGCCTGGGCGTTCTGGCGGGCGGTGGTGGCCATGGGGACCAGTTTCTGGACAAAGTCCGGATACTCGATGCCCCACTGCAGGACCTGCATGCCGCCCATGGATCCGCCAATCACGGCGTAGAGGCCGGGCAGCCCGAGGCCGCGGGTCAGCAAGCGGTACTGGGCCTGGACCATGTCCCGGATGGAAACCAGGGGAAAGTCGAGGTTGTAGGACCGGCCGGTGGCCGGGTTGAGGGACTTGGGGCCGGTCGAGCCCTGGCAGCCACCAAGGCAATTGCTGCAGATGACGAAGTACTTGTTGGTGTCGAGGGCTTTTCCGGGCCCGATCAGGTTGTTCCACCAACCCTGTTTGCGGTCCTTCAGGGAATGGATGCCGGCGCAGTGGTGATCCCCGCTCAGGGCATGGCAGACCAGGACCGCATTATCCTTTTCCGGATTGAGCCTGCCGTAGGTCTCGTAGCGGAGGGTGAAGCCCTTGATGGTATCGCCGGACTCGCAGACAAAGTCATTCTCCCAGTGGAAATCCTTCCATTGGACCAGGCCCACTTCGCCGGGCTGGGCTTCGGTCGACTCTGTCGGCGGATCGATCATCAAGTAAGGTTCAAAGCTAAAGTCAGTCCCCCATTACGGGCAAAACTAATTCAGTCCCTCGGTCCACTTCCCAAAATATCCTGACCTTCGTCCTTAGTCTTTCGTCCTTCGTCCTTCGTCCTTGGTCCCTAAAGTATCGGCGCCGGCTCGTAGGACTCCGCCTCGGGATGCTCCCTGAGGAGATCGCGGACCGTGGCGGAGAAGCCCGTCACCTGGGCGGCGGCCCGCCCGGAAAGCTCGGCCGCGGAGGCGACCACGGACTCGATCTTCTCCCTGCTCAGGCCCAGCCGCTGGTCGGCGGCCAGCCGGTCGGTGAGGTCATTGCGGCTGATCTTCCCGGAACGCAGGTCGGCCACGGTGGCCACGGCCTGTTCCTTGATGGCCTCGTGGGCGGCTTCGCGCCCGGCCCCGGCCTTGACGGCCTCCATGAGCAGGGTGGTGGTGCTCAGGAAAGGGAAATAGTAGGCGTTTTCGCGGTCGATGACGGCCGGGAAGACCTCCATCTGGCGAAGGACGGTCAGGGTCGTCTCAAGCAGGCCGTCGAGGGCGAAGCAGGCGTCTGGCAGGGCCACCCGCCTGACCACGGAGCAGGAGACGTCGCCCTCGTTCCACTGGTCGCCGACCAGGCCCTGGACCATGGCCAGCTGTCCCTTGAGGATCGCGGAAAAGCCGTTGATCCGCTCGCAGGAACGGGCGTTCATCTTGTGGGGCATGGCCGAGGAGCCCACCTGTCCCTTGGCGAAGCCTTCCGAAGCCAGTTCATGTCCGGCCATGAGCCGCAGGGTGCGGGCGAAGCTGGAAGGTCCGGAGGCGACCATGTTGAAGATGCTGAGGACCTCGAAATCAAGGCTGCGGGGATAGACCTGGCCGACCGTCATCAGCTGGCCCGGAAGGCCGAGGTGCTTGAGGATGCGGGATTCCAATTCAGTCACCTTGTCGAGGTTGCCGTCGAAAAGGGTCAGGAGGTCCAGCTGGGTGCCCACGGCGCCCTTGATCCCCCGGGCCGGGTAATCCTCGAGGAGGGCCTGCAGCTTGCGGGTGGCCCGCAGCAGTTCCTCCCCGAACATGGCGATCCGCTTGCCGACCGTGGTTGGCTGGGCGGCGACGTTGTGGGTCCGCGCGGTCAGGACCAGGTCCTTGTGCTCCTCCGCTTTTTCGGAGAAGGCCTTGAGCGCGGCCAGGCT
>CAJXMX010000020.1 GCA_913056355.1 uncultured Opitutales bacterium
CCATGGCGTCCCTCATCAGCTCGAGGCGCTGGAGCCACTTGCGTCCGGTGGCATCGTGCTCGGAGTCCCCTGCCGGGAGCATCTGCATCAGCCCCACCCGGTCGCAGGATTCCACGTCCTGGCGCCACGGGGTGACGTGCATCCAGCGCACCATGTTGGCCCCGCTTTCCACCATCAGGCCGTTGGAATAGTCACTCAGCCAGGGCGGCACCGAGAGCCCGACGGCCGGCCACTCGTTGGAGGTCCGCTGGGCATACCCCTTCACCTGCAGCGTGCGGTCGTTCAGTTTCACCACCCCGTTGCCGAATGCGGTTTTCCGGAATCCGGTTCTGGTGACCACGGAATCCACCACCTCGCCGTCGACCTTGAGGGAAGTCGTGACCTCGTAGAGATATCCGTAGCCCCAGCTCCAGAAGTGGAGCCCCTCGACCCGGGCCGAGGCGGCGGCCACCACCCTCCCCCTTCCGGGAACGGTGAAACGGCCGCCGGAGAAGGACTTCACCAGGCTCCCCTCCATGTCGCGTATTTCCACTACAAATTCAAACTCCTGATCCCGCCTCGGGGCGTGGACGACTTCCGCCTCCACGTTGATCGTGGCCTCCCGGCGCGCCACGTCGATGCCGGTGGCGTAGACATAGACGCCCGAGTGCCCGAGACTGGAGTACAGGGGCAGGGTCTGGTGGAGCTCACCGGTCAGGTGCAGGCGGACGTTCTTGACCAGCCCCCCGTAGTTGGCGTTGAAGTTGCGGTCGGCCCACTGGAAGGTCTGTCCGGACAGGCGCTCCCGGTAGTCCCAGGCGTTATCGGTGCGCACCGCGATGACATTGCTTTCCGGCCAGGGACGGACCACCCCGGTGAGGTCGAACCCGAAGGCCATGACCCCGTTCTCGGAGGCGCCCACTCGCCGCCCGTTGACCCAGACCTCGGCGAACTGCCGGGCCCCCTCGAATTCGATATAGACCCGCCCTCCGTCGAAACTTTCCGGCAGGGTGAAGTGCTTCCGGTACCAGGCGATCCCGGTCCGGTGCTCGTGGATGGAAAGCCGGAACGCGTCGTCCTCGTTCCACGCCCGGGGCAGCGTGACCGGCTCGAATTGGGAGTCGTCGAAATCAGTATCCGCCGCCCCGGCGAAATCCCCCACCCCCAGCAGCCAGCCGGGGTTGAAATCATACTGCTGCCGGACGGCGCCACCTTCGGAGAGCGCGTGGGTCATCAACACGGCGATGAACAGGGCCATCCGCATCGAGGGGGTGGCTCTTCGCAGGAAAGGGGTAAGATTCGGGAGTAAACTGCGCATGCCCAAGGGTTGGCCGCACCGGCCAAAATGGCGACAAATATATGGTACGGGATTAAACCGGGTCGCGGTTGCCTCCAACGGGAAGGTCCATTAACTGGAACCGTCACTATCCGTCCCAAAACCAAGTCCCGGAATCATCATGCGCCCTATTCTCCCTGTCATTGCCCTTCTCATCACCATCAACGCCTTCGCGGCTCCACAGATGGAGCAGCTCGACCGCGGCCTGGCGGCCGTGCAGAAACCGGACGGTTCGGTCTTTCTCACCTGGCGGCTGCTCGGCAGCGAGCCCGCCGACACGGCCTTCAACCTGTACCGGGAGACCCATGCCCCGGACCCGGAGCCGGACTGGGGCGCCTATGCCCCTAGTCGCGACCGCCTGGCGGGAACCATTAAGCTGAACGACGAGCCCCTCGACGGACCGACATGGTACCTCGATGAACGACCCGCGCTGCAGCGGAGGACCACCTACACGGTCCGGCCGGTGGTCGACGGCGTCGAGGGCCCGGCCGGCAAGCCCTTCACCATTGAGCCGGGCTCCCTGCCGCTCCCCTACCGAAGCATTCCCCTGCAAACGCCGGATGGCTACCAACCCAATGACGGGTCGGTCGGCGACCTTGATGGCGACGGCGATTACGAGATTATCGTCAAGCAGGAGGGCCGCTCCCATGACAACTCCCACAAGGGGCTGACCGATCCGGTCCTCCTCCAGGCCTACAGCATCGAGGGCCGGATGCTCTGGGAAATCAACCTCGGGATCAACATCCGGGCCGGAGCCCACTACACGCAGTTCATGGTCTACGACCTGGACGGCGACGGGAAAGCCGAGTTGGCCTGCAAAACCGGGGACGGGAGCGTCGACGGGACCGGGAAGGTCATCGGCGACCCGGAGGCGGACTGGCGCAACGAGGACGGCTACATCATAACCGGACCGGAATACTTCACCATTTTCAACGGGGAAAGTGGCGCCGCCATGGCCACTGTTCCCTACGTGCCCGGCCGGCACCCGGCCCTGGAGAATCCCGGTTCCGGGGAGATGAAGGAGATCTGGGGCGATGGCTACGGGAACCGCATGGACCGCTTCCTGGCCGCCGTGGCCTATCTCGACGGCGAGCATCCGAGCGTCGTCATGTGCCGCGGCTACTACACCCGCTCGGTGCTGGCGGCATGGGACTGGCGTGACGGCAAGCTGACCCGGCGCTGGGTCTTCGACAGCGACGCCAGCCCGGAAAACCGGCCCTACCGCGGGCAGGGCAACCACAACCTTTCCGTGGCCGATGTCGACGGCGACGGCCGGCAGGAAATCATCTACGGGGCCATGGTTGTCGACGATGACGGGACCGGGCTCTACTCAACCGGATGGGGTCACGGGGACGCGATGCACGTGGGCGACCTGGTGCCGTCCAACCCCGGGCTGGAGGTCTTCAACATCCAGGAGCGCTTCGACGAGCAGGGAATGAACATGCGGGACGCGAAAACCGGAGAACCCATCTTCACGGTTCCCTCCATCAAGGCCGCCGAATCGGGTGGCGACAAGGGTGAAGGCCCGGGCCGGGGCAACGCCGTCAACATCGACCCGCGCTTCCCCGGGGCTGAATGCTGGGCCGCCGGGGCCGGCATGCACGAGGTCTACAGCGCCACCGGCGAGAAACTGTACGAGCGGCCCCGCGGGTTGCCGGTCAACTTCGCGGTTTACTGGGACGGTGATCTCCAGCGCGAGCTGCTGGACCAGAATCTCGTCCTCAAGTTTGACCCGGAAACGGAAAGCATCCATCCCCTCCTCATCGCCCACGCCTGCACCTCCAACAACGGCACCAAGGCCACTCCCACCCTCAGTGGCGACATCTGGGGCGACTGGCGCGAGGAGGTTGTCTGGCGCACCCGCGACAATTCCGAGCTGCGCATCTACACCTCCACCATCCCCACGCCATACCGTATGCCGACCCTCCTCCATGATCCCCAGTACCGGGTCTCCCTGGCCTGGCAGAACGTGGCCTACAACCAGCCGCCTCACCCGGGCTTCTACCTCGGCGACGAGGCTCCGCTGCCGGAACGGGAACCGGTTGAGGTGGTCGACGGGAACTAACGGCGGCGCCGGACTGGAAGCCCGGGAGGAATTACTTGTCCTCGGCAGGCTCCCCGGAAGCTTCCTTCTCCTTTTTACGGGCTTTCTCTTCCGCCTTTTTGGCCTTCCTTTCGGCCTTCCCGGCTTCCTTTTCAGCCTTCTTGCCGGCTTTTTCGGCCTTTTTGCCGGCCTTTTCGGCCTCCATCATGCCCTTTTGGGCCTGTTCGGGCATTCCCCGTTCCTGGTTGGTCTGAATGGCTTCCCGGGCCTGGTCGGCGGCCTCGGGTGGAAGATCCGGATTGGGTTTGGCGAAACCGGAGAGGGCGAAGACGAATGAAGCAAGCAATGTGACGAGCAGACGGTTTTTCATGATGACATATCCTTGGGTTAAGGTTTCAGGTAAATTTAGGCGGTTCCCAGCCCTTGCTCCAGACCATAAAACGGCCCGGGAGCGACTTCGGCCGCAGGAACATTAAAGGACTTATAAAAATTGCCTCGCGCAACGGTTCCCAGCCTCAGGACACCCCCGGCAACTTCCGTGCCGAGTCGCTGCCGGACATCCTTGGCGGACCTTCCTAATACTGCCCGTAGGTCTGCACAAAGCGGATGAGCTGCTGGTAGGTAGCCCAGGAAACCTGAGGGGGAATGGAGTGGTCCGAGTGGTAAATGTAGCCTTTCGCGGCCTTGCCGGCGGCCAGCTTGGAGGAGATCTCCTGCTCGATGAGCTCAAGGTCGTTAGTGACCAGTTTCATGACATCGATGTTGCCGAAGAAGGCCAGCTCGCGGCCGTATTCCGGGGCCAGTTTGCGGACGTCCATGCCGGCCTTCGACTCGAGGGGCTGGAGGCAGTCGAATCCGGCCTCGATCAGGTCGGGTATGACCCGCCGCAGGTCCCCGTCCGAGTGGAAGATGATCTTCATGCCATTGCGATGGGCGAACTCCGCCAGCCGCCGGTGCTGCGGCCAGATGATCTCCCGGTACATGGCGGGGGAACAGAAGGTCATGGTCTTGAAGGCCATGTCGTCATAGATCCAAAGTCCGTCCGGGCGGATCCCGGCGTCCAGGAGGACCTGGAAATTGCGCAGGGAATTGTCGGTGGCGGTGACGGCAATGTCCCCGATCCATTCCGGATCATCGATCAGGGTGAGCATGAACATCTCGTCGCCGAGGATCTTGCGGATGACCTCGAAGGCGGAGACCCCGGCGAAATAGCCCCAGAGGTGGTTCCGGGCGGCCTTTTCGAATCGCTCCCGCGCGCCCTCCAGGTCGATGACCACCTCCTGTCCGAGCATCGCCGGCTTGTAGTTGTTTTCCCATACATCACGGCTGTCGCACTCCCAGCCGAGGTGCTCGGGCGTGCCGGACTTGTTCTTCCAGAAGCGCTCGATGGTGCCGCTGGGCCCCCTGGTGACACGGGTCTGCTCGTCCTCCCCGATCACCTCGTTGCGGCCGGGATGGGGATGCGGCCAGTGCCAGCAAATCCATTGCAGGTCGGCTCCAAGGCGGTCGTAGACGTGCTGGATGGCCTCGTCGCGGCCGGCCGCATCGAGTCCCTCCCGAATCCAGCGGTCGGGCGTCTCTGGCCAGAAGGTCTCGAAACACGGCACCCGGTCATGGTCCCGGCGGGCGAACATCCGGTTCACCCGCTCCCGGGAAGTCAGGATTGAGGCCCTTGTCATGCGGCCATCCTTCACCCTGATCCAATTCTTTCAATGCAAATGAAGTATAACGAACGGCCGGAAAGCCAGACCCGTCCGGGACCCGGCCCTATTTGCGCTTCATGTTCTTTTTCGCCGACTTGAGGAACTTGCCGAAGTCACGGGCTTTCCTCCGCTTCTCCAGGCGGGACATCTCATTGAACTCCGACTCTTCCCTGAGCTTGGTGAAGTTCTCGTAATGGTCCCTGCTGATCTCTCCGGACTTGACCGCCTGCCGCACCGCACAACCGGGCTCCCGCGTGTGGGTGCAGTCCCGGTAGCGGCAGTCGGCGGCAAGGGAGTCGATGTCGGCAAAGCTTTCGCTGATTCCCGCCTCGGCTGCCAGGACTCCGAATTCACGCATTCCCGGGTTGTCGATGACCAGGGCGCCGCCGGCCAGGCGGACCAGCTCCCGGCGGACCGTCGTATGCCGCCCTTCGCCGGTCCCGCTCACCGCCTTCGTCTCCTGCTGTTCCGAGCCAATCAAGTGATTGATCAAGGTGCTTTTGCCGACCCCGGAGGAGCCGACGAAGCAATAGGTCTTTCCCGGCTCCAGGCGCTGCCTGAGATCTTCCAGGCCGTCCCCGGTAACGTTGCTCAGGGTCATCACCGGGGCCGAGACGCCGGCGGCGGCGATTTTCCCCTGCAGGACCTGGAGGGCCGCCGGATCGACGAGATCCGTTTTGCTGAGCAGGACACAGGGCTCGGCCCCGCCATCGCCGACCATGACCAGATAGCGCTCCAGCCGCTTGAGGTTGAAGTCATACTGGCAGGACTGGACGATCATCACGATGTCCAGGTTCGCCGCGATCATCTGGTAATCGATGGAATCCCCGGCCGAGCGTCGGCGCAGCAGGGTCCGGCGCGGCAGCACGGACCGGATCACCCCGGGGCCGTCGCCGGGCTGTTTCTCCACGCAAACCCAGTCTCCCACGGAGGGCAATTCCCCGGGCAGGACGCTGCGGTACAGGAAACTCCCGGCCAGCCTGGCCCGGAAAGGTCCGTCCGGATCCAGGAGCAACCATTGCTCGCGGTCGACCGCGGCCACCCGGGCGACGGTCTCCGCGGGCTTGCATGCCGCCCGCTGCGCGAACCAGTCGCTCCAGCCCAGTTTGCTTAATTCAGGGGACCACTCTGTCATGGGAACCTAGCGCCGATGTACGGGTGGAGCCCACCGGCCAGCAAGGAGCGCTGAGCGGTGTTGTATCCGGATAATGCCTGCCATCGGTCAAGGCAGGTTGGAGAGGATCGCAATTCCCCGCAACAGG
The DNA here is from genome assembly GCA_913056355.1 of uncultured Opitutales bacterium. Lineage (GTDB taxonomy): Bacteria > Verrucomicrobiota > Verrucomicrobiia > Opitutales > Oceanipulchritudinaceae > Oceanipulchritudo. The sequence goes on from CAJXMX010000020.1 coordinate 6,325, forward strand.
ATTTCTCCGGGCGCATGTCCGATGCCCCGCCACGAACTTGCCCGCCGGCCTGGAGGCAACATTGCGAGCTGACCAGTTTTTATTCGATTTCTCGCGGGCGGGTCCATACCGTCCGGCATGGAAGAAAAACCGCAACTGACCTTTCGTGGCGGAGTCGCCGTCTCGGCGCTGCCGATGGTCTTTTTCATCGTCTGGGCCATCACCATCTGCCTGAGCGGGGCGCCGGATGTCCGGGGCCTGGCCCTCGGGATCATCCTCGGCCTGGCCGCGGCCATGGTGCTGGTCAAGGGCGACCGCTGGGACTACTGCGAGGCGATCTATACCGGGATGGCCAACCGGATCGGGACCGTCACCGTGGTGGCCTGGCTCTGGGCCGGGATGTTCGCCCAGGTCCTGCGCTCCGGGGGCCTGGTCGACGGCCTGGTCTGGCTGGGCATGTCCTCGCACGTGCACGGGGGAACCTTCACCGCCCTGACCTTCCTCCTGGCGGCCCTCTTTTCTTCCGCGGTGGGGACCGGATACGGAACGACCGTCGCCTTCTGCACCCTGATGTACCCGGCCGGGATCATTCTCGGGGCGGACCCGGTCTTCATGTTCGGGGCCATCCTCTCCGGCGCCGCCTTCGGGGACAACCTGGCCCCCGTATCGGATACCACCATTGTCTCCGCCACGACCCAGGAGACCGACATTCCCGGGGTCGTCCGATCGCGTTTCAAGTATGCCCTGACGGCCGCCATCCCCGCCCTCCTGCTCTATTTCCTGTTCGGCTCGGCCAGCCAGGAGTACCAGCTTGTCAACCTGTCCCTGGCCCAGGATGTCTCGCCGCTCGGGCTCATCCTCCTGCTGCCCTTCGCGCTGGTCATCTACCTGGCCATGCGGGGACACCATATCATCGTCGCCATCACGGCCGGACTGGCCACGGCGATCCCCCTGATCCTTGTCTCCGGCCTGGGCACCTGGCAGGACATCATGCACATCAACATCGCCGAAGGCACCCTTGACGGGGCCCTGACCGAGGGGATCGGCGGCTACGTGGACATGGCTGTGCTGACTTTGCTGATACTTTCCGCCAGCCATATCATGCGGGTCGGAGGGGCCTTCGACAAGATCCGGGAGACGGCCTTCCGCTTCATCGGGGAATCCGTGCGCCGGGCCGAGCTGGTCATCTGCGCCTTCGTGGCCACCCTGAACGTCTTCATCACCGTCAACACGGCCGCCGAGATCGCCGCCGCCCCGATGGTCAGCGACATTGGGAAACGCCTGCGCATCCATCCCTACCGCCGGGCCAACCTCCTCGACGCCATCACCTCGGCTTTGGGCTACATCTTTCCCTGGGGCGGCGGGGTGCTCATCGGCTACGTGACCCTGAACACCCTGACCGACAGCTATCCGGCGCTGCCCGTGGTCAACCCGACGGAGGTCTGGATGATGGTCTTCCACGGCTGGTTCCTGGTCCTGGTCATGTTCGGGGCCGCCGCCACCGGAATCGGCCACGAGCGGGAGTGAATCGCCCCTCCGGTGACCCGCCCATTGCGGGAATCGCCCGATGTCCGGGCAGGACGCATTGATTGCAAATTACAGTCCCGTCCGCCCTGCGGGATGCATTCTGCAATCCCAACGGGCTTTTCCAGATAAACGGGAGCGCGCGCGGCCCAGCATCCGGGAGCCTTGGCATGGTATCTGCGATTCGGTAATGCATGAAACCAAGAATTATGAATTACCTGTCTGCGCTGCTGGTCCTTTTCGGAATCAGCATCCTTCCCGGGATCGCCGGCGCAGCCTCCGTTAAAATCAACTTCGACGACCCCGAGAATTTCAGTGATTTGGAATACGAAGGCTACTATAGCGAAGATCTGCTTGAGCGCTTCGAGAAGGCCGTGCGTGATGCCCTGAAGCCGGAGGTCTCGGAGAACCTGCCGAAGGGCGACCAACTGCAGGTCACCTTCCTGGACATCGACCTGGCGGGCGAATACGAACCCTGGCGCATCAACTCAACGGATGTCCGCATCATGCGGGATATCTATCCGCCGCGCCTGAAATTCGAATATCGCGTCCGCAATGCCGATGACGAGGTGGTGGCCCAGGGGACCGCACAGCTGACAGACTTGAACTACCTGTGGAATGTCCCCCAGACACTGTGGAACAGCGACACCTTCTACCATGAGAGGGAACTGTTGGAAGACTGGGCATCGAGAAAGCTGCCCATGCTGGTCAAAAACGGGGAAGGCGTCCCGAACAACTGAGTTCAAGAGCCTTCGGTGACGATCTTGCCGGCTTCCGCCCCCAGCTGCTTGAGCAGCTTCTCGACGGATTCCACCATCTTGGGCGGACCGCAGACATAGAAAAACTGGTCCATGTTTTTCACATGCTTGCGGAGAAAGTCCTCATCGATCCGGCCATGCTCCGCCCCGTCCACATTCTCCTGGGTAAAGGTGAGGAGCAGATTGTCGTTTGAGATGACACGCAGTTCCTCCTCCAGGAAGAGGTCCTTTTTCGTCTTGTTGGAAAAGATGACTTGCTCGACGGCATCAGTCTGCTTCTGCGACTGGTCCCGGAGTATGGCCAGCATCGGCGTCATGCCCGCCCCGCCGGCAATAAAGGTTCCCTTGCCTTTGAACTGGATGGCGCCCCAGGCCTCCTCGATAATGAGCCGGTCACCGGTCTTGAGCTCATCCAGTTGATCCGTGACCCCCTCGTGGGACGGATAGATCTTGATCGTGAACTCAAGGTGGCCGGCGTCGGGCAGCGAGGTGAAGGTGAAGGGGCGGTCTTCATCACGCAGGCCGTCCTTGTCGATCGAGACGTGGGTGGCCTGGCCGGGGGTGAATGCATAGCCCTCGGGCTTCCCGGTCTTGAACCGGCGGACATTGTGATTCAGGGGTTCGATGGAATGTATCTTGATGGTTGGCATAAATTGAATTGTCAGCGCATGAACCATGCCAACCGGCCCCTGGCGAGGCAGTCAGCCGGTTGCGCCCGGCGTGCTTTCGGGCCTAAATCGACTCATCGGCGTCCCTGCTTTTCTTCAATTGCTCAAGGGCCTTGCTGAGGGATTCCAGCTGGCTGCCGGCTTCCGAAAAGTTCCGTTCACTGAGTGCGTCGAGGTATTTCCCGAAGGCCTTGCTGGCCTGGTCGATGAGTTCGCCGGTTGATCCTTTCACCGGCTGGCCGGACAGCCCTGGTTGCGGTGCCTGCTGCTCCGAGTACAGACCGGCCAGGGCCTCGTCGAAGGATTCCGCGTAGCTGAGCTGGTCGCCCTGCATGACAATGACCAGACGCAATTCCGGATAGGCGGCGGCTTCCGCCTGAAGATAGATCGGCTCCACGTAAAGGAGGGTCTGGTCCACCGGAATGGCCAGGACATTGCCCCGGACAACGCGCGATCCCCTCTGGTCCCACAGGCTGAGCTGCTGCGACAGGTATGGATCCTGGTCGATCTTGGTCTCCACCTGCTGGGTTCCCAGGACATGTTTGTCCTTGGAGAACTTGTAGGCCAGGAGGCGACCGTAGTTTTCGCCGTCGCACATGCCCGCGATCCACCCGATCAGGACCTGCCGATGCTTGGGAGTGAAGGGCAGCATGAGGATAAATTCCCGGCTGTCGGTGCCCGGCGGTTCCCACATCACATAATACGGCTCAACGGGCTGCAGTTGCGCATAGTACTTCTCGGTGGCCCGCACCCAGATGTCCTCCTGATTGTAGAAGACCTCCGGGTCGGTCATGTGATAGCGCGCATACACCAGTCCCTGGGAGAGAAGAAACCCCTCCGGATAACGGACATGCGCCTGGAGGCCCTCCGGCATCGACTCGCGTGGCTGGAACAAGCCGGGAAATGCCTTCTGCCATACCTGGATGATGGGATCCGCGGGATCGAAAATGTAGAAATCCACTGAACCGTTGAAGGCGTTGACGACGACCTTGACGGAATTCCGCACATAGTTGGCGCCCTCCAGGTACCCCATGTCCCCGGAGCTTCCGCCCGGCCGGGCCCAGTTGCCCTGTCGGCTTGTCCGGGTATCGGAGGAAAAGGGTTCGCTGTACGGATAGTAGGGGGAGGCCGTGTAGGCATCCGCGATCCAGTACAAGCGGCCATCATGCAAGACGATGTAGGGGTCATGGTCGATCTTCAGGAAAGGCGCCAGTTTTCTGATACGGTTCTGGATGGACCGGTGAAACTGGATCCGGCTTTCCGTGTTGGGATAGCTGGAGAGGAGCAATTTTGTCCCCCCGAATTTCCAGCCGTAAAGGAATTTCCGCCAGCCATTCTTCAGCTGCACACCCCCCGTGCCGCTGTAACGGACATATTGGTTGTCCTCGCCTTTAGGATAATCGAATTCCCTCTCCTCGGTATTCACGACGGCATAGTTGTCCGAAAGCTCGCCGTAGTAGATGGCGGCCTCCCGGACCTCGCCACCGGGAAACTCCGCGACCGGCGGAAGGTCCTTGACCAGGAGGCGGGGCAGCCCGCCGCTGGTGAATTCATTGACCGGGGCCATGGTCAGGCCGTACCCATGCGTGTACTTGAACCGCTCGTTGACAAAGGTCTTGCTGCGGTCCGGAAGATTACGCAAGGCCAGCTCGCGGGGAGAGACCATGACCTGCCGGTAGTCGCCGTCGATTGTGTAGCGGTCGATGTCGACGTCGATGAACTCGTAATAAAGCCGGATCTCCTGGAACTGCTTGTAAACGGAATCCAGGGCCCGCGGATCCCAGAGGCGGACCTGGTCCAAGGCCTCCTTGTGTTCAGCGGCCAGCTCCCGGTTGAAATCCTCGACCACCGGGAACTGCCGCTCCTCCATCTCGTCCAGGCGGAATCCCTGACGGGTGAATTCGATGTTGTTGGCGATGTAGGGTTTTTCCACGGAGACCTCGTTGGGCTTGACGTACAGCCACTGGACAAGGGCCGGCAGCAAGACCAGGCCAGCCAGATACAAGGCGGCCGACAGGCCGACGGGCACCCCCAGGATATACTTGAGCAGCCCCGGCGGTTTTTCCCGGAGACCTTGAATGCTGGAGGCAAGGACAAAGACCAGGCCGGAGAGGACAAGCATCACCCCGACAATAAAATGCGCCGGAATACCGATGTGGACATCGGTCCAACCCGGTCCCGTGACCACGCCATTGACGGAATACATGAGGTGGTAGGCCCCGATGAAGGTATTGGCCCCCAGGACGGCCAATCCGGCCCCGACGATCCATCCCAGCGGGCGCAGCGCCTCGCGGTCGCCGGCCAGCTTGCCGAGGAATGCATCAATTGTATCGACGCGTTCACTACCCGCCAGCACCAGGGAGATCCCGGTCCCGACGAGGCCAATGAAGACGACGGTCAGCAGGAGGGCCAGCACCGAGTCCAGGAAGGGCAGGACGAACAGGTAGAACCCCACACTGTGGCCGAGGACGGGGTCGGCCACATCGCCCGGCACCTGGTTCCAGAAAGGGAGCAGGAGGTCCCAGCTCTCCTGTCCCCAGAAAATCCCGAAGAGCAGAGCGATTAGGGAGGCGACGCCGATGATCACCCGCTGCTGCCGCCGCCGCGAGGCCAGCAACGGCCCGAGAAGCACCAGGCCGGCAAGCAGGGCCCCGAGGAGGGATGCGGTCAGCCGGGCCAGGAAAACGGTCCAGAACCGGCTGTCGTAGCCAAGGGCGTCAAACCAGAGCCGCTCGCCCCAGAAGCCCATGAACCAGAAAAAGAGAACCGTGCCGGCGAGCAGCGCCACCCCAAGGAAAATTTCCCACTTTCTCGTTTTGAGGATGCCGTGCACCGCCAGTGAGAGACCGGCGGCAAGGAAAATCAGAAGGATCAGTAAATACATTGCATGTTTCCGCGTTGCAGAGGCGAGCCTGGCTCGCCGTTAATCTCGGCCTGGACCCGGGGACCTCACGGGTTTCCGCCGTCGTCGAGGGAACAGCCATTCCACACAATGTAAGCCGCAAAGGAAAAATTGAAAGCCAACCGGACGATCTGTCGGGTTGCTTCATTTGCCGGATTCCCGGAACGGCACGGCCGGGGGGCGCCCGATATTCTGATAACGGCGTCGGTAGCGGGATGGAGTGACGCCGGTCAGGCGCTTGAACAGGCGGCGGAAGGAGGCGGGGTCCTCATAGCCGACCTCCATGCCCACTTCATCGACGGCGAGCCCACTGGTTTCGAGGAGATATTTACTTTCCTCGATTCGCAATGACTGGATGTATTCGATGGGGGTATTCCCGGTGGCGGCGGAGAAACGCCGCTTGAAGGTGCGGGGGTTCAAGCCCGAGTACTCCGTCACCCGTTCGACGGGATTGGCCAGTTCGTAATGCTCGGCGATCCACAGCTGGCACTTGTCGATGATCGCGTCGTTGTGTGCCTGGGGTCGGGTGAGGGCGGCGAAAGGCAGTTGCCCCTCGCTAAGGTCGCCCAGAAGAAAGATCTTGGAGATGCGGACCGCTTCCTCCCGGCCACAGTAAAAGGCGATGAGGTAGAGGGCCAGTTCCACCCAGGAGGACGCTCCTCCGGCCGTGATGATTCTCTGTCCGGCGCCGGCCATGACGAGGATCTTCCTGGGACACAACCGGACTTTGGGGAACTGCCTGTTGAAGATCGGCACTGCTCCCCAGTGGGTGGTTGCTTCCAGATCATCGAGCAGGCCGGATTCCGCCAGCAGCAGGGCACCGGTGCAGGCTGAAGCCGCTATCGCGCCGCCGGCATACTGCTGGCGGATCCATTCCGCGGCGGCCGGCCATTGTCCCTCCGGCTGGAGGCCGGCTGTCAGGTGGACGTCGGGCACGATGACAAAGTCGTATTGAGGGCTGTTTGTGAAGGTAGCCTGTGTTTCGAACGGCACACCCAGGCCGCAATGCTGCAAGCCCTCATGCCCGGAGACGAAATCAACGTTGATCCGTAGCTCGGAGGACGGCTCGCCGGTCAGTTCCTCCCAAACGGTGCCGACAGAGGAAAAAACTTCCAGCATGCTGTACAAGCCGGCCGGAGCAGTTTCGGGGAGCACGACGAGGGCGCCGGCTTTTGTATTTTTGGCCTTTGCTTTGATAACGCCCCAACAATGTCACAAATGCCCCGGTTCTGTCGAGTGTGACTCTAGACCCTGATCCATCCATACGCTATTCTCGGGGCCGAATGACAGGGCGAATCCTGTCGAGGCACGAACCCGGCAGGGGCACCGTGGCCGCCCTTTCCGAATGCGGGGACGGCCCTGCCAAATTAAGGATTAATGAAATGAAACGAACGATATTATCAGGCGCGGTTGCGCTGCTTTTGATCGGGCATGCGAGTATTGCCCAAGGCGGGGAACGGCCCGTCAACCAGCACGGGGACCCCGTCGTCAAGGGACTCAACCTCAAGCACTACAACCAGATCGTGGAAGATATCCGGTCCAATCCCGCCCATGGCCGGGTGGAGTTCCGGGCCACCGGGGAAAGCGAGGAGATGGTCTATCACAGCACCGCGCGCATCGGGCCCTTCAAGGCGGCGGGCGAGGAGTTCGGGAAGTCACGCGACTATGCGCTGCATCTTGGCCTCCCGGTCGAGCTGCAGGGCGATGTGGAAGCTCCCGTTGACCGGATCGAGCCGGTGGAGTTGGCCCTGGCGGCACTGGCCGACTGTGTCATCGGAACCCTCCGCGTGCATGCCCTGGTCAACGGCATTGAAATAGAAAAGGTGTCGGCCGAATTGCGAGCCCCCCTGGACCTGCAGGTCCTGCTGGCTCTGCATGACCTGGACAAGCGCGATGAGATGTACGGGGCGATCTCGATAGATCTGACAATCGAAGGGCCCGAAGTCACGGAGGAGCAACGCCAGTTTTTGAGTGAACAGCTCAAGCGTTCACCGGTCTTCAACCTGGTCGGCCTGGCCCATGAAATGGATACGGCGGTCAACATCGGGGGATGAGATAACAGCGGACGATTTGCACTGCATTCAGCTTTCGGGGCTTCTGATGCAACTTGTCATCCCTGGTCCCGCGCCTTGCGGGGCCAGGGACCATCACTTCGCGGTTGCCCCGGAGGAGTCGGACCGGCAGGTTACGCAGCGGATGCGGGTAATAAATTCACCCTGTCCGCATCCCCGCCTCCATGTCCGCCACTTTATACGACATCGCCGACCGATGGAAATTCCATCCCCTGGCCATCGTCACACCCTCCGATTTCACGCTGGCCAACCCGCGACCTGTCGACCTCGCGACCATCGCCAACGATCCGGGTTATTCCCTTTACTGCCTCGACCTCGGAAACGCCTCCGCAGTCTGGGTACACACCGGACCTGAAGTAGACGTCTCCAAAGGCAGTTTCTTCTATTCAGGCCAATTTCAGCAGGCGGACGGTGTCGCCATCACCTCCATCGAGGAACTGGAGGAAATTGTCGCCGGCATAGATCTCGCCGCATCCAAACTTACCGTCATCCACTCCGTCGGCCGCTGCGGTTCCACGCTCATCAATCGCGTCTACGCATCCCAGCCACAGCTCTTCAGCCTCTCCGAACCGGATACCTTCACCCAGATCTGCCTGGCCCTCGGTTCCAATCGCATCTCAACCGGCCAGGCCATCCGCCTCCTCACCTCCTGCCTGAAAGCCGCCATCCGCCCGCTTCCAGGAAATTCCCGGCGTGACAACGTCGCCATCAAGCTCCGCAGCCAATGCATCACGCTGGCCAGCCACATCGTCGCGGCCGCCCCCCACACCCGGAATATCTATATCACCCGCGATCCGGCAAGCTGGATTCGGTCCGCCTACCGGGCCTTCGTCCCTCCCGAGAAAGCAGAGGACCGGGAATTCCAGCAAATATTCGAGGACTCCTTCGCCTCCTTCATCCCCATTGTCGAGCAGGAGCGTTCCCCCGATGGCCCGATGTGCCTGGCCAAGGTCTGGATGCTGAACTGGATACACAACACCCTCTCCTACAGGGATGTGCTCGCCAAGGGCATCCCCTTCCTCACCCTCGACTACGCCGACCTCAAGCGCGATCCCCGCACCGCCATCGAATCCATCTTCCGTTTCTCCGGAGTCTACGACACCCACTGGCCGGCCGTCGACGCCACGCTCACCCAGGACTCCCAGTCGGACAGCCCCCTTGCCCGCGAAACGGTCAAGGACAACGTCATCCCCGCGGACAAGTTCGACACGGCCATGGCCACCCTGAAGCGATACCTTCCGGAGTATGCGTAGTTAATATTCCGATACTTTTCATGACGGCTGATTGTCCTGAAGCAGGAAGAGCAATTCGCAAACCACAGGGAATCTTTGCTCCATTACGAGCCACAGGCGATTGGATCAGAAGAGTCCAAAGGTTGGATATCCGGAAGTTGTACAGGCCCAGCGGGACAGATTTGAAGACATCCAGCCGTTGAGGATCGATAAGGATTTTGTTCCCAGTTTCCCCGGCGCCCAAGCGGTCGTCTCACGCCCTCCGGAAAAAGCGGGTTTCCAGAAGCGCCGGCGCGTCCCGACTGTCCACCTGGACCAACGGGCTGGCGCCGGAGAACCGGTACTGGTTTCCTGTTACATTACCCCGCACCAGAATGGGCGAGCGTTCCTGGTAACGTATCCATACAGAAGCGAAGGGCGAAGCCTCCCCTCCTCCGGATTGCCTTCTTGATGCAGCGCTTGTGACCTGCTGTCGCTGGCTCACAGGGTGAGCAACGGTCCACTGTTGAACCGTGGGCCGGGACCGGGCTGAGGTCGTTGCGTTATTGAGGATCGTCCGTTTTTGTCCGCAGCATGCCATCTTCAGTTTCCTCTCCTTCTTGTGGTATCTCGTCCAGTGACTGGATGGCGAGGGGTTCGTGGGTGAATTTATCGATCAGACAGGCGCCTCCGGATATGGCCAACCATGCGACGACCCGGTTGGCGGTTCCCTGACAAACAAAGAAAGCCAGTGGAATCGCCATCCAAACGCTCAGGCAATAGAAACAGTCCATAAGCCGGCCCAAATTGCTGTTTCCCAGCCATGCTCTCAACCGGACCAGCAAGTCAAAAGGTCCGTCCTCGCGTGCCAGCATGTGGGCCAGCCGCCAGCAAGCGAGGACGGCAAGGGTGAATTTGAACCATACACTCAGTTCGGCCATATTTGCTCAGCCGTCGTTCGATTCATCCGCATCGTTGCAGATGCAGACTGCCCACGGAAGCGACCATTTCTCATGGCAGGGTGCGGGCGACGTGCTTCGCGTCTGGTCCCTGGCGTAGAGCTGGAATGTGTAGCCACAGCACTCACCGCGATTAAGCGGGAACTTGGCCGGAGGCTTGAAGGGCGCAACCAGGCCCGGGGCGCAGACGGCATCGAAGATGCGCAGGTCCAAACTGGTCAACACTCCGGCAAACGCGGGCGGGAACGGAGGCGGCGGGCAACCACCGATACCCGTTTCACATCGTGTTCCGGGATCACCGACGCGCTGGGTTCCCTTGAGCGGGTCCGGCCCGAATACAGGCGGGGCCAGGGTCGGGGTAATGGGAACCAGATAGGTTGGTCCACCTTGCCGAGTGATCCGAATCCAATAGTAATCGAAGTTGTCACTCGGGTAGCTCAAGTCCGCACTGTCGATGTATTCGTCAAAGACCGTGCCCAGCAGGTGCATCGGCCAGGGTGTGCCGCAAGGGGCGCCCTCCGGAACAAACTTCTTCAGGCTCATGTCCTCGCAACCTTTGACACCTTCCAATCCCGCGAAGTTGACATGGATTGGCTTGTTATCGAACCAGACTTGCTGGGTATCGTAATGATGGATACCGAAGGTGTCCTCGACATCGAGGAGGAGGGTGTACTTGCCACTGCGGCAGGCGTGCTGTGGATCCGGACAAGGCGGCAACTGGGAGGCACTGTTGAAGCAATAGTCATGCAGTTTCCATACCTCGGTCGGGTTGCCGAATATGTCGATCGTGGTCTTGACCAACCGCGTTGTCAGGGCGCGGCTGATCACCTGGTTCCATGGAGCCCTTTTCTTCGCCTCGTCGGGCGGCGTGTAACACACCGGGCTCGTCAGCAGGGAGCCACTGTAGGCGGCCGGGTTGAACCCGGGCTGGGTCGGACCGGGAAGATGCCCGATACCGTAACGGAGATCGAAGCATTTGATTTTTCGATTGTTGCACTCGCCGACAAAGGCACTGCCTGAGACGGTCACGCAGCAACCGACAGGCACCACCGTTCCGTTCGGATTCGCATCGACGATCGGAGCGTCCGGATTGAGTGGCCCGAGACCCGGACCCGTTTCGACCGGATGGCCGGCCACATGATCAATCCAGACCAGTTTCTTGAACAGATTGAACTGGATACAACAGCATTTGGGACCGGATCCGCTTTGACTGGAGGACACGCAAACGCGTACCTCGTAGGAGCCGGCAGCCAGCAGGGTTGTATTGATCCAGCCGAGGGTGCCACTGACGACTTGCGCTGTGCCGGTGGCTCCACCACCCGGATAAATCACACCATCGGAACTCCACCCGTCATCGTCGAGACAGTCACCGCCTTCGACCTTGCGCCACTCCAATGTATAATGGCTGAAGAAGGCTCCAGCTGCGGTACCGACGACCTCAACAGTGAGGCCCCCCGCCGAGGGGTTGGGTTCCTCTTCCGTACAGCCGGTCGGTTTCAGGATCTCGCACCGAAGCGGTCGAAAGCAGTCCCGCAGGCAGCCCAGGTAATGGACGAGGCAGCGGATGACATCGATGAGGTTTCGAGCCCGGGCCAGGCAGCAGCCGAAACGGATGGAGCACAGGCACCAGCAACGGCAAAACCAGAAAAACGGATCTTTCTGGTGAGCCTCGAAGGCAGCCTTGCCGAGGAGAGCGGGAGCCGTTTCCGGGGTCAGCAATCGTTCAAACAGGGCCCCGGCATCCGCGGATCCCGAGAAGCAGTCCGCCTCGCCGCTGATCACTTCGTCGGGAACACCGGCGGAGAATTCCACCGTAGCCAACTGGTCCGTGAGATACGGCTTGTAGGCCTCCGCCAATGCTTTGACAAGGATCTGGTAATCCCGGCGTTGATCGTCGGTCGGCGGGTCGGAGACAGGATCACCAACAACTTCCCGGACACAGCGCCAATAACGGTACAGGTGAGCGGAGAAGGAGCGGAATGACTGGTTTCCACGGCAGGCCAGCCAGCCGAAGATCACGCAACAGCGGACATGGGCCAGGCACCAGCTCCAGCGATCGAATGGACCGAGCAGCTCGCGGGCTTGTTCGGGCAGCATCCGGATCGCCGTCTTTTCCTGGAACAGTGGCTCAAATAATTGATTAGCAAGGCGAAAGCCCTCTTCACAAGTCTCGGGAGAGGCTTCCTGGGCTTCCTTTTGGAGAGCAGCGGGACTCCTGGCTCGTTTGAGATCCGCCTCGAGAATGGGTTTATAAACGTTAAGCAGTTCACGAAGGACGAATTTTCCGTCCTCCGTCTTGAGTAATCCGTCGGGATCAAAGGGTTCCTGATCCCCGGAAGGGGTTGGAATATTGTCAGGCATTGTTCTTTACTGATAGGAAATTAGATTGAGTAGTCGGAAATTCAAACAGTGGTCGAATCATCGCTCCTGCACCGGAAAAGATGTTCCCCGCATGACCGCCAGCAGACTGAATTGCGACAGTACGGGCACCGCGGAGCAAAACGTTCAGTTCGCGTGGGGAGTATTCATACTTGCCGCTATACCGGACTCCTTCCTGGTAGTTGCCACAATTTGATCCACGTGGATTGAATTACTGTAGATGCAGCCCATGGGTTGAGGGCCTAAAAAACCGGTATGGATGAGAGAGAACCGGTGAAAATGAGAGAGACAGCCGGTATGCACCGGCGGTGGATAATTTATTACATTTATTCCCCCATTATTACAAGGAATATCCACGGACAAAGGGACCTTTTCCGTGTCCTGGAAGAGCAGGATTCGCTGATTTTGTTCATTATCAATAAGATGACGAAAACCCGGGCAAAGATACGTTCCGTGGCCATGATGCAGGCCCCGGCGGCTTTGGACCACTCGTGGTTGAAATTGGCCTTTGGATCGCCTGTGGAATACGCTGCGAAACTTGCCATTATCGGCAATAATGGCTCCATACACAGGGCAGGTTTTTGTTAAACAAACAGCCTGGGCTGGAGCGGAAAGGCCATTGAACAGCTCGCGAAAACCAATGTCATATGCAATCGGCGGAAAAACAGGACGATCCAATACCATGCTTGCCGCTCAATATGGACAAGGGTCGAACCTCGCCTGCAAGGATTGACAATGGACCGGAGTTGAGGGTTACCGACCACTAGTCCCGGGCCTGCCGGAGGAGATGCTGTTCAGGTGCCATCCCTCCGACGCCCGGGCCTGGTCCTGCCGCGGCCCTAACAAGGGCTGGCGACCGAACTGATGATGATATCTGCGAGTGACACCAGGGCCATTGCATCGCTCTCCGTCAAGACGCCGTCGATTTGCCAGAGATCGAGCACCTGCTGGCGGAACCCGGCCAGGACATAGAGCGCCTCATCCGTCTTTCCCTTGTCGAGCAAGCGTTGTGCCTGCTCGATCTTCCGGGTAAGGGCTCGCGTCTGGCCCGCATTGAGAATGCCATCTGTCTCAAGCCCTTCAATATCCTCAATGAGGATATCGAGCGAAGCGGTTACCGACAGGACCGTTACGGTGACGTAATCCGGCACGCTATCGGTATAGCCGTCGTTGACAATCAGTTCCACGAAGTACTGACCGGGAAGGTCGGCACAGAATGAGGGAAACGCGGTCGCGGCACCGGACAGGATGGCCCCGCTCCCCGGCGGAATGGGGTCAGCGGCGCCAGGATTGACGAACATCCATTGGTAGGTCAGGGCATCGAGGTCGGGGTCGAAGGAAGCGGAACCGTCCAGGGTCACGAGCTGCCCGGCCACGACCGTGAAATCCGCCCCCGCCTGGGCCACCGGCGCTTGATTGCTCAGGACAACCTCAATGGTCACATTGCCGACGGCCTGGTTGCCGGAGGCATCCTCCATAATGTAGGTGAAGGTTTCGGTGCCCACGAAACCCGGATCCGGTTCGTAGGTGAACTGGCCGTTGGTCACCAGCGAGGTGAAGCGACCGTTCAAAAGCGGTCCGGCCGAGAGCAGGCGCAGGGCCTCCCCGTCGGCATCATAGTCGTTGGCCAGCAGCCCGGGCGCCTCCACCGCAAGGGGCGTGTCCGCGGGCGTCGCGTAGGCGTCGGGCAGTGCGATGGGAGCCCGGTTCGGATCCGGCAGCACCTCGATGGTCACATTGCCGACGGCCTGGTTGCCGGAAGCATCCTCCATGGTGTAGGTGAAGGTCTCCGTGCCCACGAAGCCCGGGTCCGGCTCGTAGGTGAACTGGCCGTTGGTCACCAGCGAGGTGAAGCGACCGTTCACAAGCGGTCCGGCCGAGAGCAGGCGGAGCGCCTCCCCGTCGGGATCAAAGTCATTGGCCAGCAGGCCCGGTGCCGCGACCGCGAGAGGCGTGTTCTCGGTCGTCGCATAGGCGTCCGCCACGGCCAGCGGCGGATCAGAGCCGATTCCGAGGGGCAAAGCTGTCGCCTGCTCCGGGAAACTCAGCGGAGCCGGGGTTGCGAATTGCTGGGCGCTGGCTGGGCAAACCAGGGAGATGAAAGCCACCACCATGGCCGGGGCATAAAGGGCGCGCCTGAAAACAGATGTGCAGCGCAGACGGGCCCGGAATCGCCAAAGGGAAGGCGGGGAAGGTGGACGGTTGGAGTTTACGGTCGCTTTTAAATTGCTGTGTTTCATCTCTTTCCCTTTTTCCGTGGTTGCAGGTGTGGCTGGAGCGGGGAACTTGGCATGCCGGCTTAGACTTCTTGACCACTCTTTCAGCGCAACTGAAGCGCTGGAGTATAGTGGATTCCCCCCAATAAGGGGATACTGTGAATTTTGCAGGACGCTGTAAAGGGATTTCCCCTCCTGCGCAGATTCTCTCACCGACAAATTCGGAAAACTGCAACCTGCTTCAAAAGCGGAGGCCCCGGAGTTGCGTTTAACAAAATCGGGTTACCGGTTTCCCACAGCGGATTCTGGACAGGAAGCCGTCGTCCGATCCGCCCCGGCTTGTATCGGCAATGGCTGACCTGCCGGTTTGATCCCCGCTTCAATATGATTGATCCCGGCACCTGCCTAAATTAGCTTCGCCCCCATCACTAATCCAGAGACCGTTGTGAATTCCGAACCAAACGGCTGAAATTGAATTTCCCATCACGACTACCAGAGCAGAGTGAAACTCGCGCCATGAAGCATGGAAAAACACACCGGCTGACCGGAATTACCGGCATGCTGCTGCTTTCAGCGGCTCTCCTGACCCCGTCCGGTGCAGGCGCACAGTTCGCAGCCACCATCGAGCGCGATCAGGAAAACAACCTGCAAGTCTCCTGGAGCGATCCCAGCCCCAACGATGGCTACGCCGTATTCACCTCGCCGGATCTCACCACAGGCTGGCACTACGCCGGCGATGTCGATCAGTGGCCGAGCGCAACCAATTCCTGGCCCGTTACCACCCCAGACTCCAGCGCCTTCTTCAAGGTCCAGAAAACCGACCGTGGCCACCTGATCAGCGCGGAGTACCTTAATTCCCAATCCGCCTGGCAGGTTAATTTGGCCCTCTTGCTCCTGGGTGTTTCCGGCATCTCGGCGGATTACCCGGTCGATGTCTTCAAGCTGACCTATGAAACCTTTGACGCGCGCGGGCAGTCCACCATCGCCTCCGGTGCGGTCTGCATCCCCAACGGGCCGGCCACGGCCCCCCTCGCCTCCTACCAGCACGGCACGGTCTACCTCCGCTCGGACGCTCCCTCCAACAGCGATGCCGACGAGCAGTTCCTAGGGGTTGTCTTCGCCTCCCTCGGCTATATCGTGACGATGCCCGACTACCTCGGCCTCGGCCCCGAATCCCCCGCGCTACACCCTTACCTTCACGCGCGATCGGAAGCCGTCGCTGCCGTCGACCTGCTGCGCGCCGCGACCGAATTCCTGGACAGCGGTTCCCCCTCCCCCAACGGACAACTCTTCCTCTGCGGATACTCCCAGGGCGGGCACGCCACACTCGCGCTCCAGCGCGAACTCGAACTCAATCATGCCGCCGAATTCCCCGTCACCGCCTCAGCCCCCATGTCCGGGCCGCACGACCTCTCCGGCACCATGCGCGAGCAAATCCTCAGCGACGAACCCTACAGCTCACCCGGCTACATCGCTTACCTGCTTTTCGGCTACAACACGGTTTACCACCTCTTCGATTCACCATCTGAAGTACTGCGCCCGCCCTACGACACCACGCTTCCACCCCTCTTCGACGGGGAACACACCGAGGCGGAGATCAACGCAGCCATGCCAGCCGACCCAAAGCAGATCTTCACCCCCGAGTACCTCGCCGATTTCACCGCCAACAGCAACAACCCCTTTCGCCTCGCGCTGCGCGCCAACGATACATACCGCTGGGCACCGGGCGCACCGACCCAACTCTCCCACTGCGCCGCCGACACAACCGTTCCGGCCACCAATTCCATCGTGGCACTGGCCGAAATGCAGGCCCGCGGCGCCACGCAAGTCACGCTGATCGACCCCGCGCCCACAGCCGATCACGCCGAAGGTGCCGTCCCCAGCTTCCTCGCCGCCCGCGACTGGTTCGAAACCTTCAGGTGATAGTCAGGGGCCTCAAATCTATCACAGAGGGCTTCCCATATGGCTTGCCATCCGAAGCCCGAGCGCAGCGAGGGCGAAGGATGGCGGAGAGAGAGGGACTTTAATAGAGATTCGTAAGTCGTTTATTTTCTGATATTTAAAAATTCTTCTGCTTCTACAGTTTAGGCATAATCAAGGCACCAGAATTGCATTGAGTAGTGTTCTGTCGTGTTGGGGTTGTTCATGCACTCGCGGCGGTACAGCACACTTAGCGTAACAGTTCGACCCCGGGGATTTTGGCCATGCGTTTATCGTTGGTGAGAACCTGGACGCCCCGGCTCAGGTAATCGTCAGCAATCAATTTGTCCAGAAGACCTGCCCCACCCCGGGCTTTCAAAATCTCCAAGACGCTCTGACCATTCAGGGGGGATATGGATCCAGTAGTAAACAATTGCAGAATCGCCGCCCGGGCATCCTCTTTCGAAATGGAATAGTGAAACTGGAGAGTAATGTAGGCCTCCCCGATCACCTGGTTGGAAACCACCAGCTCTGTGGATGGATTCTTTTCATGGAGACGCTTCAACCCCTCGGCGGTTTTCTGAAAATCCTTCTCCGGGTGTCCAGTCAGCAGACGGACAAAAACCGAGGTATCAATCCCGTAAACGTGGGTCGAGGGAGGCATGGCGAATCGTATCGAAATTCGGTGCTGGGAGGTCCTGGGAAATCTTCTCCCGCAAGGGTGCCAGACGGGAGACTTCAAAGCGGTGCGGCCGGATCAGGATGCCGTCCTCTGTTTCTTGTACAGCCAGACTATCCCCCGCTTTCAGGTGCAGCTTTTCCACCACGGCCTTGGGAAAGGTCACCTGCCGCTTGCTGGTCATCTTCACTAGCATACCTTACTATTTTTACTTTTCCGTAAGGCGTCAAGACCGATTAACGGACAGTTTCGGTTTCAGGATGGTTATCCATTCCCTGTTTCCTTCTTACTCGTTGCTCATTAACTGGCGATTCCGACAGTCGTCCCAGATTCGCAACTTACCTATTATCAACGACTTACCGACAGCTTACTGGCGGAGAGAGAGGGATTCGAACCCCCGGTACCGTTACCGGCACACCTGATTTCGAGTCAGGCACATTCGGCCACTCTGTCATCTCTCCGGTGTAAGGGTCAGGAGATTGGGAGATTGGCGGGGATAATGGCAAGCCAAAGGTGACGGGCTAATCGGCTTGTGCAAAGGAATGTGGAGACCTAGGGTTGAGGGCACCCCATGAAATCACAAGCGCTGTTGATTACCGGCCTGAACACAATTGAACTGGCGGAGGTGGAGATTCCGTCACCGCAGGGACGGGAGGTCCTGATCGAGACGGCCTTCTCCGGGATCAGTCCGGGGACGGAACTCCGCGGGCTGGCCGGCAGGCAGGCGGGCTGTCCGGGATTTCCCTGCATCCCCGGCTATTCGATGACGGGAGTCGTGGTGGAGGCGGGACCAAAGGCCGGGATGCAACCCGGCCAGCGGGTCTTCTGCAACGGCACCACGCGGGCCAGCGTGCAGTTGATGTGGGGCGGTCACTGCCGTCATGCGGTGCGCGACGAGTCGTCGGTCTTCGCCCTCCCGGATGAAGTGTCCCTGCAGGATGCATCAATCGCCAAGCTGGCGGCCATCGCCCGGCGCGGGGTGAGCGTCGGCGAGGCGGGACCGGGGGAATGCGTGGCGGTGATCGGCCTGGGCCCCATCGGCCAGCTCTCGGCCCGCTTGCATGCCCTGACAGGAGCGCGGGTCTGCGGGGTGGACCTGGATTCCCGCCGGGTGGAACGCCTGAACGAGGCCGGCGTGGAGGCCATCCAGCCGGGCAGCGGCACCCTTGCCGAAGACCTGGAACGTATCTTTCCCGACGGCATCGACGTGGTGGTCGATGCCACGGGTTCGCCGGCTGTCCTTGAGCAATCCCTTCTGCTGGCCCGGATCAAGGAATGGGAGGACGCCTCCCCGGGCCCGCGGCTGGTCGTCCAGGGCAGCTACCCGGCCACCTTGACCCTCCCCTACGAGGAGGCTTTCCGGCGGGAGGTCAGCATTCTCTTTCCCCGCGACCAGACCAGCCTCGAGCTGGAGCAGGTCCTGCAGTTCATGGCGGAGGGGAAACCAAAGGTCGCCGACCTGGTGGAGGAGGTCGCGGCGCCCGGCGATTGCCAGGCTGTCTATGACCGGCTGCGCGATCAGGACCGCGGCCTCCTGACGGCGGTCTTCAAATGGAGCTAAGCGGGAGGAGGCAACACAGATCCTGCTCCCCGGGAAATTACAATTGCGCACGCCGGCCCCGCGAGGCCGGCGCGGCAACTGATTATATACTCCACCGAAGGCCCTTACTCGACCTGCCCCCGGATTTCTCCTCCCGGGAACTGGTCGGTATGGACATTGACATAGATATTTCCGTCCAGCATCTGCCCAATCAGCTCGTCAAGGCTCATGCCGGCAAGAGCGCCGACCAGGTCATCTGCGGTGATGGTCCCGATGGCCAGGACGCCGTCGACGCGCCCTTCAATGGTGACCGGCGGCGGACCTTCCGGATAGAGCCAGACCACCACCCCGCCATTCTGACCGGCCGGGGCCAGATGCAGGTGGGACATGCGAACGTTTTCAATATTGGCCACGATGAGCCGGTAGCGCAGGGAATTACCGTCCAGGCTCAGGTTGAAGATGGCCTGCCCCTGAGCCCGGGTGTCGGCTGCCGGGACTTCGTTGGCCCCGCTCAGGTGGGCGGTGAAATTGGCCTCCTGCTTGGCCTGGGCCAGCAAGGTTGAACCGAAGATCAGCAGGACTGCGGGCAGGACTCGCCGTACGGGATGGAGTAGCATATGGATCAGTTTCATGTGGATTTCCTTTCTTGGAGAGGGGGACAACGGATCATTGATCAGGGATCAACTGAGGAAATCTTACCCGACAGGACCCGGCCGGGGGAGCTGGATTTGGTAACAAAACTGATACCTGCTCCGGTTCGAGGTCCCTGGCTTCAAATACCTTCCCTGTGAACGGCTTATTCCGGTCTGCCGAATTGACTTCCGGCCCGGTCTTTCGCAAGTTGCCCCATTACCCTCGCCTCTCGATCAAGCCAATGACCGCTCAGACACCTGGATTCACGGAACGCCAATCGGTGGTGGTCCGCTTCGCCGGAGACTCCGGTGATGGAATGCAAACTGTCGGCGAACGCTTCACGGACAGCAGTGTGGTTGTCCCGAACGCTATCGCCACCTTTCCGGACTCCCCCGCCGAGATCCGGGCCCCCGCGGGCACCATTCCCGGCGTGTCGGCTTTCCAGGTCCACTTTGGTAGCCGGGAGATCCTGACCCCCGGGGACGAGCCGGACGCCCTGGTGGCCATGAACCCGGCCGCGCTCAAGGTACACCTGGATGACCTGACCATGGGCGGGCTGCTGGTCGTCAACAAGGGGGCCTTCACGCCGGAAAACCTGAAGATGGCCGGCTATGAGTCCAATCCGCTGGAGGATGCCGACCTGCAGCAGAAATACCAGCTGGTCCCGATCGACATCACCGAGCTGACCAAGG
>CAJXMX010000021.1 GCA_913056355.1 uncultured Opitutales bacterium
CCCGTTTGCCGAAGGAAATTCGGGGTAAAAGGATCGCCCATGCGCTGCGGCATCCCTTCATGGCCCGGGAAATCGAGTGCTGTCATCGTGTCTGTGATTTTGATATGCGACCTATTCATTCACTGCATTCCCCCGCCGGGATAAGTTAACGCGCGTCCAACTCCTTGTTTGGATTCATTTCAATCGTTCCCAGAACCTCCCTTGATTCCAGATCGACAGCCTCACTCCTGCTCAGAACCGACAATTGGGGGAATTCGAGCTCTACCAGCTTCCGGACAAACGGCCTCACCCGCCAATCCTCGACGACTATGGCGGGCCGAATTTTCGAAGGCTTCCGATTGGCCACTTTATTCCTGACCGCGTTCAGTGCGTCCTGGGTTGGCACGGGTTCAATGGCCAGGACCGCGGCCTCACCATCGCGCCGGATGCTCCGCCCGACAAGGGAGCAAAGGTCCTCTCCAAGCCGGTAGACCGGGGAGTCAGGGGTGTTGCCCGGAATGCCGGAGCGGACAGCTTCCAGGCAGCGCATCTTCTCCGGGATCTCGCAGGTTGGAAGATCCACGTGTTCAAGATAGCTGTCACAGAGTCGCAGCATTTCATGAATGGGAACCTCTTCCGCCAGGAGAGCCTGGATCACACTGGTGAACCGGGGCAATCCGCCCCGCGCCGATCCAATAGCCGTGTCATGTTCGACGGACTTCTCCTGCAGCAGCTCCGCCACTGCCTGCAGGTCCACCAGGTCGGTTGAATTTTTCCGGATGACCGCGGACAGGTGAAGCACGATATATTCAGAGGGGGTCCATATACGGTATCCGGCATCCCTCGCCTTCTTCCAGTCGTCTATATTTACCCATGAACATGGGCTGCCGTCGGCGGGATTGACGGCCTCCTGGCCTTTTATGCCGTGAAGGGCCAGGCCTTCAACGCTTTCCCTGCACAAGCCCTTGTCGGGGTCCACATGCCCGGACACAAGCGGGATCTCATTGATCATGATGAGGTACATGCCTTCCGGCAAATCCGACTCGTTGATGCGGATCCGTACGGCTGGGGGCCGGAATCCAAGGAGCTCATCAAGCTCCGACCGCATGTTGGTGAGGTTTTGGGCGAATTGCGGATCGAGACCGTGGACCTCTCCCAGGAGAAGCGTCCCCAGGTTCTCCGCCGCCTCGATGGCGATCGGCGTCACTGCCGGGAGCCGGCCCAGTCCTGATTGACCGAAAGAGCGGGTCAGGCGCCGGCGGCGTTCGATGTTGGAGCGCTGATTATAGTTGGCCGTCAACGGTGTACAATCATCAGGAAGGGAGATTTCGCCTGCCTCAAGGATGCCTCCGGCTTCGGTTGTGGCACGCCGGAGGTCGACCGGGGATTTGGATTTGCGGCTTTCAAGTGATCCGACAAGGGCCTGCTCCAGTCCCTGTTGGGCGGTGAAATAACGACCGGGGAACTGCTTAAGCTTCCGGTAAATCTGCCGGGCGGCCTGCCAGTCCTGCGCTTCCAGGTGCAGGCGGGCCAAGGATGCATTGGCACCAATCCAGTTCCAGCCGGGGGTCCCGCTGTCATCTTCAAATGTATCCAAAAGCCGATGCAGTTCCTGCTGGGGAGAGTCGGCAGGTTGTAGCTCGGTGCGCCTTTTCACGGCGGCAGCTTTGAATTCCTCAATCACCTTTTCAGCACGCTCTTTCCGGGAAGGCTCCTCAATCAATTGGAGGACCACGGGAGAATCGAAATCATAAAGGATCCAGTCGTCCAGTTCCCAGGCCGTTCTGGCCAGGTGAACGGCGTTTTCAAAATGGCTTTGAGCGGATTCGAGATCGCCTTGGAGGAGCCGGCAGAATCCGAAGTAGAGTTGTACGGTGCCCAAGCCGCTGACGGGATCTCCTGAAAGCTCATCCAGGATCTCGAGGGCGGAATCACAATTCTCGGTAAGGATCGCAGCCTTGGCGAATTCCAGCAGGTTGTTCACGTCCTTGCTCTCAAAGCTCTGCCACAGCTCCTCGTATTGTTTCCGGGCCTCGTCAGAGCGGCCGGCCAGACGCAGCAAAGTCGCTCTGTCGCTGAGGACCCATGGCATGTCGGCACCGGTGGAAATGGCGGCATCGGAAGCATCGAGGGCAGCCTTGCAGATCGAAGGATCAACATCTGGAACCGATTCGTACAAGGCCAGGTGGGCCTCGATTGCGTTGACCAGGGTCGGGTCCGCGGGCTTCATCTCGCTTCGCCGGGCAAGCATGGACCGCGCTTCAGGGAATTGATGCAAATTGGTGAGGAGGAACAGGCGCTCTTCAACCGCCCGAACATCTTCGGGATCGCTGAGCAGGGCCGTCTCGGTAGCATGCAAGGCATTGATCTGATTGCCCAGGGTGTACTGCATTTTCCCAAGCAGGACCCACGAAGAGGACCGGAGCGGATCCAACAGCAAGGCCTGCTCGACGAACGCGACCGATTCCCAGCAATGCTTCCAGCGATCCAATCCCGGCAGCCTCGCCAGCTGCTGGGCAATTATGCTGCGCGTGAGGTAAGGCCAGCCATTGGTATCGTTCGGCGGTGCCAACTGGACGCCTCTGTGCCAGATGTCCAACCCCTTTTCCAGCTTGTCCCGGTCCACGTATGGCGGCTTCGAGACATAACTTGCCATTAACAGCGCGTCGGCCCAGCTCCAATAGACCGGGACCAGGTTTTGATCGAGCGCATTGGCGCGTTCGAACAGTATGCAGGCCTGGTCCGGACTGCTTTCCCAGGCATGAAATCTCCCCGCCTTAAAGAAGGCCCCGGCAGCTTCATCGGACCTGCCCAGGGACTCAAGAACCTCCCCCTCCAATTCGTATGCGGGACGCTCCGGATAAGGGCCCGATCCGCTTATGCCAAGCTTGATCGCCTGTTCCAGAGCTGCCAATCCTGCTGCAGGCTTTGCCTTCCAGATGGCATGTGCAAGCTGCAGGTACAGTGCACCGCTCACCGGAGCCAGAAGATGACCCAGCCCGGCCAGCGGGTCGTCCACAGCCGATCCGCCCAGAATTACCTCTACTGCCTGATTGTACCAGTCTTCAGCTTCATTCCACCAATTCTCGCCCTCGCACGAAAGCGCCATCCCAATGTATCCCTCCGGAAGGTCCGGCGACACCGATATGGCCTGCCGGTTCAGGTCGCGCACACTCCCGTCATCCTTTACCAAACGGTAATATTCGGCCAATGCGGCAAGGGCCCGACCGTCCTGCGGTACGGTATCCCGGGCCTGCTCGAAGCACGACAAGGCTTTCGCATCGTCGCCGGTTTCATGCAGCAGAATTCGCCCGAGGACAATGTATGCGGCTGCGCGACCAGCGGCATCAACAGGCGACGCCGACAAACCTGCCGGGTGCTCGTCCACCAGTAGCCTCAAACCGTCGACAGCCCCGGTGTGGACATCCGAAAGAAGCGCTTCAACGGTTTGCGAAAGCGTTTCCGCCAGGTCGCCGAGCCCATGCGTGGCGACACCCGCATCCCCTGTCAGGCGCTGGCAGACGTCCAGGTTCCAATTTGAGAGGGCCCCGGCAAAATACATCAGCCACACCTTGAGATAGGATTCCCGGGAGCGCCCGGAAGCCTCCTGCAGCGATTGCTCCATCGACAGCCAGGATGCCCCGGATCCTGCCGGTGTGCGCCCCTGCAGCGACTCGAGGTTCTCCGCAAGCGTCAAGGCTTCCTCCAACTGGGCCTGCAGCTCCTCCACAGTCCGGGCCAGAATGCGAATCCCCTCCTTTACCTGCCCGATATTGTGGTCCTCATCCGTTTCCGACATGGCGGAAAGCAGTTCCCCGGCCGGGCCGGAGGGATTCGCCAGTCCTTGCAGCTGATCCAGCAACCCGGCGATACGGTCGCGCAGTTCCATTAAAGTAGTGGGTTTCTCACTCATTTCTAGCTCACTGAAGACACGAACATGGCCTCGATTACGTTAAACAGGGGAGTGTCTGCCTCGCGCTCGCAATACTCGACCAGTTTCACCTTGATCTCCTCCGCATTCATCTCCTGCAGGTCGGGAATCACCTCTTGATGCAGCTTGTCATTCAGCATGACCTGCGCTTCGCTGAGTTCCCCGGGTTGCCCATCCGGATTCATAGCGGCTATTTTCCTGATTCCTGCCGACACAACCCTGGTCAGCTGGGGCGATGACAGCTTCACCGACTCATCAAACATCACCTCAATAACTGAGCCAAACAGGGTGCTCCCTTCATGCCTCAACAGCACGGCGAGCATAAGCCTGGTCTCAGACAAGGATTTACCGACCAGGTTCGGAATTACCTCTGCATAGAGCTTCTTGTTCAGGGACATCAATTCATAGGTTGTATCCCCGGGTTGGATGGTTTGGGCAAGGCTGGCGCTTTGCGTCAAGTCTTTGATTTTCTTTCGCCCGGCATCCAGCAACTTGGTCAGTTCGCCCGACTCCCCGCCCGTTTCCTTTCGCATCGGCTTTGACCGTGGAAGCGCTTCCCCCATCCCGGACTTCTCTGCCTGAACGCCGGACCGGGCATGGTATTCCCCGGACAACATCTGGCCGGCCGCGGATTGCGGAGTCCCGCCCGCCGAAGAGACCGGGGCGCTGACGATGGACCCATCGTATCCGTACATGTAGAGGACCGGTGTACCGCCGGCGACCGGATCAATCGTCCAGGCCATGCGACGGGCGGCCGTCACTGCCTCACCAACGCTGCGGCCCTTGGTCAACTCATCATAAAACCTGCTGCTGATCCTCCCTGCATGCACATTTTTAATCGGGAATTGCATGGCGACTACGGCTTGTACATTCGCTTCGATGAGCACCGGGGCCAGGCCTTCAAAGCTGGCAATCAAGTCTCCCTTTTTGACAACGGCTCCTTCGCATAATTGAAGAAACAGGAATTTCGGGATGCAGCCCGAGTTTTTGAACATGGTGGTGAACCGGTTCTGGTCGACCCAATCCGCCTCGCCGCTGTCGTCTATTTTGGCCAGGGCGATCTCACCCAGATTCCGTGATTTGTTATATTGCCCGTGACCAATGAAATGGATGATTTGGGGGCGGTTCTTGACGTCCTCAAGCCAATCCTGCAGATCGAGAATGGTCGGATCTGTCATTGGGCCGTCAAGGATGATTCGCTCCGGGAACTTGTCGGCGAATGCCTTGATGGCCTCGACGGTTTTTCCGGCAGCCACCGATTTGCCGCCCTTCGTGCAGACCACAATCAGCATCCGCAAGGGAAGGTTGTTGCAAAGCATCGCCTGGCGCGATTCGTTGCCGCTGACAAACCGTGTCAGGATGAGCTCGTTAGCCATCGCGAAGAAGGACTTGTTGTCGGGATCATACAGGAACTCCCAGGGAAGGCTGGCAAGTTCGGCCTGCCGGTGCTTGAACGCCAGTTGCAGGCGTATGGGTTTATTGGAATCCCGGGCCGCCTTCACGGTGTTGTAGATCAGTTGCCGGATCCTGGGACCCCCGTTTCCGAACAGAAGATTGTGCAGCAACTTTCCCAGCAGCTGCAACTCGCGCTCATCCTCTATCTGGAGTTTTCCCCTGTTCAGCCAGTCCCTGAAGGTTGCGATTGTCTCACGCAGCAGTTGATCCCCGCTAATGACACCATCGTCGGCTGAATTTCCCTCGTGCACGGCTTCAACCGAGCCATCATTCTGCACAGTGATTTTCAGTTCGGGATATAGGGCGCGGCTTTCAGGCATCTTGAGTATTAAAGTGATTCAACGGACACCCGTTATGGGTTCGGGTCTCCTTTTAGCAGTTTGATTTTCATTACTATTTATTCAGGTATGACTCCAAGTGGCATGAACCCGGGGGAAAGCCTCCAAGCCGCCGACATCCGTCCAGCCTACAGGTTGTCCAGTGCGTCCAGCTCTGCAGCCATGTTGCGGAGCCCCTTCTCCTCCTCTGATATTTGTTCGGGCGCCAGCGTGGCCTCGTCAACGGAGTGCTTCCGAACCCGCTTCAGTTCCTCCAGATATTCCACACGCAGGCGCTCGTAATCCGGTCCGGTCAGGTCGGGACTTTTCAGGAGACTGCGCTTCAAGGTATTGAAATTAGCTTTCGCCTCTTTCCAGAATTCATCATCCCCCCTTGCGGCAAAGTCCCTCGCGGCGATCCACAGCGGGTAAAACGGTAGGGTGCGCTCATCATTGCGTTGGGTTCCCTGGGCTATTCGGAACAGAACGAAGTCATGATCGCGATATTCGCTTTCCCGGCCGTCCCGGTCCACGCTATACAGCCGCGACTGGCGCACCCTGAACCGTGCAGGATTCATGGTCTCCTCCTTGCTGTCCTCATCGATCAATACCCAGTAGTCCGGAGTCATTTTCTGGTTTATCGCAGTGTTAATGGTTACCCGGTAACCCAGGACAGGCACTGTTCCCTCCAACCCGAGGATTGCCTCCACGCCGTCGACGATGGTACCCGCCACCCGGAGATAGGCGGACAATGAATTGGACGGGTCGAGGGAACTGGAAATTCCCTCAACCACCTTCAGCAGTCGATCGGCATTGTTTTTCCGCTGCACTTTGTAGAGGACGAGCGTCAAGGTGAAAGCTCCGCCTTGAAAGGGATTGAGGCCGGATACGGGGGTGTTGCGAAAAATCATCCCCGCCGGCGTCTCGTGCCCAAAATTGTTGAGCATGCTGGGCCCAACGATAAAGGGAACCGTCTCGACCTTGTTGTCGTATTCATAGGTGGCAGCCGCCACGACCATCGGGTCGTAGTGCACGAACCACTGACGGGACCTGGCGAGAAACATCTCATGCAAAATCACCTGGAAATAGTGCTCCTTGGGCAGGAACGGGGCGCCCAGCTCCGCCCCGTCATCGGCATTGCTTCGCTCGATGGGAAAATGGGCCCGGGTCTTGGCCTCGGCAGATTTGATGTCATCCCACCAGTTTTTTACGTTGTTGATCAGGTCATGCATGGAGACTCCTTTTCCTCGAATGACTCAAAAGTTGGCTGCGATGCCGCTTGACCGGGTTGAATCGCGAATCCCAAAAGCAAGAGGTTGGTTCCAATGATTAAGGCGCCAATCAGGGAATCCGATTAGCGGTGTAAAGTGAAAGAGGGAGAACTGGCTTCAATCCTAGGAAGCCGAAAGGGGCCGGTCGAGCAGGAAATCCTTAACAGGACAATTTCGATGATGGCCCTGTACCTGCGGAAAGACTGGATGGATCAGCGAGGGGACTGACTGCCCGGCTCACTTGCTCACAGCCGCCAGGATGGAGGCCACCAATAGCCCCAAGCCAAGGCCGCCGATGATGCAACCGACAAAGGCCAGGGCGGACCATTCGAGGTAGAAAAAGCCCACGCCGAGGCCGAGGAGGAGTCCGCCCCCGATGGCCCAACTGTTCTTGTCTGCTGGTTTTTGACTGTCCTGCATGAATCCATCCTCCATCTGCGGCGGCTTGAAAAACCGCCATGTTTACTGATCCGGGGCTCCCGCAATACTTGTCGGCGGAAAAAGAAATGGCAAGGACATCAGGAGCCGGGAAGGCGTTTCCGCATCCGGGCAAACAAACCATACTGGAAAAGGCGGCCAAACCGGGCTAGGCTCTACGGCCAACATGAAGTACCAGAAAGTCATCGTCACCGGCGGATCGGGCAAGGCCGGGCTGGCCTGCCTGGAACGCCTCTCGCAGGCGGGCTATCGCGTCCTCAGCCTGGACCAGAAACCCTTGCCCGGGGAAATCCCGGGAGTGGAGTCGCTTGTCGTCGACCTGGCCGACTTCGGCCAGACGGTGGATGCCATGAAGGGCTTCGAGGCGGTGGTCCACCTGGCGGCCTTTCCCCACAACGGGATCATCACCGACGAGCGGACCTTCCGGATCAACACGGCCAGCACCTTCAACGTCTTTCACGCGGCCCGGGTGCTGGAATTCAAGCGGGTGGTCTGGGCCTCCAGCGAAACGGTCCTGGGCCTGCCCTTCGACACCATCAAGCCGGCGGAGGCCCCGATCGACGAGAGCCATGCCCCATATCCAAATTCCACCTACTCGCTTTCCAAGTCCGTGGGCGAGGAGATGGCCCGTCAGTTCCACCGCTGGACGGGAATTCCCTACATCGGGCTGCGCTTCTCTAACATTATCCGGCCCTGGGAGTACGATATGTTCGAGGGCTTCCAGGAAGATGCCGGCAAGCGTCAATGGAACCTCTGGGGCTATGTCGACTCGCGCGACGCGGCGCAGAGCTGCCAGCGGGCGCTGGAGGCGGACTTCGACGGCGTGGACAACTTCATCATCGCCGCCGCCGACACGGTGATGCGCAAGGAAAACAAGGACCTTCTGGCCGGGTGCTTCCCGGACTGCGCGCTGAGACCGGGAACGGGCCCGAACGAGACCCTGCTTTCCATCGAAAAGGCCCACCGGGTACTGGGCTACGAGCCTGAATACAGCTGGCGGGAGCAGGCTGCTCCATCCTGATGGCGGGAACGGGATGCCTTTCGGCGGCGGCCCTTAACCTTCCGCCGCTTCCTTCTCGATCCGTTCGATGTACTCGGTGACGTTGCAGGTCAGCATGCGGGTCCCGTCCGGCCGCACCTCGAGGACCTTGTTGACCACCGGGTCGAGGAAGGAACGGTCGTGGCTGACCAGGATGACCGTCCCCTTGAAGAGGGAGATGGCTTCCTGCAGGACCTGCTTGCTGCGGATGTCGAGGTGGTTGGTCGGCTCGTCGAGGATAATGCAGTTGGCCGGGCGCATCAGCATCTTGGCCAGGGCCACGCGATTCCGTTCACCGCCGGAAAGGACGGAGACCGGCTTCTTCTGGTCGTCCCCGCTGAAGAGCAGCGCACCCAGCGCGGCCCGGGGATTGGATTCCTGGAATCCCTCGGCGGCGTCCTCCACTTCCTCAAGGACCGTCTTCTTCGGGTCCAGCTCTTCGGCCTGGTGCTGGGCAAAGTAGCCCATGACGGTGTTGACGCCCGTGTCCCGTTCCCCGGCGTCGGGCTTTTCCACCCCGGCGATGAGGCGGGCCAGGGTGGACTTGCCGGCCCCGTTGACCCCGACCACGGCGATCCGGTCGCCCCGGTCCAGGTGGAGGTCCAGGCCGTTGAAGACCTTGATCTCCCCGTAAGCCTTGTGGATTGCCTTCAGGTCGACCACCTTGTGGCTGGCCGGGGGCGGCTCCGGGAAGCGGAAGAAAATCTTTTTCTCCTCCCGCTCCGGCTCGATGAGGTCGATCTTGTCCAGCTGTTTCAGCCGGCTCTGGACCATGCCGGCCTTCTTCACGTTGGAGCGGAAGCGGTTGATCAGTTCCTTCTGCCGGGCGATTTCCTTCTTCTGGTTGGCCGCCGCCTTGCGCGAGGCCTCGATCCGCTCGGCGCTGGCCTTATCAAAATAGCTGTAGTTGCCCGGATAGACATTCAGGCGGCCCATCTTCAGCTCGAAGGTCTTGTTGGTGATGGCATCGAGGAAGGCCCGGTCGTGGGAAATGACCATCAGGGCCCCGTGGTAGTTGGCCAGAAAGCCCTCCAGCCAGTGCTGGGAAAGGATGTCCAGGTGGTTGGTGGGCTCGTCCAGGAGCAGCAGCATGGGCGTCTTCAGCAACAGCTTGGCCAGGGCGATGCGCATCTGCCAGCCGCCGGAAAACTCGCCGGTGTCGCGCGAAAAATCCTTTTTCGAGAACCCCAGCCCCATGAGGATACGCTCGATGCGGGATTTCATCTTCTCCGGCTCGTGGTCCTCCAGCTGCAGTTCCCACTCCCCGATCATGTCGATCAGCTCGTAGTATTCCTCCTCCTCGGGATCGAGCTCGTACATTTTCTCGCTGGCGGCATCGATCTTGGCCTGGAGGGTGAGCACGTCCTCAAAAGCCGACTCCACCTCTTCGTACAGGCTGCGCCCGTGGCTGGATATCCCGTCCTGGGGCAGGTAGCCGATGGTCACGTAGTCGGCCTTCTCGATTTCGCCCGCATCAAACTCCACTTCGCCGGTCAGCACCTTGAGGAAAGTCGATTTGCCGGAACCGTTGACGCCGACCAGTCCCATCCGGTCATGGGGACCGATCATGGTGGAAATCTCGTTGAAGAGGGCCCGCTCACCATGGCGGAGCAATAAATCCCGAATCTGAATCATAAGGGCGAGGGAGGTTTACAGACTCTGGCCCGGGTGCAAGGAGATAAGTCGGGAAGGAGCCGGGAAACGGCTTCAATTCTTCGGATTGAAGCGGCCGCAATAGCCCGGTTCATACAGGCGGAGACCAAGAATCCTGCCGGCCGCTTCAAAGTGCCGGTCGCGGGCATAAACCCTCATGCCGACGCGGAGGGCGATGGTGGCGATAAGGATGTCGTTCCAGGGAACCGTTTCCCCTTGATCGCGCAGGGTCCAGGAATGGGCCACAGCGGTCTCCCAGTCGGCTGCAGTGACTTCAATGAGGGGCAGGCAATCCAGCCGGGAAGAAAGCCATTGCCGCTCCGGTTTCCTTGCTCCCCCGAGAAATTCCAACCGGACCGGGCCGCAAAGGGCGGCCTCGTACTCCTCGAGCAGCCCCTCCAGGCCGAGTTTGGCGGTCGGATCACCGTCTCGGCGGCTGGCCTCAACCCAAATCGAGGTATCGACAAGGACCATTTCCTATCTGTCCTGCTGCTCGATGTGGTCGTTGCTGAGCGGGTAATCGATGGCCCCCTCGCGAAGCAGGCGTCCCAGTTCACGGGCCCGGCAACGCTTGACATATTCCGTCACCGCCGTGGCTACCGCAGGGCTTTTTTTCCGCTCGCCGGTGATGCGCAGCAACTCCTTTAAGGTGCTCTCATCAAGATCTACCGTGATTCTCATACACTATGGATGCATCGTTTTTCATCGAAATTCAATCCATTTTGCATCATTTCGGCGAGGAAACATCCCTTCTTCGGGAGGAATCGTTGATGGATTCATCCCCTACGGCGTGCTGGCCCGGTAGAAGCGCCGGTTGCCGGAGGCGGGAACGGGATCGAGGACCTCGACCTGGCCGTCTGCAGGGGGAGAAACGGTGGTCAGCGTGGTCCAGGTGTCCGTGGCGAGGTCGGTGTTGTACTCGATCAGGTAATCGAATCCCGGGGTGGCGGCGAAGCGGATGGCCATCTGGCCGGCCTGCCGCTCGATGCGGAAATCGGAAATGGCCGCCACCGCGGAAGAAACGGTCAGGCTCGCCGAACCAAAAACCAGGTCGTCGTCGATCACAGCTCCGGTCCCGTCGACGAAGCTGAACGCGTCCGGAAAGAGTGGAGCCAGTTCCAGGCTGTAGACCCCGTCGGCTGCCGCCAGCGATACCGTCACCGTGAAGACGACGAAGTCGATACCCGTGTAGGCAGGTTCACCAACATCGGTGAAGCCCGCAACATACGCGTAGTCAGAAAAGGAATCCTTATCAGCAGGGGCATCCGCAAAAGCGTCGAAATCAAGCTCAGGCTCCACAGCGATCTGGCTAAAGCCGAGGAGACCGGAATCGAAGTTCATGCGCAGCGCATATCCCTCCAGGCCGTTGGGCACCGGTTCACTGAAGCGGACGACGAGGTCAAAGGTGTCGCCCGGAGCGGCCGTGTAGCCGACCTGGGAGAAATTCACGGTCACCGCCTGGAGACGGCAGACTCCACCCAGGACCAGCGCAATGGCCAGTACAAGTGTGATGGATTTACTGATACGGATGCAGATCATGATCAGAAGAGGAGGTCGCGGCCGGGGTTGAGGGGATCGCCATCGGAAAGCCATGACGGCTTTTCCCAGGCCCCTCCGGAGAAGCCGGACTGGAAGAGACTGAGCGGGCTCCAGAGCGGTTCCAGGGTAACGGGAGGGATGGCTGCCATCACATAACTGCTGCCGGACTGCACCGAAAAACCACCGGAGGGAGCATCCACGGAAGAGGCCGGTTCCAGCTGGTCACTGGAGGAAGTGGCTGGGGAGGAGAGGCGCTTGCCGGAGGCAAAGGCATCGGGTGGCGTACCGGGAAGGGCGCTCTCGGGGGCCGGATAGAAAGTCTGGCGGAAGTTATCCTCGAAGGGGATCCGGTCCACGGTATCAATCACCCCGTCGCTGTTATAATCCAGACCGGGGAGATAGCCGGCGCTGCCGAAGGTGGTGTTGTAGGCGTAGCGGAATTGGTAGCCGTCCAGGGTATCGACGGTACGGTTTCCGGAGAGGTCGCCGAAGAAGCGGTGGAAGTCAAAGGCGTACGCGCCTCCCTGCGTGCCGTCGTTATTCCCGTCGAGGGCAACTCCCCGGGCAGCCAGCTGACCGGACTCAATGACAATCCGGTAGTTGCCGTCCGTCAAACTGGCCCCGGTCTGTCCGGGGAAGGTCAGGACCAGGGTCCGGTTGGAGTAGCTCCAGTTAAGCTGGACCAGGCTGGTATCGAGCAGCAGTCCGGTATCGAGGTCCTTGAGACGCACATCGGTGGAGGAAAGGCTGGCGCTGATGTCGAGGTCGAAGGCCAGCTCAACGCGCTTGATCATCGAGCGCTGTCCGGAGCCGTCGCCGACAACGACCCCGGTGACCACCGGAACCGGCAGGACCGAGAGGTTGAATTCAAATTCCGCGGTGCCGTCGCCGTTGGTGGCGGCCAGGGTCACGAGGTAATCCCCGGCCTGGCTGGTGGTCCCGGAAATAAGGCCTGTGTCCGGATCGATGGAGAGGCCGTCCGGCAAGCCTGAGGCCTCAAACAGGAACGGGCTTTCCGTAGCCGTGACCTGGAAGCTGTAGGCATCACCGGCCACCGCGGTGTCGGAATTCGCACTTGTAAAGTCCGGAAGGACCGGCTGCAGGACGGAGAACTGGCGCAGGTAATCGCCGCCGGCCGTTCCCGATCCATCGCCGTCGAGCTGGTTGCCCGAGACATCCCGCAGGTTGCTGGCACGGATGTAGAACTGGTAATCACCGTCGGGGAGGATCCCCTCCCCTATGAGCAGGTTGACGGTGTTGCTGCCCGGGTCAAAGGAGGGCTCCATGCTGTAGAACGCATCCGCGTCGGTGAAGAGTCCGTCCCCGTCGGCATCGCGGATCAGGACATAGGTGGCCGGGCTGCGCACGTCGATGGAATCGATGGCCTCACTGAGCTGGACCTGGATCTGGTCGAGGAATCCGAAGTATTGCAGTTCGTTCTCGATCTCCAGTGGCAGGGTCCCGATGGTCACCGGCGGATCATTGTCGAGGCTGCTGCCCTTGAATTCATAGGCACCGATGTCGGTGATCCCGGGAACCAGTTCCAGGTTGACGGAATCCGCATTGGTCAGGTCGTTCGCCCCGTGGTAGCCGTCCACCAGGTCATAATAGTATCCGGTCCCGTTGGACAGGCCGATGATGGGGTTCAGGCCGGCGGAAATCTGGCCATAATCCAGCCGCATGCTTCCGTCGCTGCGCAGGAGAATGGCGAACTGGACCTGGGAGTTGTCCCCCCGGTTGCGTGCCTCCCAGCGGATGTAAACCTCGTCGGCCACGGAGGTGTCGACAAATATGTCGCGGTCCACGCTGCCGGCCGTGTCCACATTGGCCCAGAAAACGGCCACCATGGCATTGTCGTTGAGGTTGTCCAGGCCGGGCGAGCTGGTCGCGTTAAGGGCGGTCGGGAACCCGATCAGGCCGAACGGGGAGACCTGGAGCTGGTCGTAGTCCGTACCGAAGAAATTGAAGGTGAAGGGCAGCGCCAGGGTGTATTCGGTATAGGTGCTGGTCCAGCCCTGGCCGACCCCGCGGGCTCCATCGAAGAGATTGCCGGAAGGATCGGCTTCCTGCCGGTAACGGTCGCCACCGGCGTCCGCCGTTCCGGGATCGTCCTTGCGGGCGTCCCCCTCCTTGTCCACCGGGGTGCTCCACCAGGTATAGCCGCGATCGATGGCCGGGCCGTTCTTGAGGAGGTGGTAATTGTCGTCCTCCCCGCCGTCGACGAGGATGCCGCTGATGTCCTTGTAGCCGGCCACGTCGTCGGCACCGCTGGTGTCGAAGAAGAGCGGGTCGCCGAAGAGGCTGTTGGCATCGCCTCCGCTCAGTGTCTGCCAGTCCGCCAGGGTATCGGCGAAGACCTCGCTGACCTCGCCGATGCGGGCGTTCGGGTCGGCGCTGAGGTTGAACAGGTTGTAGTCGATGAAGACGTTTCCGGTGAGGCTGGCGCTGTCGATGTTGATGGCGAAACCGGCATCCACCCAGAGGATGTTGTTCCAGATGTTGGCCGCCGTCACGTTGCGCAGGTTGAGGGCGTCACCCGTCGGATGGTAGACCGTGTTGTTGAGGATGCGCAGCGCGCCCGCCCCGTAGTCGACCTTGATCCCGGCGGCCCCGTTGTTGTAGACCAGGTTGTTGCTGATCTCGCCGAGGAACGAGGTCGAGCTGCGGCGGAAACCCTGGATGCCGACGTCGTTGCTGTAGACCTGGTTGCCGGTGATCACGGAACGGACGTAACCGCCAATTCCGTAGTAGGTATTCCCGTACACGCGGTTTCCGGAGGCGGTGGAATCCCAGACAAAGATCCCCCGGTCATTCTCGAAGGAGACGTTGTCGACAATGAAGGTGTCGTTGTTGCCGTAAAAGCCCCGCCAGTTGTCATAGGCGGTGTTGCCCTCGGCGGTGGCTCCGTTGCGCATGTAAAAGGCGTCGTTGCTGCTGGTCCATCCGTTCCCGTAGGCCACGCTCTCGCGGACCCAGGAATTCGCGCCGACCAGCTCCAGGCCGTTGTAACCGTTGTTGGCGAAGACCGTCCTCAGGACGGTTGTGTAGTCGCTGTTCGAATACATCCCGTCGGTGTAAGTCCCCTCGAAGCGGCTGTCCACAACCTGCACATCCCTCGTGTAGCCGTTGACCCCGTTCCCCACCTCGAGGCCGTAGCGGTAATGATTCAGGAAAGTCGAGTTGGAGATTAGGATGTCCGTGGTGTCGGTGTAGATCCCGTTATCCTGGGTGTCGGGCTGATTGTAGGTTCCGATGCCCTCGAAATGGCTGTCTTCGATGGTAAAATGGCCATTGCGGTCATCGATGTAGATCCCGGCATCCCGGTTGAAGGAGATGTTCATGTTGCGCAGGGTGACATTGCCGGCGCCGGCCTGGCCGTCCACCTGGATTCCCCGGTAGGCCCCGGTCAACGCCAGGTTTTCCATGGTCAGGTCCGTGACATCGGCCAACTGGAAGGCAAAGAAGGAGGTCAGGATTCCCGTGCGGTCGAGGGTGCTGACCGCAGCCGGATTCCCTTCCTCGTAGGCTCCCGTGATGGTCACGCCGGAATGCTCGCTGGTGAGGAGGATATTCCGGGTCATCAGGTAGTCACCGGTATCGACGTAGATGATGTCCCCGACCCGCGGCGTGTAGACGGTCAACAGGGCCTCCAGGCTGGCCATGGGGGAATCCGGGTCCTTCCCGCTGTTGGCGTTGTCGCCGATGGCGATCGTATAGACGTCGTCGGCCAGCGAACCGTCGTTGACGTAGAACCGGTTGCCGTCGTTGGCCACCAGGAAGGGATCGGAGGTATCCGAGACGGCGGGGTAAGACTCGCTGGTCACCCGGACCAGGGCCTCCGACCCGTCCGTGGCCAGGGAGGGCAGCCAGTCGAAGGTCCCCAGCCCCGACTTGTCCACGGGGATATTGACGGCCACGGTGCCCCAGTTGACCCCGTTGTTGTAGGAGGTCTCGATCTTGAAGCGCGGATCGGGGGCGCCGCCTGAGTAGTTTCTCAGAACCTGCATCCCCAGGAGGTAAACGTAGCCATTTTCCACGACAAGCGATACCGGCAACTGGCCGTCGGGACCCGCTGATACGGAAACTGTCTTCTCGACAGCCGTGTAGCTGGAACCGCCCTGGTCGATGAGGGAGAAGCTGTCTTCCACGACAACCCCGTCGACCACGATGTCGAAGCGGTAGTCGGAGTTGGAGGACTGGTAGAAAAGGAACCGCAGGCTGTAGTCGCCCTCGGGCAGGTCGAGGTCGAGGTCAATGCTGTCACCGGCGCTGGCGCCGGCCCGGACGTAGTTGTCGAACACGGCTGCGGGCACGGGGGTCTGGAGCAGGCTCTGGTCGATGGTCTGGTTGTAGATGGAATTGAAACTGCCACTGGTGAAATCGGTCAGGGAATCCCAGCCACCCTGGACGGTGGAGCCGGTCTGGTAGCTGGCCACGACCTGGCTCTGCAGGAACCCGGCGGTGTGGAAGTTCACCGTGGCGTCGCGGTTCTGGGTCAGCTTGTCCAAACCGGTCGGGTCGAGAACATCCACGCTGCGGGCGTTGGAGACGGCCGCCTCGGCGGTGTTGCCATAAAAACCGAGATTGATGCGGGACCCGGCCGGCTCGGGCTCATGGACATAGCTGCTGGACGGGTTGCCGGCATCAATGGCCGGGGAAGCCGGCTGCAAATGGTAATCACCAGTGCCGGGATTGACAAAGAGCGGATCGGTGAAGACCGAGTGCTGGTCCTGGGCGGTGTTGTAGAACCAGTCGGCATGGCTGTCAAAGGCCCGGGAATCCCAGTTGAAGAGGACGGCTCCGTTGGTCGTGTGGAAAAGATTGTAGTCGGACACCAAGCCACTCTGGCTGTTCTGGCTGACGCTCATGGCGAGCCCGCCATCCGAGACCACGATATTGTTGGAGAACTCGATGTTATCGGCGTCCTCAAAGATCACCGTGGTCGTTCCCGCCCCGGCCTGGACGAGGGTATTGCCGATGACGTCGGGTGATCCAATGGCGCGATAGACATACAGGGCGGCATCGGTATTGCCGTAGGAAAGGTTGTTATACATGCCGGAGCGCCACTGGCTGTTGCTGCCGATGGTCCCGTCCGCAAATAAGCCGATGGTGTTTCCGTAGGCCACATTGTCACGAACGATGGTGCTGTGGTTCCAGCGGAATCCGTAGGTATTGCCGTAGGCCAGGTTGCCTTCCATCCTGTCCGCGTTGTAGCCAAAGACGCCGTTCCCGTTGTTGTATACGATGTTGTCGAGGACTGAACCGCCGGAGCTGGCATAGATCCCGCTGGAGTTGTCATGGACCTCCGTGTTTTCGATGGCCATCGCTCCGCTCCAGACGTAGATGCCGATTGAATTGTCGTACACCGCGTTCCGCGTGACGACCGTTCCCGCGCCGCGGGCGTCGATGGCGCGCTGGGAAGTATTGAATACGGTGTTGTCCTGGATCAGGGCGTTCACGGAATAGGAACCGAGGCGCATTCCGTAGTTGCCGTCCGAAATGGTGTTATTCTCGACCAGGAAACTGCGCGGTTCGTTGGTGGAGTCCGTGTAGAGGTAGATTCCCTCGCTGTAGTTCCGGAAGAAGGTGTTGTTCCGGATTACCGCGTTCAGTCCCGAATAGACGATACCGCTGTCCTGGCGGCCATTCCCATTGGAGTAGTTCCCGCTTCCTTCAAAGTAGCTGTCCTCGACCAGGAAGCCGCTGTTGCCGCCACCCATGTCGATGCCGGCTTCCTCGTTGTTGATAAAGCGGCTGTCCAGGACAGTCAGGTTCGCCGCCCCGTTGTCCGGGGCGAAGATGCCGTAGTAGGCATTGAGGATGGTCAGGTGCTGCAGGGTCAGGTCGCTGGCCCCGGTCAATTCAAAGACGTAGTTCGGCGAGGCCCGGTTGCCCCGGTCGAGGATGGTCTCGGCATTGGCATTGCCGGCATCGTAGGCGCCCAGGATGGTAATTCCGGATTCCTCAGCCGTGAGGACGATATTGCGGGTCAGGTTGTAGGTGCCGGAATCGACATAGATGATGTCACCCGGAACCGGACTGTACACGGTCAGCAGCGCTTCCAGGCTGGCCATGGGAGCGGTCGGATCCTTGCCGCTGTTGGCGTTGTCCCCGACAGCGGAGGTGTAGACATCGTCGACCAGGGAACCGTCATTGATGTAATAGGACGAACCGTCATTGGCGATGAGGAACTTCTGTGATGATCCCGAGACACTCGGCACATCCTCGCTGGTCACCCGGACCAGGGCGGTACGCCCGACGGTCGGCTGGGTTGGAGTCCAGGAGGCGGAACCGTAGCCCCGACTGTCCACAGTCAATCCGCTGGCCACCTGGGTGAAGCTGGAGCCGTCGTCATAGGAGACCTCGACCTTGAAGGTCGGTACCGGCAGGCCGGAGGCGTTGAGACGGCGGACCTCAATGCCTGCAATGCGCCCGTACCGTTCCACCGTCGTGATATCGATGGTGATGTTTCCGTCCTCACCCACGCTGACCGGGACCTCTTCCACTACCGCAATATAGCGTCCGCCGGCGGCGGCGAAGATCGAGTAATCGTCGAGGATGAGGCTTCCGTTTACCTCCAGGTCAAAGAATTCATTGTCCGAAGTGGTGGTGGCCACGAAATGCAGGCGCAGGAGGTAATCGCCCGGCTGCAGGTCCATGGAAATCTCCATGCCGGTGCCGTAGTCGGTCCGCCAGCTTTCCTGGTAGACGCCCTGTGGCGCCGGGTCCGTGACCAGGCTGGTGTCGATGGAGGAGGAAATCGACTGGCGAACGGCCCCACTGCGGGTGGCCAGCTCTTCCCAGCGGCCGACATCACCGTCACCGGCATTGAACCAGGCCACCGATTGTTCGTCCAGTAATCCGGCGGCGATAAAGTCGGTCGTGACCTCGGTGCCCTGCAGAAGCTTGTCCAGGGAGACCGGGTTGAGGACCTGTATCGACTGCGCATCGCTGACGGTGGCTCCGGTGGTGTTTCCGTAGGCACCGATATTGACGCGGTTGCCGGCGGGCTCCGGCTCGATCAGGTAAAGGCTGTCCGGGTTGCCGGCATCAATGGCCGGCGAGCCGGAGGACAGGTGATAGTCCCCTCCGGAGGGATCCACGAAGAAGGGATCCACGAAACGCGAATGGGCGTCGGCCGATACATTGTAGAACCAGTCCACATGGGTATCGAGGGGCAGGCTACCCCAGAGGAACCCGGAGGCGCCGCTGGTCAGGTGGTAGACATTGAAGTCCGCGCTGAAGCCGGGCTGGCTGTTGGCACTGATGTCCATGGCCAGTCCCTCGTCGATGGCCACGATATTGTTCTCAAAAGTGATGTTCGAGGCGGTGTCGAGAATGACCGCTGTCGTTCCGGAACCGGCCTGCACAAAGGTGTTGTTAATGACTTCCGGCGTGCCGATCGTGTAGTAAATCCGGACTGCCGCGTCGGTATTGCCATAAGAGAGGTTGTTGTACATGCCGGCCCGCCACTGGCTGTTGCTGCCGATGGTACCGTCGGCAAAGAAACCGATGGTGTTTCCGTGGGCCACGTTGTTGAATACTATGGTGCTGTGGTTCCACCGGAGCCCGTAGGTGTTGCCATAAGCGAGGTTTCCTTCCATCCGGTCCGCATTGTAGCCATAGATGCCGTTGCCGTTGTTGAATACAGTGTTATCGTAGACGGAGCCTCCCGAGCTGGCATAGATGCCTGTGGAGTTGTCGTGGACATCCGTGTTGTCGATCGCCACCGCCCCGTTCCAGACGTAGATGCCGATGGAATTGCCGTAAGCCTCGTTCTGGGTGACCACCGTTCCCCCGCCCCGGGCATCGATGCCGCGCTGGGAGTTGTTGAATGCGGTGTTGTTCCGGACCAGGGCGTTGGCGGTATAGTTACCCAATCGCATCCCGTAATTGCCGTCCGACATGATGTTGTTCTCGATCAGGTAGCTGCGGTCCCCGGTCGTGTAGTCCGTATCGAGGTAAATGCCCTCGTTGTAGTTGCGGTAGAACTCGTTGCCCCGAATGGTAGCCTCCCAGCCGGAATAGACCACACCGCTCTGCTGGCGGCCCTGGCCGGTGGAGTAGTTGCCGCTTCCCTCGAAGTAGCTGCCCTCAAGGAGGAATCCGGTATTGCCTCCGGCCACATCGATGCCGGCGTATTCGTTGTTGATGAAGCGGCTTTCCCGGACGTTCAGGTTGGGGGCCAGGCCGGCCTCCGCATGGATGGCGTGGTAGGCGTTGATGAAGGTGATGCGCTCGACGGTCAGGCCGTCCACCCCGTTGAGCTCGAGGATGTAGGAGCCGCTGGCCCGGTTGTCCCGGTCGAGGACGGTCTCCAGGGACGGCTGCAGGGTGTCCAGGAAGCCGCGGATGGTGACGCCCGAGTCCTCAGCCTCGACGAGAATATTTGTCGTGACCAGGTAATTACCCGCATCCACCAGGATGACGTCCCCCGGCCCGAGGTCGTAGGCGTCGAGGATGGCCCTCACGGAGGCCTTGGGGGTTGCCGCGCTGAGGCCGTTGTTGGCGTTGTCGCCGGGGGCCGTGGTGTATCCGCCGGCGTCGACCACGCCGTCGTTGACATAGTAGAAACTGATCGGCTCGGAAATGGCGAAGGTTTCCAGGCTGTCGCCGGAAACGGAGGGAGCATCGCCGCGGGTGACGCGGATTTTGTAGTTGGTATCCGGCGACAGGGCATTGGTCAGGTTCCAGGCGAAAACGCCGTCATTCTCGGTGGCCGTGGCAATGGTCGCCACCGGGTCGACGACCCCTTCCTGCATCAGGTAGATGTCGGCCGTTCCGGTAAAGTCCTGACTCCGCCATTCGATGTTGAAGGTCTGCTCGATGGGCCAGGTCTCGCCTCCGGCGGGGGACATGATGAGGACGTAGGCGGCCGGGCTGAGGGAGGCCTGGGCGGTGTTCCCGTAGGCCCCGATGTTGATGAAGTTGCCGTTGGTGACCGGTTCCAGGTCGAAAGCGGAGGCGGCGTCCCCGCGGTCGATGGCCGGCGACTGCGCGGCATCGTCGACCCATGTCGAAGCGGGGAAGACCGGAAGACCGGTTCCGCCGTCAAGGACCGGAGCCAGGGTGCCGGTATGGTCACTGCCGACTATGCTCTGGAGGTGGAAGTTGTCATCGGAGCCGTCATTGGTCGGCGAATCGTAGCCCGAAATTCCATC
The DNA here is from genome assembly GCA_913056355.1 of uncultured Opitutales bacterium. GTDB lineage: Bacteria > Verrucomicrobiota > Verrucomicrobiia > Opitutales > Oceanipulchritudinaceae > Oceanipulchritudo. The sequence goes on from CAJXMX010000021.1 coordinate 20,784, forward strand.
TATACCGTCAGGATCCACCAAAAGGGGATCGATGGCGAGGCTGTCGGAATCAATAAAGGAAACGTTCCTCCAGTCCTGGAGGGTCGTCCGCACGCCGCCGGCCCAGGTTCCCAGGGCGGCTCCTGCACCGAGGTCGAAAACATTGAAATCGCTGTCGAGGCCGACCTGGCTGGCCACATCGAGGTCGATGGCGTTCCCCGCCTCGAGGTGGAAGATATTGTTGACGACGATCCCGTTGGCGCTGGAACGGACTATGATACCATCACCGGCCGGGCTGTAGACCGTATTGTTCTCGAAGACAAAGCCGTTGGTCCGGCTGGTCGAGAAGGCGGCCGTGCTGAAATCATAGAGAATGTTGTTCCGGAGGACATTACCCCCGTTGTACTGGCCCCTGATCTCCTCAACGGCAATGGGGGAGGAATAAATGACATTGCCCTGCACGGTTTCAGCATTGTAACCGGCAAGCCCGATCCCCCGCACCGAGTTGGCGTAGATCCGGTTCTCCGAGATGGTCGATCCCTGGTAGGAATAGACCCCGGTGGAATGTCCGGAGATGACATTCCGGAGGACATCGACATTCCAGGTGTAGACTCCTATTCCGGTTTCGAAACCGGTGCTGCCATCCGTCTTGAAAACACGATTCCCAGCCACCAGGGCATTGCCCCTGGCATCGAGCTGTCGCCCGCCGTTGTCATGAATGAGGTTCCCCCGCAGCAGGGAAAAGTCCTCGTTGCCAATGGTCACCCGGGTCGAACCGACCCCGTTGTCGACAAGGAGGCCCCCGGCGGCGTTGTTGGAAATCGTGTTGCCTTCGATGACCGTGTTGCCGGTATCGACCAAACGGATACCGAGGCCGCCGTGATTGTCCACGGTGCTGTCGGTCAGGGACTGCAGCAGGGCTTCCACGACAATCCCCCGGTCGGCTCCGTCGAGCACCTGGACGTTCCCGATGCTGGCCCGGTCCGAGCCGCCGTGCAGGTGGATCTGGATGCCCGTGTGCCCAACCAGGCGGATGTTCTCGAAGGCCAGGAAGGTGCTGTTGTTGCGGCCCTCGATCCCCTTGTAGCCACCGGTCAGGGTAAGGTTGCGGACGGTGACAAAAGATCCGTCATCGAAAAGCAGCCCGGTGGATCCTTCCCGGGGATCGGCACGGTCGAAAACGACATCGGTGGCGTCACCGTCGGGACCGGTCAGGACGAAGGCTTCGTTGTTCCCGTACTCGTCGGCCGAGCTGATGATCACCTCTCGCAGGTGTAGGTAAGTGCCGGTATCGACATGGACCGTCTGGTTGGCGGCCAGGGAGTAGTTCTGCAGCAGGGCCGGGAGGATGGCCTTGGGCGTGGCCAGGGTCTTGCCGGTAAACCGGTTGTCGCCGGTTGCCGTGGTCAGGACGTCACCCGCGCCGGAGAGGTCGTTGACATAGAAATCATTGGTGGTTTCCGGAATGGCGAAGGCTTCTCGGTTCCGGTCGTCGATGGAGGGTGAATCGGCGGAGACCACGCGGATGAAGTAGCGCTTGGCGTCATCCCCGGAAATCCCGTTCATCTGCGGGCTCCAGAAGTAGGAACCGTGGCTGGCCGGCTGGTCGAAGACCTGGGCCGGGACGTTGCCAACCGAGACCGTGGTCATGTCGAGCAGGTACCCCACCCCGTCCTCGATCAACTCAAGGGTGACGTTGCCGGTGACATTAAAATGCTCCCAGACGATCCGCCGGGCGTTGACCTCGGTGTAGTCGAGATAGTAGTTGGGGGAGAGGACGCGGATGTAGGAAGCCTCCGAGAGTGCCGCCAGGGCCGTGTCTCCATAGGCGCCCTGGTTGATGCGCAGCCCGTTGGGTCCACTGGAGGGGCCCGGCTCATTGGAGAAGTCGAAACTGGGATCGCCGGAATTGATGGTGGTCGAGGTGAGGTCGACGACCTGGAAGTTGCTGCCGGCCAAGTCGACAAAGGCGGGCTGGTCGAGGGCCGGATCGATGCGGGTGGTCCCGATTGAATTGAGGTCCAGACCCAGCTCGATCTGCCAGTCCAGCAGGTCGTCGAAGATCTTGATCCACTCGAAGAGGACGGCGCCGCCGGAGGCGTAATAGTTGTTGTAGTCGCTGGTCAGCCCGTCCCCGCTGGGAAAGTCGACACCAAGGACCGTGCCGGTCCCGTCGTTCCAGACAATATTGTTGCGCAGGTCGGTGTTGGAGGAATTGCCGGTCAGGCGAATGGCGTAGTTGCCGATCGAATACACGGTATTGTTCCAGAGGGAGGAGCCGTCGGAGCCGATGACCTCGACATCGGAGTTCACGTTGCGGTGGATGATGTTGTGGTGAACGTCGACATTGTCGCCCAGCACCTTCAGGCCGTACTCGTTTTCGTAAACCTTGTTGAAGGCCACCGCCTGGTCGCCCTCGGTCTGGATGCCAATGTCATTGAGGGTGACAAAATTGTGCCGGTCGGCGTTGCGATCGTCGTTGCCGAGGAACCCGCCACCGGAAAGGCCGATGGTATTGTTCTCCACCCGGTTGCTGAAGAGGCCCGGGACATCCGGCTCGAAGCGGATCCCCACGCCGGATTCATAGACCCCGTTGCCGGTCACCTCGGCATAACCGATGGCATGGATACCATCACCGGAGTAATCCGTCACGGAGTTGTTATCGAGGACAATCCCGGAGACGTAATTATTGGCGACCAGGATGCCGGTGGTGCCGGTGGTGAAGGTGTTCTGATGGATGGAGGAATCCATGGAGAAGTCCGCATCCAAACCGCCTACAATGGCCCCGGTCTCGATCCGGGTGATGATGTTGCCGAAGACCTCGATGTTGTCCGAGGCACTCAGCTCGATACCGGTGCCAAGGAGTGTACCGGTGACCTCCATTTCCGGATCCGGGGAAATTTTCCGGACGGTATTCACGTCGATCTGCCCGACGCTGACATTTTCAAAGTGGATCCGGCTGAATTCACCCGTGGTCCCCTCGAAGGTATTGTTGCTGACCGTCACGTCGCTGCTGTCGACAATGTGCAGGTTGCCGTTGAAGAACAACGAGTCGTTCCAGGAGGCCCCGTTCAGGTTGGCCGCCTCAACACTTCCGTTCAGCTCGGTGAAGCTGGCTGTGAGCCCGGTCACATCCAGAATCCTGGCCCGGACCATGGTGGGATCCAGCAAGCCGTCGCCCGGGGGCAGGACCCCCATCGTGAGCTGGTTCAAGGTGAGGTTGCTGCCGGGCGAGTCCGGATCGCCGGCCAGCCCGATATCGAGGGCATAACCGTCGGCCACGGTTCGCAGGGCGGAATTGCTGATGGTGGTATCATCCAGTCCCCAACCGCGGATGGCCGTGTCGTTTTCCAGCGTGACCACGTTGTTGATCCCGCCCGTGGCCAGGTTGCTGAGGTGCATCCCGGTCTGGTAGCGGCGGATATCGAGGTCGTCGGCCGTGAGTCCGCCGTGGTTGGATACGCGGATGCCGGTCACCCCTTCGCCGGTGTAGACCGGCTGGCCGAACTCGTCTTCCGTGACCTCGGCACCCTCGAGGAGCAAGGTCTGGAGGGTCAGCCCGGAACCGCCGTCGGCCACGACCGCGTTCTCGACCTCGGCGGTCTCAAGATTGGTTATCGCGGTGTCGATGGTGTCCTGGAGGACGAGGCCCTGGTCCAGGAGCTGGATAAAGGTGTCGTTGACCTGGAGTCCCGTCGTGCCGGAGGCGGAAAGGCCTGTATTGACCGGACCACTACCGGTAAAGCTGTTCCCGTCCAGGAGGGCGCCCTGGGAATCCTGCAGGTCGAGGCCGGTCAGGTTGTTTTCGTAAGACAGGTCCAGCCCGCTGAATCCGTCACTCTGCGAAACGGCCAGCCCGGTATCGCTGTTGGCGAAAATGAAGCGGACCAGGGTCAGGTCGCCGGTGGTGGAGACCACCCCGCCGGGATTGCTGCCGCTGCCCTCCAGCTTGGAGCCGAAGACGACTTCAGCAGGCAGATCCTTGAAGTGCCCGGTGGGGGCCCCCGCCAGCATCATCCCGGCCGGAGCGGAGGTGAGGTTGATGGCATCCAGGTAGGTCCCGGTGTCGAACAGCACAATATCGTCGGGGGTCAGGGAATACAGCGCCATGACCCGTCCCAGGGTCGCGGCCGGATGAAGCGGGCTGCTGCCGGCGGCGGCGGGGCTGTCGTCGCCCGGGGCGAGGCTGTAGAAGCTGTGCACCTCCGGCGGCAGGGCGGCCGGGCTGTTGACGTAAAAGACGCGGGTGGCGCTGGAGCTGCCCGGGTCAATATCCAGGTCATAGGCGGCAACGGCGTCGGAATCGGGCGCCTCGATACCGACATAGTAGACCCCCGCCGGGAGCACTCCGGTACTGAGGCGCTTGCGGTCGTTGCCGGGCGCCTTGGCCCCGACCACCAGTCCTGCCGCATCGTAGAGGGTCAGGCCGAAGTCCGGATCGCCGTCGAGGACAATGTTCAGGGCTTCCGGCTTGATGAGCTCGAACTTATAGTAATCCGCATCTCCCGGTGAGCTGATGCTGGCCCCGCGAAGGTGGATACCGGGGGCAATGCCGAGGTCGGCGGCAAAGCTGCGGGTGTCGTTGTTCGGACGGCCGTCCTCGAACTGTTCCAGGCGGTCCGGAATGAGGAAGTTGAAGCAGTCAGGGTCACCGCCGCCGGATGCTTCCCAGAAGGTGATTCGGGCAAATTCAATGGAAAATACGGTTACCGGACCGACATCCACGCTCAGGTTGGCAAAGCCGTAAATTTCGCCGTCGGTGATGAAGAGGCACTTGATGGCCGGGAAGAGCCCGCGGTTCTCGACGAGGTTGGCGATCTGCCAGAAGTAAAGCTTCCCCTCGCCCGGA
>CAJXMX010000022.1 GCA_913056355.1 uncultured Opitutales bacterium
GAACTCGAGGAAGCCGAGAAACAGGCCTTGTTGACCAGCGGCGGGCCGATGCCCGCTCCGACGGAGTTGGACCGGGTTGAGTCGCTCGGCCTCCAGCTGTCCACGATCAGCGAAGAGATGCGCGGTAAATTCGGTCTCGATACGGATGTGTCCGGTGTCGTGATCACGGAAGTCGATCCGGACGGCCCGGCGGCCCGCGACCTTCGGCCCGGCGACGTGATCGTCGAGGTCCAGCAGGACCCCCTGGGCGGTTGTGGCCGTCCAGGCCAGGCTGAGGCTGAGAAGGAGCAGGATTCCCTGTAAAATTATTCGTGCGTGGGGTATGGCAATTTTTCCAGAATGCATGTCGGCCATTTATAATTATTAGGCAATTGGGCGGCAAGGATAATTCATTAAATTTTCCGCGAGGGACGGCTTACCTGAGATGCCCTTGGAATAAAGGTTCGAAAGGAGAGCCAAGCCGGTCGGATCCGGTTTATATTTATTATTTTTGGATTTAAACAGGGCCGGCATGAGGGTAGCTTTGATCCATGAAGCTGAAGACTGTGATGACCCTGGGACTGCTTTTGGGACTGGCCCTGAACCTCCGGGCGGAAGCCCTGCCGGAGAGCTATGTTGCATTCGAGAAGATGGCGGAAGACCTGGTGGCCCCTCTGGTCCCCTTGCTGGAGCCCGGAAAGTCGATCCTGGACCTGCACGGACCGGCCAGCGACCACGGGGAGCTGGCGGATCGGCTGGAGAGCGTCGCCCGGCCGGGCCTGCTGCTGGCCCTGTGGCTGCAGATGGAGCCGCTCCCGGAGGATCAGCGCGGGCACGACTTCACGCGGGAAGCAGTTGCCGGCTGGTACCGGGAGGCGCTGGTGCTGGGGACCGACCCGGCCAGCGGCCAGTACTGGGGGGAACTCCTGAACTACCACCAGCACGGGGTGGAAATGGCCGTCATGACCATCTCCCTGACCGTGGCCCGGGATTGGATCTGGGACCCGCTGAGCCAGGCCGAGAAGGACCAGGTGGCGGAATGGCTGGGCGGCATGCGGGGAAGTGCCCGCTACTGGAACAACCACCTCTACTTCGGGATCCTGGTCATCGAGTTCCTGCGTGCGGAAGGGTACGGGCGCCCGGGCGATGCCGAGGCGGTGGCCTTCATGTTTGAGCAACTGGAGGCCATGCATATGGGCAACGGCTGGTTCAAGGACGGGATCAACGAGACCTACGACCATTACAACGCCTACGCTTTCCACACCTACGGCCTGTGGTGGGCCCTGCAATACGGGGACACGGATCCCTCGAGGGCCACCCGGTGGATGAACTGGGCGCGGAGCTTTGTCCAGGACTACGCGCATTTCTACGCCGCCTCCGGCGAGCACCTGCCCTACGGGCGCTCCATCACCTACCGCTTCAACGGGCTGGGCGTCTTCGGGCTGGCCGCGCGGCTCAATCTGGGGGTCCTGCCGGACGGCGAAATGCGCCGCCTTTGCCGCAAGAACCTCGAGTTCTTTCTTTCCCACCCGATCGGGCAGGATCAAGGCTGCCTCTCCATCGGCTGGACGGATGAGTTCCACGGCATCGCGGAACCCTATTCCTGTGCGGGCTCGCCCTACTGGGCGGCCAAGGGCCTGATGATGCTGACCATCCCCCCCACGCATCCCTTCTGGACCGACGCCGAGCTGCCCTACCCCGCGGAACGGGGTGACTTTGTCCGGGTAATCCCCGCGCCGCGCTTCATCCTGCGTGGAATCGGGGGTCAGGTGGAGCTGCTGAACGGCGGTTCGCAGGTCTCCCGGGGAAACGCGGAGCGCTACGGCCCCTGGAAATGGTCCAAGCTGAGCTACCGGACGGGGCACGGCTTCCTGGTCGGGGATTCCCTCGACGCCTACCCGGTGGACGCGGTCCTGACCGTCGAACGCCAGTCCACCGGCCAGCGGATGGGCCGCCACTCGACCATTCCCATCATCACGGAGGCCGACCACATGGCCTACCTCTATTGCCTGGGCACCCGGGACAACGGATTCAACCTTCCGGTCCGCACGGATATTTTCTGGAAGGGCCCCTGGCTGCTGGTCCTTCACCGGGTCGACTCGGGAGAAGCCGTCTGCTACCGGCAGGGCGGCCTGGCCCTGGGGCTGCCTTCCCCGGATGCGGGATCCGAAAGCACCGGTCCGGGATTCGCCCTGGCCTCCAACGGTGAGCTCAGCTCGTTTGTGCAGGGATTGCACGGGCTCGGCAGTCCGGAAGTCCGGCGCCTCGAGGCGGGCCAACCCCGCCGGCAACTGCTGGCTCCCTACGATGCGACCCCGGTGATGCAGTCCGGATTCGTGTCCGGCCGGCAGATCCTGGCTGTGGTTATAGGTTCCGGGCCGAATGAGGAACAGTGGGAGCCGTGGACCCTCGTCGAGGCCGACCAGGGTCACTGGCACCTGGCCCATCCGGTCACGGGAGACTGGGAGATCGAGGATCCCGCCCTGCCGGCCCTGTAAGAAAAAGGCGGTCCCCGTGAGGGGGACCGCCTGAAAGGGTCGGATAGACTTACGGCTAGCGCTTACTTGGAAACGTAGACCCAGCCGCCGCCGTCGGTGACGTTGGCTTCCTCAATGTAGAGGTAAGCCCCCATCGACCAGCTGTAGACCCAGGGGGCGTGGGTGACGTTGATGATCCCCAGCCAGTCACCGGTATTGGCGTTTCCATTACCGTCGACGGTGTAGCCGGCCCAGGTGACCGGCTCGGCGATCGACGGCGTGGCCAGGTTCTGGCCGGTGGTGTCGATGGCCACATTGTCGAACAGGAAGTAATCGACGCCCTTGGGCTCAGCCAGGGTCCCGTCGGAACAGCCGATGGCAAAGTAGTCCACAGTCTGTTCAGCAGCAGGGTCGACGCGGAAGGCCGCCACCCCGATACTGGTCTGGGAGGCATAGTCGCCGGTGCCGCCCTGCATGAAGACTTCCATGTAGTTCAGGGTGTAGTCGACCACGATCCAGACCTGGTAGGGCGTATCCGTTTCCAGGAGGGTAACCGGGACATAGGAACCGCCATCGCGCAGCTCAAAACCGGAGGTGCCGGCATTGATGCGCATCATGGCATTGAAGACATTGTAGCGGGTCTCGAGCACCGTGTCCGGATCCTCGTTGGAGAGGCCCCAGGCCACGTCCACAATGGCCGGGGTGCCACTGACGGAGGGGTGCATCATCTCGAAGTAAACCGTGACCGGACCGTTTGCGGCAATGGAGGCCGCCTTGAGGTCTTCACTCAGCGGAAGCATCACCCAGAGGTTGTTGGTGTCTTCCAGCGGATCCCCGTGCTGCAGGCGCATCCAGCCGTCCAGTGTGTCGGCGACGGCAGTTCCGCCTTCAATCAGGTTGGAAACGAAGACTTCCTGGGGAATGCCGGAATTGAAGTCGAATTCGACATTCCAGTCAGCCCATGCGGATCCAACGGCTGCCAGGAGAACGAGTGAGGAGGGTAGTAACTTTCTCATATTGTATTGATATTTTTGATTTAGGTAACGGGTGGTTCGGGTTAAAAAATCCGGCTGACCTAGAAACTCACGGTCAGGCCCAGTCGGAAAGATATGGGGGCATAGTACTGTTCGGTTCGCTTGGTGACGGTCTCACCGGTAATCGGGTTCGGAATGTCGAGAACCGTGGTGGTCACGTCATAGGTATGGTTGAACAGGTTATAGACATTGAGCGACAAGCGAAAATCATAGTTGTTCCAGTCCCAGCGGTAACTCATCCCGGCATCGAAGCGGAAATAATCGGAAACCTCGGGCGTCACGGTGAGGGGATTGAGGGGGCTGGCGGAGTTAAAGGCCACACTGGTTCTGGACTTGCCGACATACTTGACCCCGAGATTGAGGCTCAGGTTGTCGAGGAATCCTTCCGTGAACGTAAACTTGCCCCAGACGGCCGCTTCATCCTCGGGATTGAAGTTGAGGCTGACCCCGTTCAAGACCTGGTCGTAATCGCTGGACTTGGCCGGGTTGGCTTCGTTGATGACATTCCCCTCCCGGTCAATGAAAATCAGCTCCTGCCCCTGGGCGTTGCGGGAAGCCATATCCTGCACGGGAATGGTCTGGTCCGGATTCTCCACTTCCTCGACAATTGCCGATTCGATGGCATCGCGGCTGACCACGCCGCCGCCGGAAGCGACCGCGGAATAGGCATCGTAGTTGACCCAGACCGGCTGGATCCCGGCCTGTTCCCAGCCGTATTCCCGGTGCAGCATGGTGAAGACCGGGACGAAGGGTTCATCGCCGCTGGAAATGCTGCGCCAGGGGGTGAAATTGAAGGAGTCATTGGCTTCCCGCTCGATGTGGGAATAGCTGACCACGAACTGCAGGTTCTCGTTGACGGTCAGGACCACGTCGAACTCGGCCCCGCGGATGGTTTCGTCGAAGGTGACGAGGGCTCCCTGGGCCCGGCTGAGGTCCACCGAGTTGTTGTCCTGCGGCTGGGCCCCGTCAAAGTTCCGGTAGCGGATGGGGTGGTTGTTGGCCAGGAAGGAATTCTTGGTCTTGTCGATCTCCCGCGTCATGAAGGCGTGGTAGAGGACCGCCGCCGAGCTGACCTGGGTGGTCGTGATTTCCCCGGTGTCCGGATTGTAGAGGGAAACCTCGAACAGTTCGTCCAGGCCCTCGGGATCAAAGCCAATGTTGTTGACCGAGACATTGCCTCCGAACTGCTGGGTCAGGTTCATGCCGGCGATCATCTCCTCCGGGAACACGGTCTGGGTCTTCACCGAGTTGATCAGGATCAACTTGTCCCGCAGGGTCGGGGCGATTTCATCCGGAATGTCCTCGCGGAGGAGGGTCTGGGAAATGGTATCCCCAATCGACTGGAACTTCAGCTTGCCGGGATCCACTCCGATGACGCTGCCCAGGTAATCCGCCAGGTATTGTTCCCGCACATAGTAGTTGGAGGGCAGGGTCGGGTCAAAGGTGGGGATTTCCCATTCGCGGCTGCGGTTGACTTCCAGTTGGGCGTCCAGCCATTTCGAGGCGGCGGGGGCCCAGTCCACATCCCAGATGGCATTGTCCCGCTGGATTTCAAAAATAGCGACGCTGCCGGATATCCGGCTGTCCATGAGGTCGAACTTGAGCCCGATCTCCTTGTTCCGGGTGCTTTCCGCCGGAATGATTTCCCCGTCCCCGTCGCGAAGAGCGGTATTGGGGGAGATTCCCTCGGAATAGAGCCCGTAGAGGGTCAGGTCCCTGGTGATGTCAAAATTGATCCCGAAGGTCAGGGTGTCGACCGTGACATCTTCCTCGAAAATTTCATGCTCGCTGAGGGGGACTTTCCCGTAAAACTCATCCACCGGGCCGGCCCGGTTGGCCCCGAAGTAACCGTATCCGGCATTGCCGCTTTCATATGTGTTCTCGTAATAGGTGGAGACGTACTGGCCGTCCTCGGTCCGCTGGTTCAGCAGCGATTCCCGGGCGTCGATTTGCTCGGGGGTCAGCTTGGAGTCGTCGCTCACATCCCCCAGGGGAATGCCGAAGCGTTTGCTGATCTCATTCAGGACATCACTGTAGACCGTGTCATAGGCGGCGGATTCCAGCACCTCGTCGTCCACATCCACCCGCTTGTAGGTGTACTGGACGGCGTTGTAGATGTCGCGGCGAATCCCGAAGATGAGTTCCACCTTGTCGTCGAAGAATTTGCCCTGGTAGACACCGTAATAGCCCTCCTGGGTAATGTCCTGGTTGAGGTAGACATCGCCGGCCCGGACCGTGTTGTGGCCGTCGACCCCGTCGTTGCGGCCATCGAAATAGATGGGCTCGAAGTTGGCGATGGAGCGGTAGTAAAGACCGTCGTTGGACCGCTGGTCGGTCAGGAGGGCAGCTCTCCGGGCCTCCCGGTCCTCCGGACTCTCACCCTCGATGTTCTCGATTACCGGATTGGCCCAGGCATTGACGTTGGAAATGCCCCCGTCGGGGAAGTCGACCTTGTCATTCAGGTAGCTGTAGCCGGCCAGGAAGGTGTGGTTGGCGCGGGTGTCGAAGAGCCATCCGCTATCGATCGTGTAAGTACCGCGCAGCCGGGCCTGGGTGGACTTGCTCTTGACCAGGTCCCGCTGCCAGAAGTACTCGACCAGTTTGATGTCGTCGTTGAGGGCCGGGAATATCCAGTTGGGATCCTCTCCCTCGGCCGGGCTGATGTTGACGCCGGCTGCCGCTTCCACCACATCCTGCATCTGCACCCCATAAACGCCTCCGGCGTTCCAGATGCCGTTCAACTGGCTGTCGAACTGGGTCGTGTCGCGGTTGAAGACCAGCGGATTGGAGGCGGCGTGGGAACGCAGGCTCAGGTCCAGGCCGTCGGTTTCCTGTTCGGAAAGAAATACCCCGGCATTAAAAGTCAGGCCCTTCAGCGGATACACTTCCAGGTCGGCGATGAAATTCCATTCGTCCCGCTCATCGTAGGTATCCGGACCCGAAATGCGGAATTCCTCGGGTTTGCCTCCGCCGGCAAAGGCCTGGTCCGTCAGCAGGAAACCGGACTGCTCCCCTACCGTGGTGGAAATCGAGGAGCTGAAACTGGTCGGGTCAATGGACCGCAGCGAGTCGATGGTCCCTTCGTGCCGGGCCCAGTTGAAACCTTCATCCCATTCATTGCGGAACTCGGTGTCGTAGGCCCGGTTGACCTCATCGATGATCCACTGGCTGTCGACGCCGCTTTCCCGGGTATTCCCGTTCTGGTACTCCAGGAAGATCCGGGTCTTGTCGCTCCAGCGGTGCTCCAATTGGACCGTATAGTACTCGACCTGCTTCTCCCGGAAATCCGTCCAGTTTCCCCGTTCTTCATAGGCACCCGCCACCCGGTAATTCAGGGAGCCGGGAAGGAAGGACTGCCCCTCCTTGAAGATCGGGCCGGTCAGGTCCGCCGTGGTGCGGAAAAAGTCGTGGCTGCCCCCCTTCACGCTGAACTCGTAATGCGGCTCGCTCAGCGGCTTTTCGGGAATGACGTTGACGATCCCGGTCAGGACCCCGACCCCGTACAGGAGCGAATTCGGACCCTTGACCACTTCCATGCGCTCGATGTTCGAGGAGTCCAGCAACCCGCCCAGGGCAATGGCCGAATTCGGCGTCACCACCACCCCGCCGTAGCGGAAGCCCATCCGGTTCTGGAACGGCACCGCCAGCCCCCGGATGTAGACCACGTTGGCAAACCGGTCCCCGCTCCCCGCCGAGGATATCGACCGGTCGTCGCTGCCCGTGGAACGCGTCGCCCCGATACTGTTCGAGGCCGCCTGGTCGTCCGTGAAGACCCCCGCCGCGTAGGCCAGGGCCTCGTCCATGTCCGTCGCCCCCAGGTCCGTGATGAAATCCTGGTTGATTACCTGCAGGGCCATCGGCAGGTCCTTGATGGCCGTGTTCAGGCTCGTTCCCGAGGTCGAGTTGGTCGACAGATAGCCCACGTCGTTCGAGGTCGAGACTTCAAACGGCGATAGTTCGAAAACTTCGCCTTCTTCCGGGCCGGTCGCTTGGCCAAGGACCGTTGCCGGCAGGGCCAGGATCGTGGCCAGCCCAGTTCTGATCAGCCTTCCAGGCCGGGTGGTGCGTCGTTTCAGGGACTTCATAGGACAGGGGTAAATGGGCGTGGTAGGATAATTTTCGTTAATAATTATTAATGCCACGGGCAGATGTCAATGGGTTATATTATAATTATTAATCCCCGCGGGGAGGCGCGGGGCCGGTGGGGGTTGCGGCGGGTGTTTTCAGGAGGCGGAGGCGAAGCTGCGGATACGCTCGCAGATCTGCTCGGGGGCGGGTCCGGAGCTTTCGCGCTCAAAGAACTTGGAGGGGAGGACCACGTCGAGGAGGGATTCCCCGCCGTGGAGTTCGGGGTTAAGCAGGATACGGCCGGCCTCGCGGCCGAGGTCTTCGGGAATGGAGGAAGCACTGGTGATGCCGGGGAGTTCATCGGAGCAGACGCGGGTATTGTCAAAGGCGGCCACGCTGATCTCCTCACCGACCCGGATTCCCTCCATGAAGAGTTTGCTGAGGACGCCGCGGGCGAGGAGGCCGTTGACGCAGACCCAGGCGGTGGGGAACGGGTCGGGCTGGAGCAGGAGGAGCTTTTCGGCCAACTGGTAGCCCTGCTTGCGTTCGGCATCGTCGAGGATCAGGACATTCTCATCGGGGAGCTCGAGGTCATGGCGCTCAAGGGCGCGGATGAGGCCCTGCAGGCGTTCGTCGTTGCGGCTTCGGGCGCACATGCCGCCGAGGAAGGCGAAATTGCGGTGACCGAGGCTGTAGAGGTGGTTGACCAGCTGTTCGGCGGCCTGGTACTCGTTGGCGTTGACCGAGTGGCAGAGCCCGGGACTCCGGGCGCTGAGGTAGACCAGGGGCCGCTTCAGTCCGCGGACGGCGGCCAGGAAATCCGCATGGACCTCCCCCATGACGACAATGCCGGACAGGGGCTGCTTGCGCCAGCGGCTGGTCCTGAGTTCCTTGGCCGTGATATCCATCTCCGAGCCCAGGAAGACCAGGTTCACCTGCTGCTCCCGCAGGTAGTCGTGCAGGCCCTGGGCCACATGGCTGAAAAAGTTGCTCTTGTTGGCCAGTCGCAGGGGGGAGCGCAGGAAATACCCGACGGATTGCATCTGGTCGTCCCCGAGACCGGTGCCCTCGGGCAGCTTCATGCCCTTGGGGGAATAGCCGTGCTTGATGGCGCAGGCCCAGATCCGCTCATAGGTCTGGGGGGCGATGCCCTCCTTGCGTCCGTTCAGAACGATGGAAACCAGCGACTGGGAAACCCCCAATTCCTGGGCGATCTGGATCTGCGACACTTTCTTTGGCATCTTGGGTCAGGCTAAGTACTCTTAATTGATATGCAAAAACTTATTAATGCGGGTCAACATCCGGTTCCTAATAAATATGAAGCATGACTGACGTCAATTCAATTGGCGGCCCCTCCCGGCACGCATCAGGCACAATAGACGCCTCCATTGATGTCGATGGTGGCCCCGGTGATAAAACCGTCGTATTCCGAGGCCAGGTAGGCCACGGCCCGGGCCACGTCGGCGGGGTTGCCGGCCCGTCCCAGGGGTATGCCGCGAATGGTCTCCCGGGCGGATTCCTCCGTGGTATGGGTGGCGTGGAAACTGGTACCCAGGATCAGCCCCGGGGCGACGGCATTGACCCGGATCCCGGCCGGGGCCAGCTCCGCGGAGAGGGCCCGGGTCCAGGTCAGGACCGCCCCCTTGGCGGTCGCGTACAGGAGGGAGCCCCCGTGGCCGCCCTTGCGCCCGGCCAGGGAGGAGAGGTTGACCACGCTGGCCTGACCGGCCTGCTTCAGGGCGGGCAACGCGGCCCGGGTCACCCGGACCATGGAAGCCAGGTTGAGGTCCATGACCCGCCCGTAGAATTCCGGGTCGACCTCTTCCAACTGTCGCCGTTCCACCAGGGAACCCGCGTTGTTGATGAGAATGTCCAGTCCGCCCATCGATTCCACCGCCGCCCGGACCAGGGCTTCCGCCTCCCCTTCCCGGCACAGGTCGGCCTGGAAGGCACTCAGCTTGCGCTCCTGGCTGGCCCCGCTTTCCGACCGCAGGCCGGCCAGGTCCGGCTCGCTGCTGAAATAATGCACGCAGACCTGGCAACCCGCCTCCAGCAGCTCCCGCACGATAGCCAGGCCGATCCCCTGGCCCCCCGCCGTGACCAGGGCCCGCTTGCCCTCCAGCTTTCCCTTCCGCGTCCTTTCCATTCCTTTCTTCTTGCCCCATCCGGGAGCATAGGCAAGAACATTGCTTAATAATTATTAAAAGGATGGCCATGAAGATGAAGACACAACTGCACTGGAGTTTTTCCACCCTGGGATGTCCGGAGCTGGACCTGGACGGAGTCCTGGAGCTGGCCCGGGAGAACGGGATCCGGCAGCTGGAGCTGCGGACCCTGGAGAAGCGGGTGGACCTGCCGGCGCTGTTCCGGGAGCGCTACGGGAAGCCGGAAGCGCTGCGGGCCCGGCTGGATGAGGCGGGCCTGGGCGTTGTCTCCCTGGACACCTCCTGGAAACTTGTCGGGAGCAAGGAGGAGGACCGGACGGCCTTCCTGGAATTCATCGAATGGGCGGAAGAACTGGAAGTGCCCTGGTTGCGGGTATTTGACGGAGGGAGCCATGCCAGCGAGCTCTCGTCGGAGGACCTCAAGGCCACGGTGGAGGCCATTGCCTGGTGGCGGGACCTGAAAAACCGGAACGGCTGGAAGACGGACATCATGGTGGAGACCCATGACTGCCTGACCGCCTCGCCGGCGATTGAGCAGCTGCAGGAAGCCCTGGCGACTCCGGTGGGCATGCTGTGGGACACCCACCACACCTGGAAGAAGGGCGGGGAAGGCCTGACGCACACCTGGGAGCGAATCCGGGAGAACGTGGTCCACGTCCACATCAAGGACAGCATCAGCGTTCCCTCGGCCCGCCATCCCTTCACCTACGTGCTGCCCGGCCAGGGGGAATTCCCGCTGGCCGAGGCCGTGGAGTTGTTCGAGCGGGACCAGTTCGCGGGGGTTATCAGCCTGGAATGGGAACGCCAGTGGCATCCCTATCTGCAGCCGGTTGGAGAAGCGCTCCGGAGCTGCCGCCAGCTGGGCTGGTGGTAAGGCAAGCCCGGGGGAAGGAATCCCCGGTCAGCCGCCCGCCTAAGGCAGCCGGACGAGTGAGGGATGCTGAATTTCCCAGTCGCCGAGGACCGGGTGGCGGAATTTCCAGGACCCGGCGGATCCGTCGACCAGGGCCCAGGGCCGGGCTTCCCCAGGGTCGGTACCAGCCCCGGAGAGGGCCGCCAGGATGCGGACGCCGCCGGCTTTTCCGGTCCGGGCCAGCGGGGTCATGTGGTAGGGGGCCTGGACATGGCTGCGGGGCACGCTTTCATCCAGGCGGCTGTCCCTTCCGACACACTCAAATCCGGCCAGGGGCTGCAGGGCACTCCAGCAACGGCCGTTGCTGGCAGTGGCGCAGGCCTCCGTTTCCCCAAGCTGCAGCAGCTCCGGATCCCGGCTGGAGAGGGCGTAACCGCCGAGGGTCAGCCGTACCGGCTGGTAGGCATCGGTCCAGTGCAGTTGCAGGAGCCAGCCCCGGCGCCACCAGAGATGGCTTTCCACCAGGGTGACCAGCTGCCCGATCTTGTCGCCGAGGGCATAGGTGCAGGAAAAGTGGGATTCGGATATGGAGAGCGGCAGGGTGTAATGCCGGCCGTGGATCCGGTCGTCGGGTCCCCCGTCGAGGGTCAGGCCGCCGTCCGGGGAGTAGTACCCGGCCAGCTTGTTGTAGTACTCGCCGTGCTGCCCCACCTGGAAGCCGATGCCGGTCCGGTAGGCCAGCTTGCCCCATTTCCAGGGGCCAAACTTCGGCATGTTGACCGGCGTGATCTCGCTCCCGGCATTGAGGATTTCCACCTCTCCGCCGATGCCGCGCAGGATCAGCCCGGCCTCCGGCTGCGGCCGCACGAAGTCCCCGGCCTCCGCGGCCAGGGGCTCCTCCGGGTCCGTCCAGAAGGCATGGTCCGGGGGCAGCAGCAGGGTCACGAATGCCTTGGAGGCCCAGTAGACCGAGCCGGCGCAGGAATACTTTTCCACCATTTCCGGAAAGACATCATGCCAGCCCAGGCCGATGGCCCCCTGATCCTGGTAGATGGGCTGGTTGAGAAAGAAGTCCAGGTTGCGGGTGCAGAGCCGCCGGGCCCGTCCGGGCGTCAGCGGGCTGACCTTCAGGAGGCAGGCCAGGGAAAACGGCGCACTGGCATTGAAGCGGTAGGTGATGGAACGGCCGAAGGCGGGATGCTCCCCGGAAGCCGCGAAGAGGTGCTGGTATTCATCGAGGAACTCCGTGGCCCAGCCGCACCAGCGACGGGCCCGCTCCGGAGCAGTCTTCCCGAAAAGGTGCGTCCAGAGGAGCCCATAGAAATGGAAGGCGTAGGAATTGTAGTGGTCGTAGCTCTGGTTCAGGCCATCCATGAACCAGCCCCGGCCGCGGTACATCTTTTCCATCTCGCTGAACCAGTAGTCGATGGCCGCATCGTCTGCAGGCCGGCCGTAACCGGTCGCCCGGAGGAACTCCAGGGCCAGCACCCCGAAGAACATGTGGTTGTTCCAGTGGTGTCCGGTGGCCCGGTTGGTGGCCACCCAGCGGGCGACCCGGGCCTGCGCGGATTCCCCGAGGGGATCCCACAAGTGCCGGCGGGCCAGCAGCAGGGCGCAGACCAGCAGACCGATCTCCACCCCGTTCTGGTGGTAATTGGTGTTGGGGCCCCAGAAATCCGGGGAGGCCGGATCGGTGCCGCGGACCAGGGCCTGCCGGAACCAGCCCGCAATCTCCTCGCGCCGCCCGGCATCCCCGTCGCGGGGAGCGCTCTGCAGCCAGAGGGCCGCCAGCAGGCAGGGCCGGGCAAAGGCCTCCAAGCGGTCGGCGTTGGCGTCGTGGTCGCTGGCGTTGCCGGTCAGCTCGACCTCCGAGCCGTCCGGCCTGGTCAGTTTCATCAGGGCTTCGAGCAGTTCACGGGCCGTGTCCTGCCAATGAAGGTAACTTTCCGGGTATGGGGCCATGGTTCAGGAAATGCGGCGGCTGACTTCGGGAGTGATCCGGCTCTGCAGGGGCTCACCCCGGAGGTATCGGCGGATGTTCTCAAGGCCGTGCCAGGCGGCGTCCTGACGACGGTCCACAGTGGGCCCGGCCAGGTGCGGCAGGGTCAGCACATGGTCCAGGTGGCGGAAGGGGGAATCCTCCGGCAGCGGCTCCTCCGCGTACACGTCCAGGGCGACCTGGATGTGCCCGTCCCGGGCCACCCGGGCCAGGGCTTCCTCATCGACCACGGCACCGCGGCCCACATTGACGAAGATCCCGCCCCGCGGGATGCTCCGCAGCAGCTCCTCGTTGACCATGCCCCGGGTCTTCGGCGTCAGGGCCGCCAGCTCGACGATGACGTCGTTTTGGGAAAACAGTTCCTCCAGGCTCTCCGCCCGCGTGACATCGAACTCCTCCAGCAATTTGTCCGGGACGCTCGGGGAATAGGTCATCACCGGCACCCCGAAGGGAACCAGCAGCTTGCGCAGTTCCTGGGATATCCCGCCAAAACCGTGAATGCCCACCTTGCGGCCGAACAGGGAACCGGTGACGGTCGTGGTCCGGTCCTTCCAGCCCCCGCGGCAATGCATTTCAAGGGTCCAGTAGGAAGCCCCGCGCAGACCGGCGATGGCCAGCATGAGGGCGCATTCGGCCACCGTCCGGGCAATCGAGTGGCCCCAGTTGGTGATCAGGAGACCCTCCCCGATCAGCCGCTCCGGGATGGTGCTGCGCACCGATCCGACCAGATGACAGACATACCTGAGGTCCGGGACCTCCGATGTCAGGTCCTCCGGCAGTCTGGGCGTGGTCCAGCCGGTAACGAGGATTTCCGGCCGGATTTCCTGAAGCCACCCGGTCAGTCCCTCCCCGTCCGGGAAACGGCTGGAGGCCACCAGGTGAATGGAGTCGCTGAGGCGGTAAAATTCGGCCATTACCGGCTCGGGCAGGAAACTGTCGGATTCCCATGGCTCGAGGATGATCCCGATTCGAGGGTTCTTGCTCATGATCTAGGTTGGTTTGGAGTTCAGGGCCGGAAGGCGTAGAACCAGGCACCCTGGTCCGATACAGTGGAATTCTCCACATAAAGCCAGTCTTCAAGGCCGTAGTGATATAGATAAGGGGCGTCCCGGGCCAGCATCCAGCCCATCCAGTCCCCGGTGTCGACGAAGTGCGAGTCGAGGACATCGTAGCCGGCCCAGCTGCCCGTGACCTGGGCGGGCGGCTGCTCCACCAGTTCCCAGCGGTAGAGGGCTTCCAGCAGATAGAAATCGGCAAATATGGCCCCCACATCCGACCTGCCCCACTTCTCCGAGGCTCCCCCGAGAATCGATTGCCAGCCCCAGCCGATGGTCAGGAACTGCGGCGAGGAGAGGCTTCCCAGGATGGCCTCCGCGTTCATCAGGTACCGACGGTCGCCGGTGATCTGGTACAGCTCCAGGGCGGCTGAGGCCACGATCGCCCCGGCCGAGGTGTCCCGCGGATTGCGGGAGTCCAGCGGGGCGTCGAAATCCGAATACGGAATGTAGTTGTTGTCGTCCAGGATGGTCTCCCGGATAAAGTAATCATAGCAGCGGATGGCCCGGGAGAGCATCCGCGGCAATCCGGTGTAGCGGTAGACCATGGTGTACCCGTAGACCGCCCAGGCCTGCCCGCGCGACCAGGTCGAGTCCCGCGTCCAGCCCTGGTGCGTCCGCTTGCTGTCCACCGTCCCGTCCAGGTTGTAGGAGACCACGTGATAGGTGCTTCCGTCCGGCCGGACGTTGTGCTCCCAGGTCTTGTCGGCATGGCTCACCGCGTAATCCACGTACTCCGGGGGCCCCCCGTTCAATCCCGCCCAGAGGATCAGCTCCAGGTTCATCATCTGGTCGATATTGACCTCGAACAATCCCGAGTACGGGTCCGTCAGGTTCTGGTCCCAGGACCGGAAACAGCCGATGTCCGGGTTGTAGCGCTGGTTGACCAGGGTGTCCGCCCCCTGCAGCAGCACCGGTCCGTAATTGGACCGAAGGGTCTCGTCGAAGGCATACCCCAGCCCGAAGCTTTCGTAGACCTGGAATCCCGTGTCGTTGTCCGTCGCCGTGGCCCGCGAACGCACCCCCTCCGTCCACTTCATCGCCAGGTCCCGCCAGCCCGCCTCACCCGTGATCGCCCACAGGTACCAGTAGATCCCCGGGACAAAGCCGCTGCACCACGTGGAGTCGTTCTTTACGTTCCAGGTCCCGCCCGTCGTCGTGTAATCCACGAACTTCTCCCGGTCGTTTCCCAGCACCTGCTCCGCCAGCCGCTGCGCCCTTTCCTCCGCATGCCCCAGCACTTTCGCTTCACGAATCGCGATCGAGGACGGGGCCCCGACCAGTTCGGCCAATATCAGACTGCCGGCCAGGACCAGCAGGTACACCCGTTTTCGTATCATAATTATTACTTATTAATATAAATTGAGGCAGGTCAAGCGCGGAGGGGGACGCGTGGGGAAATAAAGGCTCGCCAGCGGACGGATAGCGCATTTCCTGCGAATTTCATGAAGATTTGCTGCATAGGAGCGGGGTATGTCGGGGGGCCGACGATGGCCAAGATCGCGCAGAAGTGTCCGGACATCGAGGTATTGGTGGTGGACGTCAACGGTGGGCGGATCGCGGCCTGGGAGACGGACGAGCTGCCGGTTTATGAACCGGGGCTGCTGGAGGTGGTGCAGGAAGCGCGCGGGCGGAACCTCTTTTTTTCCACGGACGTGGAGAAGGGGATCGACAGCTCGGACATTATTTTCATCGCGGTGGGGACGCCGACCAAGTCCTACGGGGTAGGCGCGGGCAAGGCGGCGGACCTGAAGTACGTGGAGAAGTGCGCCCGGGAAATTGCCCGGGTGGCGAGGAGCGACAAGATCATCGTCGAGAAGTCGACCCTGCCGGTGCGGACGGCGGAATCGATCAAGCGGATCCTGGATGCGGCGGAAAGCACCTGCAAATTCCAGGTCCTGTCGAACCCTGAATTCCTGGCCGAGGGCACGGCCATGGAGGACCTGGAGAACCCGGACCGGGTGCTCATCGGGGGCGAGCCCGACGGGGAGGGGGAAGCGGCGGTGCGGGCCCTGGCCGACGTCTATGCCCGCTGGGTCCCGCGGGAAAACATCATCACCACCAATCTCTGGAGCTCGGAACTTTCCAAGCTGACCGCCAACGCCTTCCTGGCCCAGCGGATCAGCTCCATCAACGCCATATCGGCCCTCTGCGAAGCGACCGGGGCGGATGTCGACGAGGTGGCCTACGCCATCGGGCGGGACTCCCGCGTCGGTCCCAAGTTCCTCAAGGCCAGCGTCGGCTTCGGAGGCTCCTGTTTCCAGAAGGACATCCTGAACCTGGTCTACCTGTGCAACTATTTCGGCCTGCCGGAAGTGGCCGCCTACTGGGAGTCCGTGGTGACCATGAACGACTACCAGAAGCACCGTTTCAGCCGACGGATTGTCAGCAACCTTTTCAACACCGTGTCGGAAAAGCGGATCGCCATCTTCGGCTTCGCCTTCAAGAAGGACACCAACGACACCCGGGAATCCTCCGCCATCTATGTCTGCCGGGACCTCATCGAGGAGGGGGCCAACCTGGCCATCTACGATCCCAAGGTGACCCCCCGGCAGATCCTGGCCGATCTCGAACTGCCCGAAGGCCACCCGCAGGTCAGTTTCCCGGAGGATCCCTACGCTGCCTCCCGGGGGGCGCATGCCGTCGCCCTCCTCACCGAATGGGACCAGTTCCGCATGGACCGGACGGATTACGAGCGCATATTCGCGGGCATGGAAAAGCCGGCCTTCTTTTTCGACGGCCGCAACCTCACGGACCTGGCCGGGCTGCGCCGGATCGGGTTTGAGGCGCACGGGATCGGCAAGGGCTGAGCTTCCTCAGCCCCGGGCCTGGGCGAAGGGCGTGTGCTGCCTCCGGTACTGCCGGATGACGGGCAGGACATCCTGCGGATCCCGGCACTCGAAGAGCATCGTGCGGACTTCCTCGTCGGCACAGAGCCGGGCAATCTCACCCATCACGGCGAGGTGCATCTCCGCCTCGTCGACCGGACTGGCCAGCATGAAGACCAGGTGCACCGGGTCCGGCTCGTCGCCCATCCTGATCCCCTCGGGAATGATGGCCACCGCGCAGGAGGCGTGCACCATGCCGGCAAAACGGGTATGCGGCAGGGCCACCCCGTGGCCCAGGGTGGTCGGCATGTTCGATTCCCGGGAGAGAATGTCCGCGTACAGGACATCGCTGGTGATGCCGGTCTCGGTCGAGGCCAGGACCTCCGCCAACTCCTCGTAGACCGCCTCCATGGTGGTGGCCCGGGAAATGAGAATCCGCCGCTCGGAGAGGGCGTTGAGCAGGTAATCCGCCTCGCGCTGCAGGTACAGGGTCCGGGTGGTGGCCTTGCTGGCCTTGAGTTTGCTCGACGGGCCGGGATCAAGCAGGACCTCCTCGGAGTGGGAGGTCAGCAGCGCGGCCAGGTTGCCCGGATCCTCCAGGCGTTCCCCTTCCAACTCGATGATGGCCGCCTCCCCGAGGAGCAGTTCCGAGCTGATCATGGAGGGCTTGGGCATCCAGCTCCAGAGGATGATTCCGGTCGTGTTGACGTCCTCCTCGGTGGCCGGGGAACTGGCCCATCGGTAGACGTGTTCCCGTCCGTAGACAGGTTCCCACTTCTTGCACAGGAGCTCGTTCAGGTCCTCGTTGTCGGTGAAGGCCATCAGCTTCCCCACCCCGTGCATCTCGGAGCGGTCCTCGATCCGGGCCGTTTCCCGCGCATCGCCGTAGAAGGCCTTCAATCCCTCCTTCTGCGCCTCCAGGACCGATTTCCGGTTGCCGTCCATGAGGGCCACGGGAACGCCCCGGACGCGCTCCAGGAAGCGGGCGATTTCCCGGGCCACCGGATGGGCCCCGACAATCAGCCAGCCGTCGGGCTCCTTTTCGGTGACGCGAAGCAGCCGTGCCAGCGGGCCGGCGGTCGGGCCCTGCAGGAGGACTGTGGCGAAGATCACCGAATAGACGAAGGATTCCAGGAAGGCCGGGTTCTGGAAGCGGTCCTGCTGGACCAGGGTCAGGGTGAACAGCGAGGCCATGGATGCCGCCACCACGCCCCGCGGGGCCACCCAGGAAAGGAAGACGATATCCCGTTTCTGGAGCTTGGACCCGAAGGTGCTGGCCAGCACCGCCAGGGGGCGCACCAGGAGGATCACCGCCGCCACCAGGCCCAGGCCGCGCCAGCCGAAATCGATGAACTGCTGGAACTGCAGGCGGGCCGTCAGGAGGATGAAGACAAAGCCGATGAGGAGATCGGTGATGATCGCCTTGAACTCGACGATGTCCTTGATGGCCGGGGGTTGACGCGAACCGCAGACCAGCCCGGCGACCGTCACCGCCAGCAGGCCGCCTTCCGCCACCAGGCCTTCCGTGGCCCCGAAGATGGTCATCGCCGAGCCGATGATGAATACGTTGACCATTTCCTCCGGGACGATGCGGCGCTTGAGGAGCCAGGCAATGAGTTCCCCGCCGGCATAACCGATCAGGAGCCCGCCGGTGATCCGGATCAGGAGATGGATGAAGGCCTCCTCGCCTCCCCCGCCGACAACCCATTCATAGGCCAGGACCGCCAGGAAAACCCCGATGGGATCGATCAGGACCCCCTCCCAGTGGAGGATGTTGTGGAGGTTCCACTTGAGCCGGATCCGTTTCAGGATGGGCTGGACCACGGTGGGTCCGGTCACGATGACGAGGCTCCCGGCGAGGACTGCAAAGGGAGGCTCCACCCGGAAGAAAAGCCAGACCAGGAAGGAGACGCCCACCCAGGTCACGCAAACCCCGAAGGTCAGGAGACCGCGAATGGCGGCCGGGGCGGAACGGTAACCGGAAATATCCAGGGTCAGGCCGCCCTCGAAGAGAATCAGGCCCACCGCCACGGCGACCAGCACGTTCAGGGTCGGACCCAGGGTTTCCGGCTGGACAAAGCCCAGCCCTTCCGGCCCCAGCAGGACCCCGCCCAGCAACAGGAGGACAATGCCCGGAATCCGGAAACGCCGCGCCAGGACCATCAGGATGCCTCCCGCAGCCACTGAAAGGGCAAGGGTGCTGACCACCACGTTGCCCATCCCGGCCCCTTCCTGAATGGCCAGGATCACCGGGTTCCCGTCCTTTCCAGGGCGGGTCCCAGCAGGGCCGAGCAGACGGTGGGCAGGTCCGGAAACAGCGGCCGCCCGGTTGCCGCCAAGCGGGCCTCCGGGTGATGGCCATCCGTCACCAGCCAGCAATCGATCCCCATCTCCAGCGCCACTTCCGCATCATGCATGGTGTCCCCCACCAGCAGCACCCGTGCCGGTTCCAAACCGGCCGCGGCCAGCCATTGACAACCCCGGCCGGCCTTCCCCGGGGCATGGACCGAATCAATGCCCAGCAGGCACTCGAAATAGGAGCTCAGGTCCTGGGCCTCGACCATCTCCTCCAGCAGGTCCTGACGGGTCGCGCTCAGGACGGCCTGCCGGAAGCCGGCTTGCCGGAGGGCCTCCAGGGTTTCGCGGGTCCCCCGATGCAGGCTGCACTGCCGTACCGAACCGTAGTAGGTCCTGACAAAGTCATGGGAAATTTCCTCGAAGGATTCCCGGGTGAAATCAAAGCCCAGCCGCTCATAGTAGCGGATCACCGGGAAATCGAAAAGGCGCCCATGCTCCTCGCGGTTCCGCTCGGGCAACCCGCGGGAGCGGAGCAATTGGTTGACGATCGAGACCCCGAAATCCGCGTCATCCAAAAGCGTGCCGTTCCAGTCCCAGAGGATCAGTTCATATGCCAGCTCCATGATTCCCCACCAAATGCACAACCCGCCAAAAGGCAACTCCGGGGGGAGGGCGATCTCTGGCCCTTCGACTCGCTTCGCTCGCTCAGGGCATATGGCC
This sequence comes from uncultured Opitutales bacterium, assembly GCA_913056355.1. GTDB lineage: Bacteria > Verrucomicrobiota > Verrucomicrobiia > Opitutales > Oceanipulchritudinaceae > Oceanipulchritudo. The sequence goes on from CAJXMX010000022.1 coordinate 19,477, forward strand.
CGCCTGGGCGGTCCAAATGGCAGGCCCACAAGGACTTGAACCTTGAATAGCTGAACCAAAATCAGCTGTGTTGCCAATTACACCATGGGCCTTCAGCCAAAGGGACGGATATAAAGGGCCCCGGCTTTGAACCGTCAAGCACGATTCGAGCTGCCGCTTCCCATCTTTGCCGGTGCCGAGGATTGACCTTTTCCCGAAGCCCTTAACACTACCCGTTTTAATGGATGCGTCAGCCCAAGGCAACAAAACACGCTACAAGCGTATCGTCCTGAAGATCAGTGGGGAGGTGCTGCGAAGCCCTGAATCCGGGGAACCCATTGACGGGACCATCCTGCACCGGGTCAGCCAGGAGATCAAGTCCGTCTATGAGCTTGGCGTGGAGATCGGCCTGGTGGTGGGCGGGGGTAACATCTTCCGCGGACTCAGCGGGGCTGAAAAACGCGGCGTGGCCCGGACCACCGGTGATTACATGGGCATGCTGGCCACGGTCATCAACGGCATGGCCCTCATGGACTGCCTGGAAAAGATGAATGTACCGGTCCGGGTGGTCAGCGCCATCGAGATGAACCGGGTGGCTGAGCCCTACATCCTGCGACGGGTCACCCGCCACCTGGAGAAGCAGCGGGTCGTCATCTTCGTCGGAGGCACCGGGAACCCCTACTTTTCCACCGATACCACGGCCTCGCTGCGGGCCAACGAGATCGGCGCCGAGGCCATCCTCAAGGCGACCAAGGTCGACGGCGTCTACAACAAGGACCCGATGCTGCACGAGGACGCGGTCAAGTACGATGAAATCGGCTATTCCGAGGCCCTCAAGCTGCGCCTCAAGGTAATGGATGCCACCGCCTTCGCCATGTGCATGGAAAACAACATGCCGATCCTCGTCTTCAGCCTCAACGAGCCGGGCAGTATCCGGCGCGCCGTCCTCGGCGACAAGATCGGCACCCTGGTCCACTGACCGGCCCACCGGCCCGCGCATTCGGCGCCCAATCCTTTCTGCCAGCAACCACCCCGAAAACCAGTAACCCTTAACCAGAAACCACCGCACACCATGGACTTCGACACAATTCTCCTGGAAGCACAGGACCTGATGGACAACGCCGTCAACCACACCCTGCATGAGTTTTCCAACATCCACACCGGCAAGGCCACCCCGGCCATGATTGAAAACCTTTCCGTCCACGTGGAATCCTACGGGACCAACATGGCCATCCGCGAGCTGGGTGCCATCACCACCCCGGATCTGCACACCCTCCAGGTCTCTCCCTGGGACAAGAGCACCAGCAGCGCCATTGAAAAGGCCATCCGCGGGGCCAACCTCGGCCTGAACCCCATTGTCCGCGGAACCGCCATCCTCGTGCCCATCCCCGAGCTCTCGGGCGACCGGCGCAAGGAACTGGTCAAGATGGCTGCCTCCCACGCCGAGGACGGCCGGGTCAGCGTCCGCCAGGCCCGCCACCAGGCCATGGACCAGCTCAAGAAACTCAAGAATGACGGCCATGTCTCGGAGGACGATGTCAAGCGCCACGAAAAGGAAGTCCAGGACGAGACCGATTCCCATATCAAGCGCATCAATGATGCCCTGGCAGCCAAGGAAAAGGACCTCCTGACGGTCTAGGAAAGCTCCATGCAGTTCCTCGAGGCGAACGCGCGCCGCGTTGTCATCAAGATCGGGACCAACTCCCTGACCGGAGCGGATGGAACCCTCCAGACGGGACGGATCGAATCCCTGTGCGGACAGGTCAAGGCCCTGCGGGACCAGGGCTTCGATGTCCTGGTCGTTTCCTCCGGCGCGGTCGGCATGGGTGTCGGCCGGCTGGGCCTGGCCTCGCGTCCGGGCGACCTGGCCAGCCTCCAGGCCTGCGCCGCGGTGGGCCAGTCCCGCCTCATGGAAGCCTGGCAGCACGCCCTGGAGTCGCGCGGAATCACGGCGGCCCAGATTCTCCTGACCCGGGAAGACGTGCGGGGCCGGCGACGCCACCTGGCCGCCCGGAGCACCCTGGAAAAACTCCTGGCCTGGGGCGTGGTCCCGATTGTCAACGAGAACGACACGGTCAGCGCCGACGAGATCAAGTTCGGGGACAACGACGTCCTCAGCGCCCTCCTGGCCAGTCTGGTCAAGGCGGACCTGCTGGTCATCCTCTCCACCATCCCCGGACTGATGAGGGATTTCGGCCAGGGGGAGCTGATCCCCGTGGTGGAGGAAATCAACGAGGATATCCGGGCCATGGCCGGCGGGGCCCTCGACGAACGGTCCACCGGGGGAATGGTGACCAAGGTCGAGGCAGCCAAGCTGGCCACCCAGTCCGGCTGCGGGGTCTTTATCGGCAGCGCCGCTGAGGACCGCATCCTCGAGCATATCCAGTCCGGGACCGCCACCGGGACCTTCTTCATGCCGCAGGAGATTTCCCTCGCCGCCCGCAAGCGCTGGATCGCCTTTTTCGAGCGCCCGCTGGGTGAGCTTCACCTCGATGCCGGCGCCGCGGAAGCGGTCCTGAAACGCCACTCCAGCCTCCTCGCCAAAGGCCTGGCTGATTGTCGCGGGGAATTTCCGGAAGGCTCCGTGGCCACCCTGCACGCTCCCGGGGGTCGCGTGATCGCCCGCGGGATCGTGGCATACGACGCCGCCACGGTCCGCAGGATCAAGGGACTCGATTCAGCCGAAATCCAGTCCATCTTTCCCGGCCGGAACCGCTGCGAGGTGGTCCACCGGGACAGCCTGGTCCTTATTTGACCGTGTTGAAGCGGTCGGTCACCAGGACCACCGCCGGTCCCCGGGCCGTCCAGTCGCTGGCCATGGCATAGGGAAGCAGGACATTGTCACCCTTGCTGATGCTGGCCCCGGCGGGACCGCCCAGTTCTCCCTCGACCACGCTGAGGATCCGCGGCTCCTCGTTGACCTTGAAAGCCAGTTCCTGGCCATCCGCCAGCTCCAGCCGGCGCAGGCGGAATTCATCGCTGTCGGCCAGCACCGTTTCCGGTCCGGAAGGATGGAGCAACTCGGGCTCCTCGTCCTCGAAGTCGATGGACTTCAACGACTCCTCGACATGCAGTTGCCGCGGCTGGCCGTCCAGCCCGACCCGGCCCCAGTCGTACACCCGGTAGGTGGTGTCCGAATTCTGCTGGATCTCCAGGATCAGGTTCCCGGCATCGATGGCGTGAAGCCGGCCGCTGCGGACGAAAAGGGAATCGCCGGCCTTGCTGGGCAGGCGGCAGACCAGCTCCTCGAGCCGCTCCTCCTCCAGGGCCCGGGCAAAACCCTCGCGGGCCACGCCGGGCTTGATTCCGGCCAGCAGGGCCGCCTCAGCGGAAGCCTCGACGATGTACCAGTTCTCGGTCTTGGGTTCGCCGCCCAGCTCCGGGGCCACCTCCGCGGGGGGATGCACCTGGAGGCTCAGCCGGTCCTGGCAGTCGAGCCACTTGACGAGGATCGGGAAGGGCCGGTCGGCGGGCCATCCGGGCCCCATCAGCTGGGCCGGATTTTCTTCCCGCAATTGACCCAGGGTGGCTTCCCGGTCGGAAAGCCTTGAGTTGGCTTCCGGGCGGTCCACCAGTTCCCAACTTTCCCCAATTACCTGATTATCCGGAAGTTGCCGCCCGAGAGAGGTCTCCAATCCACGGCCTCCCCAGACCCGTTCCTGGTAAATCGGCTCGAATTTGTAGAAACTGAGCATGCCAAATTTAAAAAACTGGTCAGGTTCCGGGTCAAACCTCAAACAGTCCTTGTCATGCCCGGCGGGGCCCCCTAAGCAATTAGATTTACAGCATGGCGAGGAAGCAAAGAAAGAGCGTTAAGGAAACGCCCACCTTTGGTCCTAAAAATCCGGAACCTCGGCCCTTCATCGGCCTTGGGTTCCTGATTTTGGGCTTGCTGGTCGCGCTTGCCATCGGGGACTACAACCCCGCCCAGAACCCGGTCTACTACTCGGATATTCACGACATCAACCTGGTCGGGCAATTCGGGGTCCGGGTGGCCCACGCGGCCCTCTTCATCCTCGGCCTGGCGGCCTACGCGACGCCCCTTCTGGCCTTCTGGCTGGCCTACATGTTCTTCCGGCCCTACTCCCGCAAGCTCAGTGTCCGCCGCATCCCGCCGATTGTCGTTATTTTCCTCAGCCTGTCGGTCTTCTTCTGCATGTACCAGGTGGAAAGCACGGAAGCCCTGGAACCGGGCCGGGTGCAGCTCAACGCGGTCTCGGACAACATGTTTCCCTACGGGGCGGGCGGCTGGATCGGCTTCTGGCTCTACGGGCAATTCCTGCGGGAATTCCTGGGCATGGTCGGTTCCATCGTGGTTTTCGGGGTTCTGAGCCTTTTCTCGATCGTTTTCCTCCTCTTCGACAACCTCGGCCGCGACATCAGGAACCTCTTCCAGGTGAAGATGAAGAACTGGGCCGAGAACCGGGCCAAGTCCGCCTCCGAGCGGGCCGAGGAACGGCAGCGCAGGCAGGAGGAAAAGATCGCCGCTAAAGCCGCCAAGGCCCAGGCAGCGGCCCATGCCGCGAAGGCGGCGCAGGAAGCCCGGCTGGCTGAGCGGGGACAGGCCGCCCCCGGCAGCAAACCGCTCCCGGCCCCGCCGTCGATGGCCACCGAACCGCCCCCGGCCCGCAAGAAGGCCCTCAAGCTGGGCCGGAAGGACGACGAGGTGCAGCCCTTCGCTCCCATCGTGGAGGAGGAAAACGAGCCCGTCCAGAAGCCGCGCCCGGCGGCCCGCCGGCCGGAGCCCAAACCGGAGCCGGCCATGGAGCCGGAACCCTCTTTCGATCCCGAGCCCGTTGCCGAGCTGGAAACCGCGGAGAGCAGGGACGCCGATCCGCGCGAGGCGCTGCAGTCCGGTCCGATCAAGCTGTCCGCCAGTTCGAACGGGCAGGGCGCCGGCAAGAAAGGTTCGCACCTGCGCATCATCGCCGGGGAGGAAGTCCGCAAGGCGGTCAAGCTTCCGGAGAAAAAGGGCAACTACAAGTTTCCCCCGATGCGCCTCCTCAGCGAGCCCCAGTCCGGCAACGATGGCGACGACGAGGGCATCCACCAGCAGACGGCGGACATGCTGGTCAAGACCCTGGAGGAATTCGGGGTCCGCGTCTCCACCGGCGACGTCCATACCGGACCGGTCATCACCCGCTACGATGTCTACCCGGCGGCCGGCGTCCGGGTGGAGCGGATCCTCAACCTGGACCGGAATATCGCCCTCAATCTGAAGGCCCTGTCGGTCCGCATCCTGGCTCCGGTGCCCGGCAAGGGCTGCGTGGGGATCGAGGTGCCCAACAAGCATCCCCAGTCCGTCTTCATCCGCGACATTCTCGAGTCCGAGGACTGGGTCAACACCAAGGCCGAAATCCCGGTCGCCCTCGGCAAGGAAGTCTCCGGTCGGCCCCTGATCGCCGACCTGACCAAGATGCCCCACCTGCTCATCGCCGGTGCCACGGGGTCGGGCAAGTCGGTGTGCATCAACACCGTCATCACCTCGCTC
>CAJXMX010000023.1 GCA_913056355.1 uncultured Opitutales bacterium
CTCGATATCCGCGCCCGCGGGCCGGAGCAGGGACAGGACCGGCAGCGGCTGGAGGTGCGGATTGCGCCGCAGCCACTGCCCGGCCGGGCTTTCGGCATCAGTCGGGTAATTCACGACCCGGCCGCGCTCCCGGTAGGGCCGGCCGGCATCGTTGAGCCGGTATCCCGCCGGGTTCGGTTCGCTGTGCCAGGACCAGCGGGCCTGGGTCTCGAGGGGGATGCCGCTATCCCGGTGGAGAGCCCTCAGCGTCTGCAGGCCGGTGGCGTCGACGGTGAAGGCGAACCGCCCGTTCCCCACCGAGAGGGCGGCCCATGGATCCACTTGGTCGAGCCGCGGATTGTGCCGGCTGACCAGCGCCTCCCGGTCGATGGCAGCGGCAGCGCACAGCGGCGCAGTGCCGGCAGACCAGAGCAACAGGCAACAGGTGAAGATATGACTGATGATGCGTGCCGGAGCGGTTACGGATCCGGCGGGTACTATTCTCATTGCCGCTTATTGAGCTTGATTCGGTGGAAGGCGGCCACGTCCATGGAGAGGCGTCCGGGGCCGCACCAGGCAACGAGTATCAGGAGTATCAATACCAGCAAGGAAAATTCCAGTCCCAGCCCGCCCGTCAGCAGGGGCTGGCCGGCATGGATGAAGAGGACCGCCCCGAGCAGGATGGGGATCTGGACGATTGCGGAAATCCGGGTCAGGATCCCGAGCATCAGAAAGAGGCCTCCCAGGGCGTGAGCGAGTATGATGTAGTGGCCCAGCAGGTAGGGCACGGCCCAGGTCGACCCGATGCTGTTGATCTGGTCGACGAGGACAGACCGGCCCTCCCCGCCGATGTTGAGGAGGCCCCGGATCATGAGGCCGAGGCCAAGGTAGATGCGAATGAGGTCGATGCTGAATTCGAAACGGCCCGTGTACCAGGCCGAGGATTTGATTTGTTCTTTCATGAGGGTACCTCCGGGGTTGTGTATCAGGGGTATCGAACGGGGTATCGGCTTGCCTGTAAGGTATCCGCAGGGCGGCACGGGGTCAAGGTGGGGACCGGAAGAGCCCTTGAACGTATCGCCCGGCCGGCAAAATCGGAATTGACCCCTGCCGGGCCGAATCCCATCCTGACGAAACCTCTACGTTGGAGCGGATACCCCTTCCGAGCCGCGTGGAATTCCCAAACCAGATGAACCGATGAGCGATAAGATCCGTTTTAACATTCTCCAGTACGCCGGAACGCCGACCCCCTACAATGCGGGCAGCTACGTTTTCAAGAAAGGGGATCCCGGGGAGTGCCTGTACGTGGTCACCCACGGGGAAGTGGAAATTCTGGTCAACGGGCAGGTCGTCCAGCAGCTTGGCGACGGCGAGCTGTTCGGGGAAATGGCCCTCATCGACGGGGAGACCCGGAGCGCGGATGCGGTTGCGGTGAAGGATTCCGAGATCATGGAAATCGACGAGACCCGGTTCAAATACATGACCCAGAACAACCCGGACTTCGCCCTCGACATACTGCGCGTCATTACCTCCCGCCTGCGGGAGCGTATCCGCGATCTCGAGAAGCTGGGCTAAGCGCCTGCAACCGCAGCCAATCCCGTGCGTAGCTCAGGATGACCGCCTGCTGCGCGACCAACGGGCCTGTTGCCAGAAGGCCCCGACGAGGGCTCCGGCGGCGTTGAAGATCAGGTCCAGGCCGGTGTTGTACATGTCACCCACGCCGGTGTCCTCAAGGATCACGAAGGCCAGGAACTCGATGATCTCATTGACGGCGCTCAGCCCGAGGCTGCCCACCGCGGCAAAGAAGATCAGCATGCCCGGGTGAACATTGGCAATGCTGCGCCTGGCGATCAACTGGTGCATCACGATGGCGGCGGTCATGAAGCCGTAGAAATGGATGACCTGGTCCATCTTGAGGATGTAGAAATCCCCTCCCCGGTCCAGGAACGGATAGATCTTCCACCCGTAAAGGACCGTATCCCCGACCGGCAGGACTCCCCCCAGCATGTGCAGGAGTCCCCATATGGAGAGCATCCAGAGGACCATGTGGTCCAGGCCCGAGGTCCTGGCCGAGGCCAGGATGATCAATCCGATAAAGATGGTCACCCCGAGGTAGGCGATGAACTCCCAGTTACCGCGCGAGCCGTAGACGAAGGCGGCCCCCAGGAGATAGGCCAGGGTAAAGACAATCAGCCAGCGGTAAGTCTCCCAGATCTCTTTCATGGAGAAACCTTTATGGTTCCTGCGGGAGCCAGGCAATCCAATTTGCCGGGGCCGGGTCGGGGCGGGGAAGCTACTCGGCCGGAACGACAATCATCTCGTCCAGGTTGGCCAGGTCCTGGTTCAGTGAAGTCACGAGAATGGTGTTGCTCTGCCCGGCGGCGAGGTCGATCTCCAGGACCTTCTCCTCCCAGGTGGTCCAGGAACCGGTCGGCTCGAAAACCAGCGGATAGGCGGCACCGTTGACATAAATGCTGCCCTCCCGGGCGGTGGACCCTCCATGGGCATAGCGGAGAATGATTTGCGCCGTGCCGCCGGCCCCGCCGTCGACATTTTGAAACTGGACATAGCTGATGGTGCCGGGGAGGAAATTGACATACCCGGACCCGCGGAAGCCCCCGTTGCTCTGCTCGAACAGGCCGGGCTCCGAAAGGATCCCCAGCTCGGCCGGATAGGTGATTCCGATATCACTGGTGCTGCCGATGACCCAGATGGTGCGCAGGGCCGTGGTGACTGTTCCCCCGCCCAGGCTAGCGGCCACGGCAGAGACTTCGTGGCGGCCATCCCCCAGTGCGGTCCAGGATACCGTGAAAGGTGCCGTTGCCAAGGTGCCCAGGGAGACCTCATCAACAAGGAACTCCACGTAAGCCAGTTGGTTGTCATGGTCGACGACTTCTGCGGCCAGGTCCACATTGACCCCCTCCACGAAGGAAGCGTTGCTGCCAGGAGCTACCAGGCTGATGAGGGGATCCCGGGGCATCTTTTCAAGGCGGTAGAAAGCGGGAACGGATTCCGCCAACGGTTTCTCCACGACACCGTAGGATCCCCGGGCTTCCGGGGAAACACCGACCCATGCGGCCAGGTCCGGGGATTCCTTGAGGATCCGGTCGTTGAGCTGGTTTTCCCAGTACACGGTGGCGTTTCCGGCGGCGGCCCCGATTTCAAAGACCGGCTGCGGATAGAGGTGGTTGACGAGTCCGTTCAGGTAATCCTCGAGATGGGTATAGCCGTCCCCATCCGGGTCCCCGTTGCGGTCGGCAGCGTTATTCGGATTCAGGCCGTTGGCCAGCTCCCAACTGTCCGGCATCCCGTCGTGATCGCTGTCTTCGGGCGCCGGCAGGGACTCCAGCACCGGCCAGCCGCCGACCTCGCTCTGGGAATCGATGATGCCGTTGTTCCCGTAAGTGGTGGTCCCGGTCTCCACCTCGTGCAGGATCCGGGTATCATGGCTGTCCCGGGCCGGGAAACAGGCCCCGACATATTGCAGGACATACTGGTAGGCCTCCTCAGCGGTCTGCTCGGTCAGCGGCTCCGCCGGGTTGTCGCTGCTGAGCTGCATTTCCTGTTTTTCCGAGGCATCCGGACCGTCGATCCCGTTCCAGTTGTCTTCGGTGGTATTGGGATTGGCGGTGGTGACATTGCCCTCCAGGTAGAACTGGCTGAAGATGCCGCTGACCCTGGTGGGCTGGAAAATCCGGTCGTTGATGCTGGAGGGCGTGCCCGGTCCCGCCTTGTAGTAGTTGCCCACGAAATTGTAGCGCGACGGAATGCCGTCGTCCCGGGGCTCACCCGCGTAAGCGCTGTTGTTGGTCCAGTTGTAGATGACGTTGTTGCGCAGGTCGACTTCCTCCAACTGAAAATTGATGCCGTTCTCGGTCGCCGGCATGTTCCGGCTGCCATTGAGGCGCGGATTACGGCTGGTATGATGGGCAAAGAGATTGTGGTGGAAGGTGGCGCCCTGCCCGCCCCAGATTCCCCCGTACCCGTGGGCGTCCTTGGAATGCAGGGAATAGCGGAGACTCTCGCTGGCCATGCACCACTGCATGGTAAAGTTGGTGTTGAAATAAGCCGAGGCAGTCTCGTCGATGGACCAGGAGAAGGAGCAGTGGTCGATGATCACCCGGTCGGTGTAGCGGGCAAAGAGGCAGTCGCGCCCGTCCGCCCCGTCCGCGCTGCCCTGGTCCCCCACCCGGACCCGGATAAAGCGGATGATGACATTGTCGGCGCTGACCTGCAGGGTGTAGTTGGCCAGGCAGATGCCGTCACCCGGAGCCGTCTGGCCGGCTATGGTGATGTTGTCGTTGCGGATGGTCAGGTTGGACTGCAGCTGGATGGTCCCGGAGACCCGGAAGACGATTGTCCGCGGCCCGCTGGCATTGACGGCGGCCCGCAGGCTGCCGGTCCCGCTGTCGTTGAGGTTGGTCACCTCATAGACCACCCCTCCGCGACCCCCGGTGGTGTAGCGCCCATGTCCCTCCGCGCCGGGAAAGGCCAACGGATCCGCCCATGCCGCCGACTCCGCCAGGAGCAGCAGGACAAGCAGGGAAACCAAACGGGAAAGGGAAAATCTAACGGGGAACATATGAGCGAACTAGGAATCCTCCCGGCACCTTCTGGCAAGGAAATTCGCGGTTCCCGGGAAGGTCCGGGCCGGTCCGTGGCGGAGTTCTAGTTCCAGTCCAACTCGGCGTTGATGACCTGTTGGCCGATACGGACGTTCTCGAAGCGGAGCCCCTCGACGTGCTCCAGGACAAGAGGCTGGTCCACTTCCTCGATCGAGATGTTGCGCAGCGTGACATCAAGCAGCGGCGCGCCGTCCGGGGCGTGGGCCTCGAAGAAAGTGCCGGCCTTCTCGGCGGTGATGTTTTCAAAGACAAGGTCCCGGTAGGTCGAGGGATGCCCGCCGCCGAGAAGACCGGGATAATTAAGCTGGAACCAGATCAGGTGCTTCTCGAAGGACTCAACCTTCATGTTGCGGACAAGGATGTGCTCCACCACTCCCCCGCGGTCAAGGTTGGCCTTGAATCGGATGGCCGAGATCCCCTTGCGGAGGACATTGTCGGTGAAATAGACATGACGGATGTCGCCGGACATTTCGCTGCCCAGGGCGATGCCGTCCTCACCGCCCATGTCGTTGTGGCGGACCACGATGTATTCACTGGGACGGCCCACCTCGCGCCCGTCCCGGTCGCGCCCGGACTTGACCACCACCGAGTCGTCCCCGGTGCGGAAGTGGTTGTGCTCGACCAGTGCGTAGCGGCAGGAATCCAGGTCCACCCCGTCGTTGTTGAAGCGGTGGCTGTCGACCTGCAGGCGGCGCACGGTCACCTCGTCGCAATAGACCAGGTGGTTCACCCAGAAAGGGGAATTCTCAATCGTGTAGCCTTCCAGCAGAATACGCCGGCCGCCGAATACCTGCAGGGCCGGGGGCCTCAGGTGCGTGCCCTCGCCGAAGATCCGCTTTTCCCGGGGAGTCCCGTCGACACCCATGGTGCGGAGGGCCTGCATGTCGTCCTCCTGAAACTCCCACCATCCGTGGAAGGCGCTCTCCGCGTTGCCGTCGATCTTTCCGGGCCCGGTGATGGCCACGTCTTCAACATCCCGGGCGTAGATCAGCGGGGAATACGTCATGACCTCGGTCCCCTCCCAGCGGGTCAGGACTACCGGCAGGTAATCAGCCGGATCCGGACCGAACAGCAGCACCGCCCCCTCTGCCAGGTGCAGCTCGATTTTGCTCCGCAGATGCACCGGTCCCTCGCTGAGCCAGGTCCCCCTGGGCAGGACAACCCGGCCCCCGCCATCGGCCGCCGCCTCCCCGATGGCCGCCATGATGGCCGGACGGGCATCCTCACGGCCATCGCCCACGGCCCCGAAACGGGTTATGTCATAGGTCCGGTCCGGAATCTCCGGGAGCGAGATGCGGTCCACAATGGCCGCAATTTCCTTTTCCACGGGATCGCTGCCGGCAACGGCCGGGAAGGGAAAAAGAGTTGTCAGGACAAGGAGCGGGGCGAGGCCGGAAATCAGTTTCATGTTATCATTAACCGGATTCAGGGGAAGCGAGGCAAGCCCCTTACTTTCGCTTGATGATGGCACGCCAACCCGTCAGGGGACCAACCAGCTGCTTGCGGAAGCGCCGAACCTGGCCGGGTGTCTCGGTGATGTAGAAGACATTGGGATCGATCCCCTGGGCACAGCGCATGATCCGGTTCAGGTCACGGCGATCACAGACCACGTACAGCTCGCTGACCGGGCCACGCTTGCCGGATCCCTGGAACTCGGTTACCCGGAAGCCCAGCTCGCGGATCTGGTGGCTCATTTCAGGCCCGTGGCGGGCGGTCAGGATCCGCAGGATAACATGGCCGATGGCCAGTTTCTTCTCCACCCAGATGCCGACCACGTTGCCAGTGGAAAACCCGAGGGCGTAAAAGACCACCAGGATCGGGTTGGATTGCACCTTGGCCACGATGGCGGTGATGACATACAGCCAGATCGTCACCTCGACCAGCCCGAGGAGGAAGGCCGCCACCATGCGCCCCTGCACCGTGACCAGGGTCCGCAGGGTCCCCATGGACACGTCGACCACCCGGGCGCAGAAGATCAGCAGGCCCGTCAGCAGGATGCCCCAGTCAAACATGGCAGAAAATATCCGTCTGGTCCTTCATCGCCGGTCCCCGGGATGCTCTTTTGAATGCCCTGACCTGCCGGAGTCAGTCCTCCTTCTGGTCCTTTTTCTCCAGCGGCTTGAGGTAAAGGTTTCTCCACCGGACGGAGTACGGTCCCGCATCCTCCGAAATCTGGTGCACTTGCAGCCCGATGAAGCCCTCCGGGTTGTCCGCGTACAGCTTCTGGTCGTACTTCATGTCCTCGATCATAATCCCGTTGAGCCAGGTCTGGATGCGGCGGCCCATCACCCGGACCTTGTACTGGTTCCATTCGCCGTTCCGGAAATACTCGTGGGCGCAGGCGTCCTCGCCTTTTTCCTGGATCATCGGCGACTGCCACCCGCCGGCTGCCTCGCCGTAGATGAAGGCCGCCTGGCCGGGCGTGGACTCGATCTCCACCTGCGGACCATAGACACGGCCGCCGTATTCCTCACCCCGCAACTTGGAGCGGATCTGCACCCCGGAGTTCAGCTCGTTGTTGTCCAGCTTGACCTCAAACACCAGGACAAAATTGTCGAAGCTCCGGTCGGTGCAGAGGAAGGTGTTTGGGCTGCCCTTGGCCGTTGTGCCGACGATGGCTCCGTCTTCCACCCCGTAGGTGGCGAACCCGCTCTTCACGGCCCAGCCGTCAAGCGTTTCCCCGTCGAACAGGGCAATCCAGCCGTCGGCCTTGCGGGCCTCGCTGGGCTGGTTGTCCCCGGCAGTCAACACCAACGGGGAAAGGAAGGCTGTGCAGAGGAGAAGTTTCAAGTTTGTCATGGGAGGGTTCTATTGTGGATTGGAATAACAAACAGGATTGAACCGCTCCACAAGTAAGGCCTGATCCAAAGTTGGCAAGCTCTTGCATCCACGGTAATCGCGGGTAAATTCATGCAAAGGAATGGCTTACCAGTTGGTTGCATTCTTCAGTTCATTCTGTTTCCTTCCATGACGCGATGTACTACTTGCCGATGAAACCCCTGATCGTCTGTGTTCACGCCGTAACGCTCCTGGGCAGCGTGTGCCTTGCCCAGCCTGACCCCAACTGGCTGAACCATGACCGGACCCGGCCGCTGCCTCCGGAAGTCCAACCCGGCACACCGAGCACCCAGGAGGAACCGGGCCGCGCACCCTCGGATGCCCTTGTTCTCTTTGACGGCAGCGACCTTTCCGCCTGGGCCAGCCTCAACGGTGAGGCCACGGAATGGGTGATCAAGGACGGGGCCATGGAATGTGTCCCCGGAAGCGGCTACATCCGCACCCGCCAGTCCTTCGGTGACTGCCAGCTGCACATAGAATGGGCCACGCCGACAAATTCCGAAGCCAGCGGCCAAGGGCATGGCAACAGCGGGGTCTTCTTCGGCCTCACCCGTTACGAGGTACAGGTTCTTGGCTCCTACGGGAATGAAACCTACGCCGACGGGTCCGCGGGATCGGTCTATGGCCAGTACCCGCCGCAGGTCAACGCCTCCCTGCCTCCCGGAGAATGGCAGACCTACGACATCATCTGGACCGCTCCCAGTTTCGACCAGGAGGGCGAACTGCTCTCCAAGGCCTGCCTGACGGTTTTCCATAACGGGGTCCTGATCCAGAACCACGTCCAGCTGACCGGCCCCACCGACTGGCTGACCCGGGCACCTTACTCGGCCCACCCCGCCAAGCTGCCCATCGCTCTTCAGGACCATGGCAACCCGGTCCGTTACCGGAACATCTGGATTCGGGAACTGGGCGATTCCGGCAAGCCGGAGTTTCTCCTGCCCGATTCCGTCCTCGACAGCTACACCGGCACTTACCAGCGCCGGGACGGCCGAACGGTCACCATCAGCCGCGGACGCAACGGATTACTGGTTCTCGACTTTTTCGGGAACCGGTTTGATCTCTATGCCCAAGGTCCCGCCCACTTTTTCGCCAAGACCACCGATGTCCAGTGCAAGTTCAAGATTCTCGACGGCGATCCAGCTGTCTTGATATCCGTTGGAGAAGGCGATGATCCTTACCGGAAGGTTGAATAACGCACCGCTCCTCCACCGACGGTATTCATTAACCAATCACCCCCCTCACCCTATGAAAACCGAAAACCCGACCTCCCGCCGTCAATTTCTGAAATCCATGGGTCTGGCTTCCGCTCCCCTGATGATGCCCACCCTCTCGCTGGGCAATGTCGTCAATCCCTCCGCGCCCAAGGACCGCCCCCTGCGCTTTGCCCTGATCGGCTATGGAGGAAGGGGCAGCAGCCTCGTCAAGGAAGCCGCCGCCTTCGGCGAGATCAAGGCCATCTGCGACGTCGACACGGCCCATCTGGACCGGGCCTGGAAGGAGCACAAGGGGGTCACCCGGTATTCGGATTTCCGTCAGGTCCTGGAGTTGGATGATGTCGATGCCATCATATGCGCCACCGTCGACCACTGGCACGCGCAGATCTCGGTGGCGGCCATGAAGGCCGGGAAGGACGTCTACTGCGAGAAGCCCATGACCCTGTGCTTCGCGGAAGGCAAGCCGGTCATCGAGACCCAGAAACAGACCGGCAGGATTCTCCAGGTGGGCAGCCAGCAGCGCAGCAAGCAGCGTTTCCGTATGGCCTGTGAATTCGTCCGCAACGGCCGGATCGGCAAGTTGCGCCATGTGGAAGTGGTCATCCCCGAGGGACCGCGGATGTTTCCCTTCAATCCCAACCAGAAAGTGCCCACCACCCTGGCCTGGGACATGTGGAAGGGCCAGACCCCGGACGTCCCCTACATGGAGGAGCGGACCCACCTGACTTTCCGCTACTGGTGGGACTACTCCGGCGGCACCCTGACCGACTGGGGCGTCCACCACAACGATATCGCCATCTGGGGGGCCGGACTCGAGAACGAGTGGCCGGTCAAGATCGTCGGCACTTCCCTGGCCCCGGCCATTCCCGGCGGATTCACCGCCGATTCGCGCTTCAAGATCCACTACACCTACGCCGACGGGTTGACCATCGATTGCCACACCACCCCGGATTCCAGCTTCTACGGGGAGCTGCTGCGCCCGGACGGACAGGGCCACGGGGTGAAGTTTGTCGGTGACGACGGCTGGATCTGGGTCACCCGGGGCGACTGGGATGCCAGCGACGAGCAGATTCTCCGGGAGCCCCTTGGCGAGGATGCCATCCGCCTCTACGAGAGCCTGGACCACATGCGCAATTTCGTCGAGAGCACCCTCTACCGCCGGGAACCGATCTCCACGCCCGAGGTCGGCCACCGCTCGGCCGGGCTCTGCCACCTGGGGGTGATTTCCCTCCGCCTCGGCCGGGCTCTGGAATTCGATCCGGCCAGCGAGACCTTTGTCGGGGACGACGAGGCCACCGGCATGCTGGCCCGCCCGATGCGCGAACCCTACGACTGGAGCTTCGTGTAAATGAAAACGGCGGCTCCTCTCGAAGCCGCCGGACATAATATGTAGTAATTCAGTCGCTACACGGATCGCTCATACGTAGTCCTGGTAGACCGGCTCGAACATGCGGGAACGGATGTCCGCCTCCAGGTCCGCGGGTTCCGGGGCGCGGGCCAGTCCGTCGGCGTAGGCGATTCTGGCCACCGCCAGGGCAATCTGCAGGGAGACTTCCCGGATTCCCTGGAAGGAGGGGAAAACCCGTCCGCTGGCCAGTTCCTCGTCGGTGACCATGGAGGCCAGGGTCCGGGCCGCGGCCAGGAACATGGCGTCGGTGACCAGGCTTCCGGAACAGGAGAGCACGCCCAGGCCGACCCCGGGGAAAATGTAGACGTTGTTGCCCTGCCCCGGGACGAGGGTCCGCCCGTCGTACTCCACCGGCTGGAAGGGGCTTCCGCTGGCGAAAATGGCCTTGCCGCGGCTCCAGGCGTAGGCCTGCTGGGCCGTGCATTCGGACTTGGAGGTCGGATTGGAAAGGGCGAAGACGACCGGTTCCGGATTGAGGGCGGTCATGGCCTCGACAATTTCCTGGTTGAAGGCGCCCCCGACCCCGGAAGCGCCAATAAGGGCCGTCGGGCGGACCGCCTCAATCGCCTCCAGCAGGGTATTCACCGGCTTCCCCTCGTGGGCGAAGGGCTTCTTGTGGTCCTGGAGGTCCGTGCGGGAGGCGACGACAAGGCCCTTGCTGTCGACAAACCAGCAGCGGGCCCGGGCTTCATCCTCGGGAATGCCCTCCTCCTTGAGGGCGGCCACAAACAGCTCGCCGATCCCCGTGGCGGCCTCGCCGGCCCCGAGAAAGAGCAGCTTCTGGTCGCGGAGCTCCGTCCCCGTCTTGCGGGAGGCGGCAATCAGGCCGGCCAGGGCCACGCTGGCGGTTCCCTGGATATCGTCATTGAAAGAGCAGATCCGCTCCCGGTACTTGCCCAGCAACTGGAAGGCGTTGTGGTTGCCGAAGTCCTCCCATTGGAGCAGGCAGCGGGGATAGGTCTCCTGTACGGCCTGTACAAACTCCTCGATAAAGGCCTCGTATTCCCCGCCGCGCACGCGGGGCTGGTCCAGGCCGATATAGAGGTCGTCCTCGAGGAGGTCCTTGTTTCCGGTCCCGACATCGAGGGTGATGGGCAGGCAGTAATAGGGATGCAGGCCGGCGCAGGCGGTGTAGAGGGACAGCTTGCCGATGGGTATACCCATGCCCAGCGCGCCGAGGTCTCCCAGCCCGAGGATCCGTTCACCGTCGGTGACCACGATCAGGCGCACGTCCTGGCGCGGCCAGTTGCGCAGGATGCCGGCGATGCGGCCACGGTCCTTGATGGAAATCCACAGCCCGCGAGGACGGCGGAAGATCGCGCCGTACTCGAGGCAGGCCTGTCCCACGGTCGGGGTGTAGACAATCGGCATCAGCTCTTCCAGGTAGTCCAGGAGGAGCCGGTAGTACAGCGTCTCGTTGCGGTTCTGGAGACCGCTCAGGAAGATGTACTTGTCGATATCCTTGCCCTTGCGGCGCAGGTTGCCCATGGCGCGCTTGGACTGCTGCTCGATCGGAAAGATCCGGGGCGGAACGAGGCCCCTCACGCCAAGGCCGTCCCGTTCCGCGTCGCGGAAGCCGGTGCCCTTGTTGAGGAGCGAATTGGTCAGGAGGGAATACCCGGTCGGCAGGTCTCTGCCGCCCCGGGAGGTGATGGGGGTCAGTGCTGGATTCATCCGGGGCCACATGATTCCAGCCGGACAAGAAGTAAGCAATTGCGGATATACCCTATAAGGACTGAAGCGGAGTCCTCAGAAATCCACTACCCCGGCCTGCCCGATCCGGCGGTCCGGGGCCAGGTTGCTGCGGTGGATCTCGAAGTCCCGCACTTCCAGCAGGTGGATATTATCCCCTTCCGAGGGCGTCGAGCGGCAGCTTTCCAGCAGAATTCCGTCCACGTCCTCCAGAACGACCAGCGGCCGGTCGTCGGGCGATTCCAGGGTGTAGCGAAGGTTGGATACCTTGAGGTCACCGGCGTGGCGGGCATACAGGACGGAGGCCGGCAGCAGGCCGAACATGCTGGGCTCGGGATAGGCCTTCTCGCGTTCCGGCACGGCGAAGGGATCGCGCGGCCCGCGCACCCCCGGTTCCTTGCCGCGGAGAAAGAAGCTGTTGACCAGGCTCTCCGGTTGGGCCGCCACCTCGGCCATGCCGACCCCGCCATCGGAGGCGACCCGGATTCCGTCCAGGACCACGTCCTCCACGGGATGTCCCGGGAGCCCGGCAATGATGATGGGAAAGCGCCCGTCGGCCCCGCTGGCCGAGACATTGCGGATCTGCACCCGCCGGATGGCCCCCACGGGGGTTCCCTCCGGCCCGCGGGCCCGGTTTCCGAGCCGGATGAAAATGGGGGCGTTGGCCACGTCCACCATGGTGATGTTGGTAATGGCCACATCCTCGATGACACCCCCGTCGACCGATTCCAGGGCCAGGCCGCGGCAGCGGCGGAAAATACAGTTGCTGATGGTGATGTTGCGGAAATCCCCGTTGGACTCGGTGCCGATCTTGATCCTTCCGGTCGGTCCGTCGCGGTCCACCGCCTTGTCGACGGTGGTGCGGTAGGTGGCGTCGAGCATGCTGCCCGGATCAAAACCGCTGACCAGGCAGTTGGTGATGGTGATGTCCTCGCAGGCGCGCTTTTCCCCCAGCGCATAGCTGGCCTTTAGGACGATGGCATCGTCGTTGAGGGAATTGATGCTGCAATCGGAGATCCGCACATTGCGGCAGGCGTCGATATCCAGCCCGTCCCGGTTGGTGTCGATACGGAGGTTATGGATGACCAGGTTGTCGACCCCGGTGGCCAGGACCGCAAAGTGGCCGCACTTGAGCATGGAAAAGTCGCTCAGGGTGACATTGCGGCAGTTTTTCAGGCCGATGGCCTTGTTGGCCTCGCCGACCGGACGTTCGCCATGGGTAAACTCCGGATGGCTGAGCAGCCCCTTCCCGTCGATCAGGCCCGGGCCGGTTATGGTCACGTTCTCCAGATCCTCCCCCCAGATCAGGCTGTTGCGCCAGTGGCTGTGGCCGAAATCCTGGTAATGGAGCTCGTCTCCCCACTTGTTGGGCTCCGGCAAATCGTACCGGCCCAATTCGTCGGAGGGCGAAGCCGCCAGCAGCACGGCCCCCGCGTCGAGGTAAAGGGTAATGTTGCTGGCCAGGCGGATGGACAGGGAAAGGTAGGTCCCGGCCGGCAGGCGGACAGTGCCGCCGCCCGCCTTGGCAGCCGCTTCAATGGCGGCGTTGATGGCCGGCGAGTCGAGGGAATTTCCGTCGCCGGCAGCCCCGAAGTCGCGAATGTTGAACTCAGTTGCGGTGCTCATGGTGCAAAGTAAGGAGGATAGCAGAAGGGTCAGCAATCCTGGCCGTATCGGGGCGTGTTGGTCCATCCGGGAAAAAGCTTACAGTTCGGGTGGCCCTACTCCGGCTTGGCCTCCCATTCGGCCTCCATTTCCTCGTAGAATTCGCGCATGACCCGGAAGGCCTGCTTGCGGATGCCCCGGTCGGAAACCAAGCCCTTGCGGTTCCAGAAATCCTGGATGTGGGGCAGCATGCGGCGCGGGGAGCGAAAATCCTTGAGGATCCAGGGGGAGGTCCCGCGGAGCGACTCGATCCCGCGGATCATCTCCAGGTTGTTGACGTAGACGTTGGCCTGGAACTCCTCGGTCCAGCGGTCCTCTTTCGTGCCGTGGTATCCCTGCAGGGCGCCGGCCCCGAATTCACTCATGATCAGCGGCTTGTTGTAGGGATTGACCCATTTCATGTCGGCGAATTCGTCCGCCAGTTCCCGGGTGTACCAGCCGAGGTAGCTGTTGAAACCCATCACGTCCACCACCGCGGAAAGGGGATCGTCAATCTTGAGCGTTTTCCCCTCGACCGACTGGGCGTTGAGGGCGGCCGTGATCAGGCGGGTCGGGTCCATCTCGCGGGCCCGCCCGGCCAGGCGGCTCAGGAAGTCCAGCCGCGGTCCGTTGACGGGCGTCTCGTTGGCGATCGACCAGAGGATGATCGAGGCCCGGTTGTGGTCCCGGCTGATCATTTCCTCCAGTTGGCTGCGGGCGTTCTCGAAGGTCTCCGGATTCTCCCACTGGATGGCCCAGTAGACCGGGATCTCCGACCAGACCAGCAGCCCCATGCGGTCGGCCAGCCGCGTCATGTGCGAATTGTGCGGGTAATGGGCCAGGCGAACGAAATTGCAGTTGAGGTCCTTGGCCCAGCCCAGCAGGGTCCGGGCCTCGTCCTCCGTGGTGACCCGCCCGCCGTCCATCGGGGATTCCTCGTGGATGCAGACCCCGCGCAGGAAGACCGGCTTGCCGTTGAGGAGAATGTCCTGGCCGCGGACCTCGATGGTGCGGAGGCCGATCTGGTCCCCGATCCGGTCCTCACCGGCGGCCAGGGCAACCTCGTAGAGGTGCGGCTGCTCCGGAGTCCAGTAAGTCACGTTTTCCACAGGGAGGCTGGCCTCGGCGCGGCCGTCGGCATCCACTTCCAGTTCCTCCTCCAGCCCAAGCTCCGGAATCTCCAGCCGGACCCCGCCGGCGGAATCCTTCCCCTCGATCTCGGCCCGGACCAGCAGCTGGCCGGGATGGTCCGGGTCGAGCTGGACAAAGTAATCCCGGATGAACGCTTCCGGCGTTTTCAGAAGCCGGACCGAGCGGGTGATCCCGCCGTAATTCCACCAGTCGGTGATCAGGTTCGGCACCCCTTCCGGTTTGCGGGTGTCGTCCACCTTGACCACCAGCACGTTCCGGCCCTCCTTGAGAAGGCCGGTGACCTCGAAGTTAAAGGGGGTGAATCCGCCCGTGTGCTGGCCCAACTTCCTGCCGTTAAGAAAAACCATGGCCTCGTAGTTGGCGGCTCCAAAATAGAGGAAGTAGCGCGCATCGGAATCCGGATCCACCTCGAAGAGCCTCCGGTACCAGACATTGCCTTCGTAGAGGAAAAGCTGCTCGTCCTGCGTGTTCCAGTCACCGGGCACCTTCAGCTTGGGGCTGTCCGCGAAACTGTACTCGACCAGGTCGGAGGGCTTTTGCGCCTTGTCGTCCCGGAAAAAGCCCCACTCGCTGACCTCGGAATGATAGGAAAGGTAACCGGTCAGGTATGGGTCCACGATGCGGTCCCAGGTCCCGTCAAGGACCTGCTCCGTGCGGGCCTCCGGGTTCTGGACCAGGGGAAACAAGCCGGAGGACTGGCCCGGCAGGGAATTCATCAAGGCCAGGCCCGCGACAACCAGAATGGGGTAAGAAGTCTTCATGGCTGCCATGTAAAGCAAAGTGACGGTGGCGGCTCAATCCTGTAATCCAAATTCATACCGGGGCTTGCCCTTAAGCATCACGGCTGTAACAGGTCTTAAACCTACAAAGTGATTCGCATGAAGTACGTCCTGACCGTTTTCCTGAGCCTTCTAGTCAACCTGGCCCCCGCGGCCATGCATTACCTTCCCGCCGGGGTCGGGTACGACAGCCATGTCACCACCCCGGAAGCCTTTCTCGGGTATGAAGTGGGCAGCCGTCATGCCTTTCACTGGGAAATCGCGGGCTACATGCGGCAGCTGGCCCGTGAGAGCGACCGGGTCCAGCTGGTTGAGTACGGGCGCACCCACGGTGGACGGCCGTTGCTGCAGCTGGTCATCACCTCACCGGGAAACCAGGCCAACCTGGAGCAGATCCGCGAACAGCATGCCCGCCTGGCGGATCCCGATCGCAGCGGCCAGCTCGACC
Source organism: uncultured Opitutales bacterium (assembly GCA_913056355.1). Classification (GTDB taxonomy): domain Bacteria; phylum Verrucomicrobiota; class Verrucomicrobiia; order Opitutales; family Oceanipulchritudinaceae; genus Oceanipulchritudo. The sequence continues at coordinate 15,780 of CAJXMX010000023.1, forward strand.
TCGACCGGATGCCGGTCGTGGTCAATCTCAACTACAGCGTCCACGGGAACGAGCCCAGCGGGGCCAACGCCTCCATGCTGATGGCCTGGTACCTGGCGGCGGCCCGGGGAGATGAGGTTGAACAGCTCCTTGACGGGACAGTGGTCATTCTCGATCCCAGCCTCAATCCGGACGGGCTGGACCGCTTCGCCAACTGGACCAACAACTACAGCGGTAAGCAGCACAACCCCGATCCCAACACCCGTGAACACAATGAGGACTGGCCCGGCGGCCGGACCAATTACTACTTCTTTGACCTCAACCGCGACTGGATGCTCCTGACCCAGCCGGAAAGCCGGGGCCGCATGGAGCAGTACCGCCTCTGGCTGCCCAACTTCGTGCTCGATTTCCACGAGATGGGGACCAATTCCACGTACTTTTTCCAGCCCGGTGTGCCGGCCCGGAACCATCCCCTGACGCCCGGTTATGTATACGGCCTGACCGAGGAGATTTCCCGCTATTTTGCGGAGGCCCTCGACGCCACCGGTTCCCTCTACTTCTCCCAGGAGCGCTTCGACGATTTCTACATGGGCAAGGGCTCTTCCATTGCGGACCTCAAGGGGGCCATCGGTCTCCTCTTTGAACAGGCCAGCTCGCGCGGGATGGTGCAGGACAGCGTCAACGGGGAAATCGACTTTCCCTTCACCATCCGCAACCAGGTCACCGTTTCCCTGGCCGTCCTCAAGGCCGCCGACGAGAAACGCGGGGCCTTCCTCGAGCACACCCGCCGCTTCTTCAAGGACAGCCTGGCCGCCTCCAAAAAGGCCGGCCTGGCCGGCTACCGCTTCGCCTCCCCGGAAGACCCGGAACGCGCGAAGGAGTTTGTCCGGGTCCTGCGGGGCCACGATATCGAGGTCCAGCCGGTCCGCGACGAGGAGGCCTGGTACATACCCGCCCGCCAGCCACATTTCCTCTACCTGCAGGCCCTGGTCGAGCAGCGGAAGGAATTCGAGGAAAACATCTTCTACGACATCACCGCCTGGACCCTTCCCCTGGCCTACAACCTCGAGTGGTCGGAACTGGACCAGGCGCCGGACACCGGCAGTCGTGAGAAATCGCTACAGCCACTGGCCGAGAGCCGGCTCGGCTACCTGGCCGACTGGTCCGGACTGAATGCCCCGGCCGTCCTCTTCGACCTCATGGACCGGGAGGTCATCGTCAAGGTGGCCCGGGAGAGTTTTGTCCTCGATGACCAGGCCTTCGGCTACGGGACCCTCTTCATCCCGGTCTCCATCCAGCCCGGGAAGGCCGCTGTCATCCATGAAATCCTGGCCCGGCATGCCCGGGAGTCGGGTGTCCGTATCCATCCGGTCAGCACCTTTCTCACCCCCGAAGGCATCGACCTCGGCAGCAACAGCTTCTGGAACCTGGAACCGGCGCGCATCCTCATTGCCGCAGGCGACCGCATGGACAGCTACGACACCGGCTCCGTCTGGCATCTCTTCGATGTCCTGCAGGGAGAGGCCGTGACCCTGATGTCCCCGGCCGAAATCAGCCGCGCCGACCTGTCCGGCTACACCGCTGTCATTCTTCCGGATTCCTGGTCAGGGGCCTTGCCCGAGGGCCTGGCGGACAAGCTGGCGGAATTCGCCAGGTCCGGCGGCTCCGTGGTCTGCCTGGGCTCGTCCGCCAAATGGGCCGTCGACATGGAGCTGGTCTCCCTGGGCCTGGTCGGGGATGAATCCGACGGGGAGGAACCGGTCCAGCGCCGGCCCTTCAACAAGTCCGACGACGACGCCTCCCTGCAGCGCATTCGCGGAGCCATCTTCCAGACCGTCATCGACCGGACCCATCCCCTCGCCTACGGCTATACCCGTGACACCCTGCCGGTCTTCGTCGAGGAGGAGTTCTTCCTGGAGCGCTCCGCCAATCCCTACCAGACCCCGCTGGCCTTCAGCAAGGAGCCGCTCCTGGCCGGCTACGCCTCGCCGGAAAACCTGGAGAAAATGTCAGGCACCGCCGCCGCCGTGGTCGAGAGCCAGGGTAAGGGCGCGGTGATCCTCTTCGGTTTCTCCCCCACTTTCCGGGCCTATTGGCGCGGCACCGAGAAGCTGCTCCTGAATGCCGTCCTCTTCGGCCCCATGATGCAGGCCGGCGGCTCCTCCGGGTACTGAAATCCGATCAGTCGCTGACTCATGGGCTTCCATCGTCAGGGAAGATATTCCACTTGACCGCCTGCGGGTGCGGGCAGCAATCTGGAAGCGAGCCCGCCGGGTGTTTTCCAGCCGTTCATGACGGACTCGGGAAGGTCCGGCCGGGCACTCCTTCTCCCAGATCAAAACCCTCATCGTAGCCATATGAAATTGAAGACCCGGATTCCTGCTGGCCTCCTGTTGTTGCCTGCCCTGTTGAATTTTCCCGCAAGCCTTTCCGCCCAGGAGGGAACCACCGTTTTCCTGACGGATTTCAGCACCTCCACGGTGAATCCCGTCGTCTACGCGGATCCCACCTTCTCCTCGGCCGACTGGGTGGTCGGCGCCACCAAGGACCACGGGGTCGGGGTGATCGAGGCCGAAGGCCTCAGCCTGGACATGGGCAGCACCTCGGCGGCCTTTGTCGAGGCGGCCGGGCGCTTCACCAACTGGCCGGTGGTCCTGACCGAGCCGGGCGATTTCATCGAGGTCATTCTCACCTTTACCGCCGACGCCGGCATTCTCCAGGGAGCCACCAACTCGCAAATCGGCCTCGGCCTCTTCGACACCGGCGGCGTCAATCCGCCGGAGGGCGTGTCCGGCCAGATACGTTTTGATGCCGCCGACTACCTGACCGGCGGGATGCAGGACTGGAGCGGTTTCCCGGCCTTGATCCAGGCCGGTGACAGCAACCGCTTCTTTGCCCGGCTGCCCCAGGCCGAGACCAGCCGGAGTTCCACCCAGGAGCTTCTTTTCACCAGCAACACCGGCGGCTTTGTCGAGCGCATCGACCTTTCCCAGAACGGCGACGGCGTGATCCTGGTCGACGCGACGGCGTATGCCCTTGTCTACCGGGCCACCCTCTCCGGAACCGACGGCCTGGACTTGGAAATGAGCCTCTACCAGGGTGCCGGAGAGGGCGGAACCCTGCTGACCTCGGTCACCGGCCAGGCCAGTCTGGCCGACCCGCTCAGCGCCACCTTTGACGGGCTCGGCATGGGCTACATCCGGAAGGGTGTGGCCGGTGACTCCAGTATCACCTACACCAGCCTGGAGATCGTCACCAACAAGCCCAACCTGCCGCCCAGCATCGTCTCCGGCCCCAATAACCTGACCGTGACCGCCGGTGACAACGGATCGCTGTCCGTGTCGGTGGAGGGTTCGGAACCCCTGGACTATACATGGTACAAGGAGGGCCTGGTGGACCCGGTCGCCACCGGCGGAAGCATCCTGGAATTCAGCAACGCCGACAGTTCCATCGAGGGCAACTACTGGCTCGAAGTGAGCAATGCCTACGGGATGGCGGTCAGCCCCACCGCGTCCGTCACCGTGACGGACAGCCCGGTCGCCCCGACCATTCTGGAGCAACCGGTCGGCGCCAGCCTGCCGGAGGGGGAATCCGTCACCTTGTCGGTCCTGGCCAACGGGACGTCCCCGCTCAGCTACGACTGGAAAAAGGATGGCGCCTCACTTGGGGCACCCGACCAGGACAACCTGGTGCTGGAAAGCATTTCTCCCGCCGACGCCGGTTCCTATACGGTCCACATCACCAACACCGCAGGGGAGATCGAGAGTGATCCGGCCATCCTCGAGGTCTGGGAGGCTCCGGTTATCATGGATTCGCCAAGCTCGGTGCTGGCCGATCCGGGGCAGGAAATTGTCCTCAACGTGACGGCCAGCGGATCCCCCGCCCCCACTTTCCGCTGGTTCCGCAACGGGGTCCAGATACCCGGCGAAACCGGTTCCAGCCTGACCCTTTCCAGCGCCTCCGGGGCCGATGCCGGAGAATACTACGTCTGGGCCGAGAACGACGCGGGATTCGACGCCAGCAATCCCTTCTTCGTCAACGTCAGGTCGGCCATGGCCCTGGACGGGGTCCTGCCTGTCTCCGGGAACACCGGCCTTCCCCCGGACATGCCCATCGAGCTGGTTTTCAGTGAACCGGTGCAGCCCGGCTTTTCCGGAACCATCGCGCTCTTCGAGGCCGGCGGGACCCCGGTGGCGACGATCGACATGGGCGCCGCCAGCCACAACAAGACCGTGGGCGGGCTGGCCTACGCCTATGATCCCATCCTGGCGGACGGCAGCTCCGCCAGCATCGTGTTCGAGACCGGAACCCTGGGGTATGGAAAATCCTACTACCTGACCATCGAGGCCGGCGCCATTCTCGACGCCACGGGGGCCACCTTCACCGGAATCACGGACAACGCCACCGTCAGCTTCTCGACCAGGGCGGAGGCCCCGGCCGCCGACGCCGCCTTCATCCGGGTGGCCGCCGATGGTAGCGGGGATTTCGCTACCGTCCAGGCCGCCATCGACCATGTGCCGGCCAGCAACGGCAGGCGGGTCACCGTCAGCATCGCCGACGGACTCTACCGCGAGCTGCTCCACATCCCTTCCAACAGGCGCTACATCACCCTCAAGGGGGATTCCATGGACGGCACCGTGGTCAGCTATCTCAACAACGCCAACCGCAACCAGAGCAACCAGCGGGCCAGCTTCTACAGCCTGGCCAGCGACTTGTCCCTGGAGTCCATGTCCTTCGTCAACGAGACCCCCAAGGGAGGCTCCCAGGCGGAAACCCTGAACGCCGACGGGAGCCGCATTGTCGTCCGCAACTGCGGCTTCTACAGCCTGCAGGACACCCTCAAGCTGAGTGACGGCAGCATTTGTTTCGTCGATTGCTACATCGAGGGGGACGTCGACTTCCTCTGGGACGACGCCGACGCCTTTTTCGGTCGCTGCACCATCCATTCCGTCAACAAGGGCTACCTGGTCCAGACCCGCAACGGCGAAAGCGGCAAGGGCTTTGTCTTTGTCGATTGCGACCTGACCGGCGAGGAGGATGCCGCCGGCACCTACCTCGGACGGATCGAGCCGGACCGCTTCCCCTACAGTTCCGCGGCCTATATCGACTGTGCCATGGGCGACCACATCGCCCCCGCGGGCTGGCTGCTGAACGGCGCCACCACTGCCCCGACGGTCCGGTTCTACGAGTATGGAACGACCGGCCTTGACGGAAACCCGCTGGACCTCTCCGCCCGGGCTGACTTTGCCACCATCCTGACCGATGAGGAAGCCGCTCCCTACCGCGACCCGGACTGGGTGACCGGCTTCGCCACGGCTCCGCGCACCTGGATGGCGGCCGCCAGCTACGCCATGGCCAGCGGCTGGTCCATGGATCCGGCCCTGGGCTGGCTCTGGCGCCCCCATCCGGAATCGGGGGAACACGGGCCATGGGCCTACAGCCAGCGCCTGGCCGCCTGGATCTATCTGGTCCCGGTGTCGGCGGACGAGGCGTATTTCCACATCAGCGGCGGGGATGTCGCCGGCTGGTACTGGAACACCCGGGCCGCCGGCAACTGGGTCCTGGAAGTGGAGACCTCGACCTGGAAAGTTCTCGCCAACGGAGGGCTCAGGACGGAATGACCGGCCGGTCCGGCAAGCTGGTCCCGGTCTAGAAGGCCTTCCGGTTGGAGAAGACCTTGATGGACTGCTCCAGTCCGAAGACGACCAGTTGGTCGCCCTCGGCAAAGGCGAAATCCGGGGCCGGCACGCCCAGGACCTTCCGGTTGTCACCCGTGCCGCGCTTGACCGTGATCAGGTTGATGGCGAAGCGCTGGCGCAGGTCGGCCTTGGCCAGCATCATGCCGACCAGGAACTGCGGCACTTCCATTTCCACGATTCCGTAGTCATCGGAAAGGGCGAAATGCCGGGTGGCCCCGCGGATGCCCATGCGCTTGGCCAGCTGCCGGGCGGCCAGGGCCTCCGCGTGGATGATGTTGTCCACTTTCATCAGGTGCAGCAGCCGCTCGTGCAGGGAATTGACGGCGCGGCAATAAATGTGCTTCACCCCCAGCTCCTGCAGGTGGCCGGTGACCAGCAGGGAGGCCGCGAAATCCTCGCCGATGGTCACGCAGACCCGGTCCATGGAGGCCAGGTCCAGCTGGTCCAGGACCTTGATGTCCTCGGCGTCGCCGATAACGGCATGGGTGACCTCGTCCTTCATGGAATCAATGACCTTCTCGTCTTCATCCAGGACCAGCACCTCGTGGTGATCCTCCGCCAGGGCGAGGGCCAGCTGGCAGCCAAACTGGCCTAATCCGATTACAGCTACTTTCATGACTATTCAATGATGATGCGTTCCCGTGGCAGGCGCAAGGGGCGCTCGCGCGGGGCCACGACGATGAGTGAAAAGAGGAAGTTCATGACGCCGATCCGCCCGACGAACATGGTCAGGATAATGACCAGCTTGGAGGGGTTGGTCAGCTCGGCGGTAATGCCGCGGCTGAGGCCGACCGTGGAGAAGGCGCTGACTGTCTCGAACAAGGTGTCCAGCAGGGTCAGGCCCGGTTCAAGGAAAAGCACCAGGGTGGTCGCGGCGAAGATCCACAGGCAGGAGAAGAGGAGGACCGCAAAGGCCCGGTTGCAGAGGACCTCGTCAATTCGGCGGTCGAAGATTTCCACCTCGCGCCGGGCCAGTAGGATGCGCCGGAGGTTGAGCATGGAGAGCGCGTAGGTCGTCGTCTTGATCCCCCCGGCAAAGCCGCCCGGGCTGCCCCCGATGAACATCAGGAAGATGAAGACCGCCGTGGCGGCGCTGGAGAGGCCGGCCATGTCGGAAATGTTGAATCCGGCGGTCCGGGTCGTAATGGCGTTGAAGAGCGATTCCCAGAGACGGCTCCCGATACCCTGCCCGGCATCCGGGTAGTCGCTGAGGAAGAGCAGCAGGGTTCCGCCGGCCAGCAGGATCAGGGTCGTCACCAGGACCAGGCGGGTATGGACGCTCCACCGCTGCCGGCTGCGGGGGGCCGCAAGGCGCCGTTTCAGCATGCGGACAACCTCCATCATGACCGGGAAGCCGATGCCGCCGAGGACGATGAGAATCATCAGGATCCCCTGGACCGGATGATTGAAAACCGCGGACGGGTCCATCAGGCCGGCACTGAAGATGGAAAACCCGGCATTACAGAAGGCCGAGACCGAATGGAAAACGGAGGCCCAGAGGAGGTGGTCGGGAACCGCTCCGGACCGGCTCCAGAAGAAATAGAGGAGTCCGGCCCCGGAGACCTCGAGGATAAGCGTCAGGACAAAGAGGAAAGCCAGGGCCAGGCGCAGGTGGCGCAGGTTCTCGAGGTTCATCAGGTCGCGGATGAAGACCCGGCTGGCCACGCTGAAGCCCTGCCCGGTTATGACCGCCAGGAAAAAGGTCAGGGTGACGATCCCGAAGGCCCCCATCTGGATCAGGAGGAGAATAATCCCCTGCCCCAGCGGAGTGAAGGCGGTCGCCGTGTCGACCACGATGAGCCCGGTCACACAGACCGCGCTGGCCGAGGTGAAGAGGGCATCCAGCCAGCCGAGCTGCCCGTGGGTGGCGTTGGGAAGCTTGAGCAGGAAGGTGCCCCCGATGATCAGCATGGCGAAGGTCCCGAAAAGGATGGTTCCCGGGTTCAGGCGCTGGAGCAGGGAATTCTCAATGACCGGCAGCCAGGAGACCAGGCGCAGGACCGCGGCGGCCACCTGCTGGCCGAGGATCAGGACCAGCAGCACCAGGTGGACCGAGAAGTGCACTTCCCGTTGCAGCCAGGCCGATACCGGGCCCTCGAAGACCGCGCTGACCAGGATCATCGCCGCCAGGAGCGGAAGGATCCACCTGGGACCGGAGGGAAGGTGTTCGGCCTCATCGGAAAGAAACCAGTTGATGAGGAAAATGATCCCGAAAAGCCCGGAAACCAGGCGGGTGGCGAGTATCAGCTGCTGTTCCAGCTCGGGACCCTGGGGCCAGCCGATAAGGATCACCACGATCACCAGGCCGGCCACCGGAAGGACAGAGATGGCTGCCTCCATCAACTGCCGCAGCAGCCTGAGCAGGAAACTCCCGGGGGATTGTCTTCTCTCCAGTTTATCTTCCGGCATTCAGGTTCCCCAACTTCGCCAAATCGGGGAAGAAGCCAAACACATTTTCCGCCGGGCCAACCGGCCAGGGCTAGGGACGGAGCATCCGCGCCCGCAGGAAACGCGGCATTCCGGCACCCGCGGGAAGCGGTTCCTTGCAGCGCAGGAGGTATCCCTCCTGCTCGGCCGGGGCAGCCGCCGTCCAGTTTTGCAGGTCGCCCGAGACCTCAAAGACAATATCCGCATCGGGCGGCGGGATGCCGTAGGGAAGTTTCATGACCAGGTAATCCTGTCCGTCCAGGGACTCGATGGCCGGCGCCCGGTACACGGTGGGGAAATCCGCGGAAAGGCCGAGGCCGTACTCGAGCTGATCCGACAAGCCGTCGCCGTCGGTATCCCGGCCGGAATCCTCTTCCCCGACCGTGACCGAAACCACCCCCAGGTTGGAGTCCGTGAAGCCGTCGAAGGCGGCGAAGGTGAAGGCGTCGGGTCCGGCATAGCCCGCATCCGGAAAGTAGGTGGCGACCGATCCGGCAAGGGAAACGGTCCCGTGCCGGGGTTGCCGCACGATACGGAGGCTTCCCGGATCCCCGTCGGCATCGGTAAAGGCGAGGCCCAGCGGACCGGGCGTGTCCGCCGCGGTGGCCAGTAGCGTATTTTCCACTACAGGAGCGTGATTGGCGGTAAATACGCCTCCCAGCCGGCCGTCGTCCTCCCGCTTGTGGCAGATGAAGCAGCTGACTGTCTGGCCCCGCCAGAGGTGATGGGTGCGGGACTGGCCGTCATCGCTGACGGAGAGGGTCCGGTCGGCAAACATGCGGGAGAGAACGGTGCCCCGGTAATCCGCGCCGTGGCAGGACTGGCAGGCCGTGCTTTTGCCGTAGTTGTCGTGTTGCGACACCCAGGCCGGCCCGACCGGATGCATCCCGTGCGGCCCGCCGTCGACGGTC
>CAJXMX010000024.1 GCA_913056355.1 uncultured Opitutales bacterium
AAGGTTGACCCGTTCGGCGAGAAGGCCCTTGTCTCCGTCGCCCAGGATGATGCGGGCGCCATCCAGACATTTTGAGACCACCACCCCGAGATCAAGGGAACGATCCTCGTTGACCACCAGGCGAAGGGCCGCCTCGCGGTTTGCGTTCTGGACCGGCCCGATCTTCTTGTAGGGCCACCAGTACTGGGAAAAAGTCTTCGTCTCGTAAGGCAGCAGGTAGGTGAAGTCCGGCTGGTTATCCGTGTAGACCCCCGCCATCAACTCGACGTAGGGACCGTTCTCATCGGTCAGCTCCCGGTCCCAGGCCCAGCCGAACTCGTCATTGCCCCAGGTCCATTGCTTCTTGCCGGGAGCGACATTTCGGTTGGCGACATGGATGAATCCGCCTTCCGCCTTGTGGTCGTAACCCCCGAAGAAATCGAAGTCGGTCTGGCAGACCATGTAACTGGTGGGAACGGGAATATTCTTGTACCAGCGGAGGTCGTTGGCGCCGGGGCGGTCGCCATACCGTACTCCGTAGTAGTCATTCCAGGCCAGGGGAAATGAGCTCATGGCGCGTACGGCGTGGTCCGCGACGTAATGGACATCAGGCGGGAAAAAGCTCTCGAAGCCGTCGTGCACCAGGGCCGCGACATTGGCCCACCAGAGGAAAGTCCGGGTGAACGGGGTGCGGTTGTAGAGCCGCGCCTTGAGCTCGACCAACGCACTGCCCTTGGTCAGCCTGATCCCATGCATGCCCTTCATCCGAGACATTGGATCGTGCTCGGACATCCATACCGTACTGCCTTCGCCATCCTCCTCGACGTGCACATCGGTCGGCATGTAGGTCCCCGGCCGGTGGTGCTGCGGCCAGTTGAACTCCACACCGCCGGAAATCCAGGGTCCGGCCAGGCCGACCAGGGCCGGCTTGATGACGTCCTGGCGATAGAAGAAGTCGTAGTCGTTGTTGACCTTGTCCTGGCCCAGGAAAATGCGCCCGCCGATCTCCGGCAGCATGACCAGGCGGACATATTCGTTTTCCTGGGTCACTGAGTCATATGACCTGGGTTCGGCCACATCCTTCACCTTGTCGATGAAGGGGAGCGGATAGACCTTGCCACAGGATCCCTGGTACACCCGCTTCTCGAAGAAGAGCGGATTCTTCTCAGGTGCTCCCAGGCCGTAGGTCGGGATAATCCGGGGCTCGCGCCTGGTCTGTAATGGGAAATTCATTACTGGGCTGTCAGTTGGAGGGTTCGGGTTACTTGGTGTCGTTGAATCCGGGAATGATGCCGAGGTCCCGGACGTCCATGTTTTCAGCAGCGCTGGAATCCAGGAGCGGCAGGAACTCGGCGGCGGAGGCCATGGCCTCGCCGCCCTGTGAAGTGAAAATCTCGATACGCAGGAACTTCCCGGTGACAGGGCTGTCAAAGAGGATCTCCACCGGGGAGTGACCGGGAGGGAAGGACTGGCGCGGAGTGACCTCAGTCCAATCGCCATCGGCAGAGCCGACTAGGATCTGGAAGACCTTGATCAGGCCGTTGGTGCCCTCCTGTCTCGGAACATAGCGGAACCCGAGGATGGGTTGTGACTGAGGCAGCTCCACGGTCAGCTGGAACGGGGGTCCATGGTGGTGGTTCCAATCGGAATGCCAGATGGTTTCGGGATCACCGTCCACCGCATTGTCGGCCGGAAAATCCGGGTGTTGGCTGTTGGTGGCTGTCATCAGTTTGGGCTTGCCGAAAAGAGTCTCCAGGTCCTCGGCGTTCAAGCGGCCAGCCGGATCAAACTGCCCGGAGGCCAGGTAATCCATGATACTGGCCCGCAGGCGCGCCGCGGCCGGGCGCGCGGCAAGGTCGTGCTCGATATCAAGCGTGCAGACGAAAAGCCGCCCCTGCCCCACCCGGGCCTCGAAGATGCCGGCCGGGAGGGCGTTGCGGTTGAACTTGTCAACAAACCGGAAGGGCATGGACAGCTCCGAATCCAGATGCTGCAGGTCCACCGCCACCGAATCGCTGAGCAGGTCCCACCATTGCCAGTCCGTGTGGAAGTCGGTGGGGAAGCCCGCATAGACGGGATGCTCCGGATTGATCAGGGCTCCAAGGGTCCCCGGCTGGTTGGAGAAGTGGACGGGACTCCAGAAGACCGGTATGAAGCGGCCGAAAATGGGCTGCAGGATGGTGTTCCGCGGGGGCAGGAGGAGAACCCGGGCGCCGGCCTCGAGCGAGGCGATCAGCTCCGGGGTCACCTGCTCCGCGACAGTGACATTGGCGGGCGGCGGCGCGATTCCGGTTTCCGGATAAAGCCACAGCTTCCAGTCATTGACCGCCGGCACCTCCGGCAGGGAGACTTCAATATCCAGGACCGCCGGGGCCGGAATGTCCGCGAGGTCGAATTCGATGGTTCCGAGGACATGCCCGTTGCCCAATTCAATCACGCCATGCTGCCATTCGCCTGAGGCCACCGTCGTTCCATGGTCACGGGCCACCCAGCGGACCGTTCCGGGAGGCAGCGCGGCTTCCCCAAAGTGGGCCAGCTCCACGACGCCCCGGAAAGTGTCACCGGAGTGGTAGATCCGCTGCGGCATCAGCAGAAGGGGCACCGTCGGGCTGCAGAACTTGCGAAAGTCCCCCGCCTCGAGAATGCCCTTGCTTTCCCAGAAGGGGTCCAGCAGACCGACCGTGGCCGTGCTCTGGCCGGGGAAGTCCTGCAGCTGGAGAAGCTGGATGCCGGAAAGGTCCTTGGTCCGCAGGGCGCGCTCCATATCCTCCCGGTAGAGGATGGCGGCCAGTTTTCCAGAGGCGGCCGTATAGAGGGGGGCTTCCTCAAGCCGGCCCTTTTCCGCGAGGTCCCTGGCGATCGACTCGTAGGCGACGTTCCGCATGGGCGAATCCCGGTACTGGTCGAGGTCCGACAAATCGGGGTAGACGACATACTGCCCCACCTCGTGGGTGATCAGCGGGATGGGAACCGTGGCCAGCCCGGCGGCGTAGTCGCTGTCGGTGTTGGGCACCGTCGAGTTCAGGAATCCCTGGCCCCGGACCCAGCCCCCGGTGGTTTCCTGGGAGATGAAATAGTCGTCCTGCGGCCCCGGATCCTTGCCGCGTTCCGAAAAGGAGAAGGTCGTGCTGGTGTAGAGAATCGAGGGATGAATGTCCCGGAAATGCGCCTCAAGGGAATCCAGATAGGTGTAGTCCCCGGTCAGCTCGTTGCCCATGCTCATCATGACCAGGGAGGGATGGTTGCCGTACTCCTTGAGGATGCGCTCCCCTTCCCGACGGAAGTAATTGTCCACCTCCGGCAGGTAGCCGTTCTGGAAGCTCCAGTTGGGCAACTCGATCTGCAGGTAGATCCCGTGGCGGTCGGCGGCCTCGAAGGCCGCCTCGGGAGGCGTCCAGCTGTGCAGGCGCAAGTGGTTCAGTCCCCATTCCCGCAGGGTCCTCATGATCTTCTCCCACTGGGAACCCTCCACGTCGGGATGCCCCGTCTGAGGGAATATGGCACAGTCCAGGTTGCCCCGGAAGAAGGCGCGCTGGCCATTGACCAGGATATGTTTCCCGTCTGCCCTGATGCTCCGCATGCCGAATTCGGTGCTTGTTTCCGATAGCACTGCTCCGTCCTTTTCAATGATTGCCTGCATGCGGTACAGGCGCGTGGAAAACTCCGACCAGGTGGAAAAGCCGTCGCCCATGTCGTAGACCAGGGTGCGGTGGCTGATACCTTTCGGCAGGTAGATTTCCAATACAGCCTCAGCCGGGGCAATTCCCTCAAAGTTGTCCGGGAAGGCGGCCAGCTTGAGGCCGACTTCAAGGTCGCCGCCGGTCATGTTTTGCAGGGACACTTCCACCACGACCGATCCGGAGGCGACCTCCGGGGTCAATTGAAGTGATGTGACCGCGACGCGTTCGCCTTCCCGCAGTTGCAGCTCACCGAGGATGCCGTTCCAGATGGTCTGGGTCTCCTCGGTATAGGCATGTCCGATCCCGATGGGCAGGATCTCGCGATTATCGATGCGGACGGTGATGGTGTTCTCCCCCTCCCGGAGGAAGGTGCCGATGTCATACCGGTGGGGCGTGGAAAGGCTGGTTTCGTTGCCAACCGGATGTCCGTTGATCCAGACCCGCGACTCCCACAGGACCCGCTCCAGGTAAAGAATTGTCCCTTCCCGGGTCCAACCCTCCGGGAGGACCACGCTCCGGCGGTACCAGGCCGCCCCAAGGTATGGATGGCGCTGCACCAGCCGCTTCAGGGTCTCCGCCTCGAGGTTCAACTCGACGGTGGAAGCCCGTCCCTTGCCCGCCGCGGCGGTGGTGGCGGGCAGTTCGATGGTATCCCCGAGTCCCTGGTCGAACCACTGTTCTTCGATACCGACATCATCGGGATCCAGTTGAAACTGCCACTGGCCGGACAAGTCGACAGCCAGCGCCCCCTCAAGCCCCGCGAGCGGGGCGAGGAGGAAGACGGACAGGGCTAGCGAAATTGAAAATTTCATGGAACGAAAGTGCTTAAGAGGAGAAGCGTTAGAAGAAGAGGACAATGAACACGGCCACCCCGGCCACGACAGCCGCCCCGGCCACCTTGACAAAAAGGGGGGATTTTTCGTCGAGGTGGTAGCGGTTGGGGAGGTGCCAGTCTTCAGGCAATGGATTGCGAAGGGTCAGTATCCACATCACCAGCACACAAAGGATAAAGGCGATGAGCACCTGGAGGAGGAAGTGGACCGGGAACAGGCCCCGGCCGGAAAGGAACTGCAGGATCCCGTAGAATATCGGCCCGCTGACAAGGGCCGCCACACCGGCGGAACCGGGCGCCCGCTTGAGGATGAAGGCCATCATGAAGGCGGCCACGGTTCCCGGCCAGATGTAGCCCTGGAACTGCTGGATAAACTGGAAGACGCCGCCAAACCGGGGATGGGCCAAAGCCGGTGCCACCAGACAGGCAAAGATGACAAAGACCAGCGTGGAGACCCGACCGACAATGACCTGCTCCTTCTGGCTGCAATCCTTCCGGATTATGTTCCGGTAGATATCAATGGTGAAGATGGTGGCCGACGAATTCAGCATGGAGGCCAGGGAGCTGACCACCGCCCCGGCGATGGAAGCCAGGAGAAGGCCGCGCAGGCCCGCGGGAATCAGGTTCTTGATCAGCACCGGATAGGCCTTGTCCGCGGCATCGGCCAGCTCACCCGGATAGAGCTGGAAGGACATCATCCCGGGCATGACGATGGCAAAAGGGACCAGCAGCCACAGTGCCCCGGCAAAGACCATGCCCAACTGGCCGTCCTTGAGGGTCTTGGCGGCCAGGTTGCGCTGCACGATAAACTGGTTCAGGCCGACGTAGTAAATAATGACAATCCACAAGCCCCCGACGACTCCCGTCCAGGGAAGATCCGGATCGGTGTAGGGCCGGATCAGGTGCAGCTTGGCGGCGTTGGCCTCCACGAAGGGTCCCCAGCCGCCGACGGCCTTAAGTCCCAGCACAAAGGTCAGGATTCCGCCCAGAAGCAGGCCCAGGCCGAGGATAAGGTCCGCCCAGGCGACCGATTTTAATCCGCCCCAGACGGTGTAGAGGGCGGCGATGCCGCCGACGATCCAGGCGGCGGTGCTCAGCTTGATTCCAAAAATGGTGTACAGGGTCAGCCCTCCCGAGTAGACCACCGCGGTCAGGAGCACCAGCACGTAGACGATCACGGTGATCACGGCCAGGATCAGCCTGGCGGTGGAATTATAGCGGTACTCGAGGAACTCCGGCATGGTGTAGATACCCGCCTTGAGGAACCTCGGCAAAAGGGTGAAGGCCACGATCACGATCCCCACCGAACCGGCCAGCTGCCACAGCGAAACGGACAAGCCGACGCCCCCGGCACTCTGGCCCGCCATCCCGACAAGCTGCTCCGTCGAGATGTTGGCGGCGACAATCGAGAGTCCGATCACGAACCAGGGGAGGCCGCGGCCGGCCAGGAAGTAGTTTTCGCTGCTGTCATCCGAGCGTTTCCGCATCAGGCTGACGGCAATCACCAAGCCGAAAAAGGCCAGCACGGCCAGGAGATCAATGAGGGTAATTTCCATTGGGAGTGAGGTAAGGAGTAAGTTCCATAACAATATCATGGCGGAATCCGCTTTACCATAGACCATAATATGGAAAATCTGGACAATCTTATGATGACGGGTAGGCTTTCCCCATGCTCCACATACGGGATGGCTTTCCTGACCAGCGCCAGATCATTCTGGACTCGAAGAAGCGGGATAAGATTGAGCGGACGCCCTACGCATCGTCCCTGATCATTACCGACATCGGGCACTTCCCGGAGACGCATTACCACTTTGTGGAACGTCCGCATGGTGCGGGTGAGCACATCATGATCTTCAACCTCTCCGGCAAGGGATGGGTCCGGCTGGAGAACAAGCTCTACACGGTGTCGCCAAACCAGGTGGCCTTTCTTCCGGCCGGCCTTCCCCACGCCTACGGCGCGGACGATTCCATCCCCTGGAACATCTACTGGATGCATGTTTCCGGGAAGGACGCCAAGGCCTTCAGCCAAAGGCTGGATTCCATCGTCCAGGAGTATGTCTTCGACGTGGTAAAGGCCGAACCGCTGATCGAGCTTTTCGAGGCGGCCATCCGGTTCTCCCTGGCCCCGCTGGACTACAAGACGATGACCAAGTTGACCATGCTGGCCCACCAGATCCTCGGGGAAAGCCTGATGCAATGGAAAGGGAAAAGGCAGGCTTCGCGGGTCATCGAGGGCCGCATCCTGAGGTCGATTCATTACATGCAGGAATCCCTCGACAAGAACCTGAGCCTGGAGGAGCTGGCCCGGGTGGCCACCCTCTCCATCCCCCACTACTCATCCCTGTTCAAGTCCCACACGGGAAGCTCCCCCCTCCGCTTTTTCACCCGCCTCCGGCTCCAGAAGGCCTGCAGGTTGATGGAGGATCCCGGCCAGAGCCTGGAGGCGATTGCCTTCCAGCTGGGGTTCAATGATTCCTTCTACTTCGGCCGCATCTTCAAGAAGTACTTTGACATGAGCCCGTCAAGGTACCGCAAGGAAATGAAGAACCGGTCGGCCACCACCTGATGCCGGTAATCCGAACAGAATCCATCATGAAAAAACTGCTGATCCCCGCCCTGTGCATCCTGCCGCTTGCCGGGTCGCTGAGTGCGGCCAGCGAGAAGGCATTGATCAAAATCGACATCCTCCGGACAGTCGGCGATATCGACCGCAATATCTACGGGGTCTTCATGGAGCCGATCCGCGACACCATGGACGGACTGCTCTATGATCCCGGGAACCCCGTGGCCAATGAGGATGGATTCCGGCAAGACTACATTGATGCCGCCCATGAACTGGAGCTGACGAACATGCGCTGGCCGGGAGGAAACTACACCCTGACCTACAACTGGAAGGACGGGATCGGGCCCAGGGAGGACCGCCCGGTGCGCCGGGAGCTGGCCTGGAGCGTCCTGGACCGGAACCGGGTGGGAACGGACGAATGGATGCAGCTGGCCGGGGCCATGGGGGTCGAGAGCTCCATCTGCATCAATGTCACCACAGCCACCCTGGAGGACAACCGGGACTGGATTGAGTACATGAACTCCCCGGCCGGCTCGTACTGGGCCGACATGCGGGTCAAAAACGGGCATCCCGAGCCCTACGGCGTCGAGTACTGGCACCTCGGCAATGAGGTCGAGGGAGAACCCTGGCAGGCGGTTTCGATGAACTCGGCGGAATACGTGGCCTACGCCAGGGATGCCGCCAACCTGATGTATTTTGTCAACCGGGCCTGCGACGCCTGCACCCAGCCTGTCTTCCTGGCCATGGGATCGTCATGGGTGAACCATGAGGGCGAACCCGGGGAATGGGAGCAATGGAACCGGGATGTCATCGACGGGCTCATCACGCAGAGGAACGTCAACTACATCGCCATCCACCGGTACTGGGGAGCGTTCCTTGACGAGGAAATCATCCGGGACTATAGCCCCAGCGTCTTCCTGGGCGACTGGGAACGGCACTTTGACGACTACATCCGGACCACGTGGAACCAGATCCAGGTTGCCAAAATCAAGAACCACGTCCCCGACAAGCCCTTCCACATCGCCTTCACGGAATGGTCTCCGGGGAGAGGCAACCATCTGCGAACCCTCGCCGGCGCCCTCCATTTCAATCTCTTTATCCGGCACGCCGACGCCGTCAAACGGGCCAATTACACCATGTTCACCAGTCTCCTGGCCCGGAATGAGGAAGGCCAGACCTACCGGAACCCGTTCTTCCACATGTTCAAGCTCTTCTCCACAAATGTCAGCGGCAAATCACTGGACGTGTATGTCGACTCCGGGAAATTCGACGGACGGCGCTACCGGGACATTCCCTATCTGGACGTTTCCGCATCCTATTCCGAGGACGACCAGTTGGTCGTGATCAACGTGGTCAACCGGAACATGGATGAGGCCATCACCACCCGGATCGTCAGCGATACCGGCACGTTTCAGGATGAAGCGGAAGTCAGCGTGGTCAACCGTGACGACATCGAGGCCGAGTACACTTTCGAGGAGCGGGACCGGTACGCCCCAGCCAATTCAACGATCGAGGCGGGGGGAGCTTCATTCGAATTCACCTTCGCGCCCCACTCCTTCACCCAGATAAGGGTCGGCCTGGAGAATAATTGAAGCGGCTGCCGGCTTCCGGCCCGGCTACTTGCTTTCGTAGTAGTCCTTGAGGACGTAAAACGCCTTTTTCTTTTCTCCCCTTTCGGAGATCAGCCCCTTCCGGTTCCAGCCATCCTGGACATCCGGCAGCTGTCTCAGGGGAGACATGAAATCGACCAGGATCCACGGGGTCAGGCCGGCCAGGCCGTCGATCTTGTCGAACATGGCCAGGCTCTCCACGTAGAGCCAGGCCTGGAATTCCTCGCTCCAGCGGGTCAGCTTGTCCCCATGGAGCCCCTGCAGGGCCCCGCCGCCGAATTCACTGACGATGACCGGCTTGTCGTACCCGAAGCTGAAGGTCTTCTCCCGGCAGGCGTCCGGCAGGCCCCCGTACCAGCCAAGGTACTCGTTGAAGCTGATCACATCGAGCTTCTCCATGATCGGGTCATTGTAGGTGTAGACGCTGTCGGGATGGCCGTCCGCCTCCTGGTCCTTCTTGCAGGCGGCGGATATCAGGCGGGTGTCGTCGATGGACCTGATGAAGTCGGCCAGTGAAGACAAAAATGCGTTCCGCTCGGGAATGGTGGCGGTCTCATTGGCGATGGACCAGATAATGGAGCTGGCCCGGTTGAAGTCGCGGTTGATCAGTTCCCTGTACTGCGCCTTGGCCTTTTCCAGGACGGCGGGGTTTCCCCAGTCGATCCCCCAGTACAGGGGCAGCTCCTCCCAGAGCAGGATGCCCATTTCGTCGGCCAGGCGGACGATGTTTTCCTGGTGCGGATAGTGGGCCAGGCGGATGAAGTTGCAGCCCAGTTCCTGCGCCCATCCGAGGACCAGCCGCGCATCGTCCAGGGAATGGGCCCGGTCCTTGCGGATCGGATTCTCGTCGTGAAGGCAGATTCCCTTCAGGAAGACGGGCTCCCCGTTGAGGAGGATTTGCTTTCCCCGGGTCTCGATGGTCCTGAAGCCGATCCGGTCGGTGACCCGGTCCTCCCCGGCGGAGAGGCTGACCTCGTATAATTTCGGGTTGCCGGGGGACCACAATTCCAGGTTCTCCGCCTCGATCGAAAAGGCGGTGCTTCCTTCCGGATCCACGGCAATGGTCTCATCCACGCCAAGCTCGGGAATGCGAATCCGGGCCGTCTCCGGCCGATGGCTTCCGTTCAGCTCCAGCTTCCCGCTGATGCGCCGGGCGCCACTTTTCAGCGTCTCCTTGTCCAGGGAGAGGAAGTAGTTGTTGATAAAGGTTTCCGGCACCTCGACCAGCATCACGTCGCGAGTGATCCCGCCGTGATTGAACCAGTCCGTGACCTTTGCGGGGATGTAATCCGCCCGGCGGTTGTTGTTGACCCCGATAATCAGGAAATTGCCCTCTTCCTTGAGGTGGTCGGTGACCTCGAAAGCGAATGGCGTAAAGCCGCCCTCGTGCCTCCCGACGATTTCCCCGTTGAGGGTTACGGTAGCGATGTAGTTGGCAGCGCCGACATACACGAAGTAACGCTTGTTCGCGGAAAGGTCCTCCACATCGAAGGTCCTCCGGTACCAGACCGCCCCCTCGAAATAGGTCAGCTCCGGCTTCTGGAAGTTCCAGCTGCCGGGCACCCACAGGGTCTGGGCGTCGTCCAGGCTGTACTCCACCCGGTCCGTCTTGTCCCGGGCCCTGGCATTCCGGTAGACCGGCATGCCACCCATGCCGTCCGTCTCGTAAAGGTCGATCACGTACTTCCACTTGCCGTTCAGGTCTGTGGCGGTGCGGCTCTGGGGATTGGAAATAAACACGTCCTGGCCTTGCAGGAGTCCGATACTACCGAGTAGCGAGAGAATCGAGAGGCAGATTCGCATGATCATATACTGAAGGGGTTTACTGGATTCCACCGGAAACTTGCCGGCTTCAAATGAAACTATCGTATCCGGATTGCTATTCCCGTCCGCCCCGGGAAACAACCATATTCGGTCTCCCTGCGGCCCGGCGGAGCAGGGACGCATGAACTGGATGGCCGACTGAAAGGGCTCAGCAGCCCTGAATCAAGGGGCGGACCAGGATCGTGGCCGCCCGGGCGCGGTCGCTGATCATCGATCCCAGGTAGGAACTGTCACTGTACTTGGCCCGGTAAGCCGCGTCGATCCGGTCATTCAAGGCCGGATCGGCCGGCTCGAAGGAAACCTCCTTCTGCATGCCGGCGGCATGGATGCGCCCGGCCTTTTGGGCCACGGCCGATTTATACCAGCGGGATTTCACCCCGTGGTAGGCCCGGACGTAAAGCTCCTCCCCGACGACGACCGACCAGATCCAGGTCGGCGTGCCGTAGGTCTCCCCGTCGGCACGGAAGGGAGAGATGTGCAGATCGTCCGTCTCCCGGATCCTCTCAAGTTCTTCCCGGTCCCATTTCATGGATATAATGTAGTTAATTGTTCCATACAAGGCTAGACAGGGTCCGCCTCAGAGAGGCTGCCTGGTCGGGCGGAAGAGGATTTCATTGACGTCGACATCCTCCGGCTGGCTGATCGCGAAGGAGACCATGCGCGCGAAGGAATCCGCCGGGATGGCGATCTTGTCGACGTGTTCCTGGGTGGCCTTCTGGATGTCATCCTCGCTGATGTGCTCGAGGAGCTCCGTGGCCACGGCTCCCGGGGAGATGACGGTGGTGCGGATGTTGTAGGGCTTCACTTCCTGACGCAGCCCTTCGGAAAGGGCCCGAACGGCAAACTTGGTCGCGCAGTAGACGGCCGCTCCCGGGCCCACCTTGTGACCGTAGACCGAGGACACATTGATGAAATGTCCGCTCTTCTGTTCCTTCATGCGGGGAAGGGCCGCGGCTATGCCGTTCAGCACCCCCTTGAAATTGACGTCGATCATCTGGTCCCACTCGTCCTGCTTGAGGCGTTCCAGCGGGGCCAGCGGCATCAGGCCGGCATTGTTGAGGAGGACGTCGATCCGCCCGAATTCCTCGACCGTCTTGTCCACCAGAAGCTGGACCTGCTCCGGCTTGGTGACGTCGGTCTCAACGGCCAGGGTCTTGCCGCCCTGTTTGCCCAGTTCCTCAGCCAGCGACTCGATGCGCTGGCCCCGGCGCGCGGCCAGGACCACGGTTGCCCCCTGCTTCGAGAGCAGGCGGGCGGTGGCGGCGCCCAGTCCACTGCTGGCTCCGGTGATGACGATGACTTTTCCTTCGATGTTGTTGCTCATTGGATGAATCCTTTCTCGGTTGCTTCGGTTTGCTCGTTTTTAAAGTTCCTGCCCTGCCCCGGTAATTTGACCCAAGGCCCCACCGGGCACTGTCGATGGACCCACTGTACTACAAAAGGGATCCGGACCGGTAGACCGATCCTGCGGGAAAATTGCCCGATTCTCTGACAGCTGTTAAAAGCCAACCTAAGGCTGCATGGCCTGAAAATCCAACGGGTTACCGGATTTCCGTCTTTTCATGCGGAATGCCATGCACTGGAATCGGGAGTCAGTACAGGCTGTGCTTTGCCCGATAGTCTTGGAACTGGGATCCACGGCCCCTAGGAGGCCGCCCGTTGGCGCAGCCGGCTAATGTCCCGGTGCGGAGGCGCGCCGAAGAGGCGGCTGTATTCCCGGCTGAACTGGGAAGGGCTCTCGTAGCCCACCTCGAAGCCGGCGGTAGCCGCATCCTGGTGATCGACCAGCATCTTTCGCCGGGCCTCCTGCAGGCGGAGCTGCTTCTGGTACTGCAGGGGGCTGAGGGCGGTCATGGACCGGAAATGCGAATGGAAGGTGGAGGTGCTCATGCCGACCTGCCGGGCCAGCTCCTCAACCCGCAGGGGCTGCGTGAAGTTGTC
Source organism: uncultured Opitutales bacterium (assembly GCA_913056355.1). Classification (GTDB taxonomy): domain Bacteria; phylum Verrucomicrobiota; class Verrucomicrobiia; order Opitutales; family Oceanipulchritudinaceae; genus Oceanipulchritudo. The sequence continues at coordinate 12,430 of CAJXMX010000024.1, forward strand.
CTTCAGCCAGCCAATGGCCTGCGAGACCTGGTGGCTCTGGCTCCCGGCGTTGGCAATCTTGCGGAGCCGCATTCCCTGGTCGCCGATCAGCAGGCGGTAGATGATCTCCTTCCGGATGATCGGGGCCATGACCGGGATATCCTCCGGGGAATCGAGCAGGCGCACCAGCCGTTGCACTGCGTCCAGCAGGGGCAGCGTGACCTCACCGGTCGTCATGCCCGGTTCCGATTGCCGGGTCCGCGGGGCCGGCAGGGAGCACTCGGCCATCATCTGGGCCACCTCGCGCATGTCCAGTTTCAGCATCACCCCCATGCAAGGCTCCTCCGGACTGGCGTCGGGAACCTGGATCACCGTCGGCACATGCAGGGAGGTCAGGAGATAGTTCCGCGAATTGTAGGAAAAGCTCTCCTCCCCCATGTTCACGTTCTTGCAACCGCAGGCCAGCAGGCAGAGGCTGGGATCATAAACGGCCGTGTCAGGCTCCGTGGGCTGGTCGTAGCGGAACAGGACCAGGGACGGAATCGCGCACTCCTCGACATGAATCCCCTCGGTCAATCGGGCAAGGCGTTCCCGGAATTCCCCCAGCTTCAAATCGAGTTCATCAGTTGTCCTGTTATGCTTCATGGCACTATCCCCGGAAAACTCCAGGATGTCACTGTTCGGATGATCGGGCAAGAATCGATTCCCTTTCCGGTCAGATGGTGGCCGCATCGATGACGTAGCGGTACCGGGCTTCCTTGTTCACGACCTTGGCCCAGGCATCGTTGACCTCTTCGGCCCGGATGATCTGGATCCGCGGCCGGACATTGTTGTCGGCACAATAGTGGACGACTTCCTGGGTCTCCGGCATTCCGCCGATGAGCGAGGCATTGAAATTCACCCGGGAGGCGGCCAGGGCCAGGTTGTTGAGGCTCAGCTCAAACCCGTCGGGCATGCCGACCATGGTGAAAGTGCCCCCGGGCTTCACCACGGAAACATAGGGCGCCACGTTGAACTGGACCGGGATCGTGCAGATCATGTAGTCCATCATCCCCTTGTAGGGTGCCATCTTCTTGAAATCATCCACCACGATGACCTCCCTGGCCCCGAAGGAAAGAATGTCGTCGACCTTGTCCGGAGAAGTGGTGAAGGCATAGACCTCGGCCCCCTTGGAGACGGCCAGCTTGACCGCCATGTGCCCGAGGCCGCCGATGCCGGCCACGGCGACCTTGTCGCCGATCTTGAAGTCGGCCCGCATGAGCGGGGAATATGTGGTGATGCCGGCGCAAAGCAGGGGCGCCGCCTCCTGCAGGGAGATATGGTCCGGGATGTGGACCGCAAAGTGGTCGCGGACGACGATGTTCGTCGAGTACCCGCCCTGGGAGATCCCGGTCGGGGAGGACTTCATGGGATAACCGTAAGTGAACACCGTCTGGCCGTTTTCGCAGAATTGCTCTTCCCCGTGCCGGCAACTGTCGCACTTCATGCAACTGTCCACCATGCAGCCCACGCCGGCCCGGTCCCCCACCTTGAACTTGGTCACCTTGCTGCCCACGGCGGCGACTATCCCGGCGATCTCGTGACCGGGCACCTGGGGATACTGCTGCGGGCCCCAGTCGCCTTTCATCTGGTGGATGTCGGAATGGCAGATGCTGGCATACTTGACATCGATCAGGATGTCGTGGTCGCCGACCGGACGGCGCTCGAAGTCCCAGGGCTTGAGGATCCCGGAAGCATCCATGGCCGCATAGCCCCGCGACGGGATGTTGCCTCCCGCGGCAGCTCCCCCGGTACCGCCGAATAAGTTGACGGGCCCGGCAAAGGTCAGGCCCGCGCCGGCCACGGCGACCTGCTGGATAAAGTCTCTTCTGGTATGCTTCTTGTCCTGATGGCTCATGGTGTGGTGCTCCTTCTGGTGATTTGTGGATGGAAACTTTCCGGCGATTGATGCCCGGTCGAATGGGTCGATCATCAATATAGCGGATTCCTCCTCCCAGGCGATAGTCCAATCCTGCGGGAAAATTGCCCGATTCTCCGGCGAGAGGTCGAATTTTGGATTTTCCCGGAACAGCCAATGCCCTCCACATTCAGCAGATCGGGCAAGCTGAATTCCTCATGGGGCCCCAATAGCCCGGATTAATTCATCCCGACCGGAGGATCAGGCAAGTTTGCCGGAGCAATGGTCTATCGCATTCCGGGCAAATTCCGTTATATTGATACCCGAACATTCGACCACTCATGAAGATCAACAGACGCAAATTTGTCCAGGCCGGCGGCGCGCTCCTCGCCCTGTCGGCGTTCCACAAGAGCTTCTCTCAATCAACAAAGGGAAAAATTATGAACAACGAAATGACCATTCAACGCAACGGATCCGCCGCCTCGGTGGAGGGACCGGAAGCCTGGTTCACCGGCAAGACCCGGATCGATCCTGTTTTCAGCCCGGAGGACCCGGCCCGCGCCGGTGCCGCCTATGTCACCTTTGAACCGGGGGCCCGCACCGCCTGGCACACCCATCCGCTGGGACAGCGTCTGGTCGTCACCTTCGGCGTCGGCCTCGTCCAGTGCGAGGGCGGCCCGATCGAGGTGATCCGACCCGGCGACGTGGTCTGGTTCCCGCCGGAGGTCAAGCACTGGCACGGCGCCGCCGCGACCACCGGAATGACCCACCTCGCCGTTCAGGAATACAAGAACGGCGAAGCCGTGACCTGGCTGGAGCACGTCACCGACGAGCAGTACGCCAAGGCCCCCAAGGTGGGCTGAGCCCGCCGGGGCAAGAGCCTGGTAGCCCGGGCACGAGGGATCCCGGACCTTGGCGCCCGATCGGATTGAGTCAAAGGGAATGTGATTCCCGCTCAGGGACAGAGGTTGTCCGCCTCCGGCCCCAATCCCGGATCCGGCGGGTAGGGATAATCCGTGATCATGATCTTATCAAGTTTGCTCCCTTCAAACCGATAGCCGATGGAAAGGGTGTGCACCCCGGCCTCCAGCTGAAGCGTGGAGATTTTTTGCCACTCCCAGCCGTTGGTGGAGGACGTCCCCATCGCGCGGGGCAACTCGTCATCGAGCTCCACCCAGAAGCTGCTCGGTTCGGAACTGCTGCCCTGCGTCAGCCAGTACAGGTCGTATTCGCCGGCTTTATCCACCGAGAACTCCAGGCTGACATGGCCCTCGGGAGTGGGCGGACTCTTGGTGCGGCTCGAGTAGCCGGGTTTTACCTGCACGTATTTCCCGTTGGAAACAGCGGCATCCTCCCGGATAGCCCAGCTTTCCCCAACGGTCCCGCATTCCGGCTCAAGGGTCAGGATCAACGAGTCGTCCTTGGGGAAGACCGGATCATCCGTGCCCCACCAGGCTGTCCAACGCCCGTAGTTGACCTCCTCGAAGGGATGGATCACGACATTTGTATCGACATCCTGGATACCCATCAGGAACTTGTCGACGAAGGCCTCCACTTCCGGCCTCTGGCTCTCCGGCAGGCTGCAATGGCTGTGCCCCGCGACGATCGAGAAGCCCATGCGGTCACCGATCCCGAAAGCCTTCCACACCTCGCGCGCCGCCCGGGAGGAAACATATCCGGATTCCTCGGCCAGCCAGGTATAGTCCGGATTCCCGAGAACCAGGAGGGCGCGCGGCATCACCATGGCCATCAGCTCATGATGATCCATGGGCAACCGGGACACACTCGAACCGGAAAAACGGAACATGCTTTCCATGAACCAGGCATGGTTGGTGGCGCCAAGCGTTTCAACCCCGGGAAGCAACTCCGAGACCCGCCAGGCCGCCGCTCCGCCGCCACCCGGTTCCTGCGCGATGGTCAGGGCGATCCGCTCGTCGAAGGCACCGGCCCAGAGGGCCATCTTTCCGGCGAAAGAACAGCCCGTGACGCCGATCCGCTCCAGGTCGACCGGAAGCTGCTCCTGCACCAGCTCCAGTCCGTCGATAAGCCGGCTGACTCCCCAGGACCAGGCACAGTAGGCACCCATGTAGGTCAGGTCGGGATAGAGCCGGTTGATCGGTTCCTCCCCCCGGACCTGGGTATGCGCCATGACCTGCCCGAAATTGAACGGAATCCGCACAATGCCACGGCTCGAGAAAATATCCGACGGCAGGCTGCCAGTGTCGGACCCCATTCCGATGATGGCTGGAAACGGCCCCTCGCCCTGGGGAAGAAGGATCGCTGAAGTCAGCGTGAGGGTCTCCCCGTTTTCGGTGATATTCACCGTCAGGACGCCGCCGGCATAAGTTGCGGTGATGTTTTCCGGCCGGGGAGGTTTGGGACCAATCTCGTATTCCTCAAACTCGGCCTTGATTTCCGCGCGGCGGCACCCCCATTCCCCGAAGTTTTGGATCCGCCCGCTGCCATCCGACCACAGGAACGGATCGGTCAAGGGGATAATTTCGGGAAGCTCTTCAAAAGCCGGCAAAGGGGGTGCCGGGCAATCCGGGCGGGTTTCCTCAAGCGGATATACCAGGGGCAGTTCCATGGGCACGCCCAGCACCCGGTAGAATCGGTTAACGCTGTCCACCGGCTCCGTGAAGCTGACCCGGCCCGTCGAGTCGGCATTTTGGGAATCCAGATTCTCCCACGGATCGGTCAGGGTTCCGGATGTTTCAAGCTGCATTTCCTGGCCCAGGTATCCCCGGGCATGGATCGTCACCTGGCCCGACTCGATCGAGGGCCTGTCAGGCGATGCCGGCTCACCGGCGCCCGGCAGCATGGCCGGCGCCGCCGCGGCCATCATTAACACGGCGAGCGGAATACGCAGGCTGTTGAAAAACGGGAACAATCGGTCCAACTGTCGACCGGAGCCCGGCCCCTTTGGATGGGATAATCGTTTTGGTTCCAAGGCGCTTGCTTTCTTTTTGGAGATTACACGTGCCTTCAGAATGTCGGCCTTGTCCCGAAATGCGAGTCAGATCGCCAGGCGAACGGGGTCGGACCTCCGGAAGTTCCTGATATTCAGCACTAAGGCCCCAAAAACCACCCAATACCAAGCCTTACAGACCATTTTTTAAGGCAAAAACCAGCACTTAAGGATACCCCTTGTCGTTGCCCCCAGCCTGAAAAGCGCAGGCTCAGCCAAAATGGATTGCCGATTTCGGGGGATTCCAATATCAGTAAGGTTCTCAACAGAACTGCCAGAAAGGCGCATGCCGGAATGGCAATTTGGCACGAACCGTTACCCCACGAAACGAAAATGAACCGAATCAAGAACACATCTTTCGCTGCGATCGCCTGTCTCGCTTTCGCCTCCAGTTTATTTGCCGGTTTATTCGGCGGTGCGAACTCCATCGACGCCCTGAAAAAGGCTGTTGCGGACATCCCGAGTGAAAAGGACCAGCTCAACGTCCAAGCCACGCTCGTCGAGTGCCGGAAAGTGGAGAACATGATCCCCTACTTTGACAATTGCTTTGCGGTGGCGGTATTCCCGACCATCGGCAAGGGGGGCCTGGGTATCGGCGGCGCCCACGGGACCGGCTTTGTCTTCCGCAAGGGAAAGTACACCGGAGAAGCCAAGATGACGCAGCTCTCGATTGGCTGGCAGGCGGGGGCCCAGGCTTTCAGCCAGATCATCTTTTTCGAGAAGGAATCGGACTACAAGAACTTCATCAGCGGGGAATTTGAATTTGGCGCGCAGGCGTCCGCGGTGGCCATTACGGCCGGGGCCAACGCCACGGCCAGCACGGCCGGCGGTGCCTCGGCCGGGGCGGGCTCGACGCAGGTCAAAACCGAATACACCGGGGGCATGGCCGTCTTCACCATGGCCAAGGGAGGCCTGATGTACGAAGCCGCCCTGGCCGGACAGAAGTTCAAGTTCCGGCACGCTGATTAGGACCGCCCCGACCGACCGGCTGAGAGACGGTTCAGGTCCTGGCTGGCGGACCGGGAAGGAAGGTTCTCAACGCCGGGATCACCAGCAGGGTGGCGACGGTGGAGGTGATCAATCCGCCAATGACGGTCACCGCGAAGGGCTGGAAGATGCGGGATCCTACCGACGGGTTGACAGCGACGGGGAGGAGCGCGAAAACAGTGGTCAGGGCAGTCATGAGGATCGGGCGGAGGCGGATGGAGACCGACTCCAGCAAGGCCCCGGACAAGTCCCGACCTGACCGGACCTTCCGGTTGGTGTAGTCGAGCAGGAGGATGGCGTTATTTACGGCAATGCCGATAAGAGTCAGCACGCCCATTCCCACGGATACGTCCAACCCGACCCGCATGACGGCCAGCAGCACAATGGAACCGACCAGGGCGACCGGAATGGTGAACAGGATGAGCAGCGGCTGCAGGAAGGAACCAAACTGCATGGACAGGATCAGGTAGATCAGGAGGACCGCTGCCAGGCCGACCAGGATAAAGTCCGTGACGGTGCGCTGGAGGACCTGGTACTGGCCGGTGAAGTCGATGCTGTATCCGTCCGGCAGGGAAATGGAAGTGAACTGCCTTCGAAGCCGTTTAACCGCGGCTGGAATGCTGCCTGTCACTTCAGCCAGGACCGTCAGCTCGCGTTCGCCGTTGAGGCGGGTCACGGCAGCGGGCATGTGCGTCACCTGCACATCCGCCACGCGCTCCAACGGCACCGTCTGGCCGGACGGGGTCGCGATGACGAGCCCCCTGAGGGAGTCCACGGTGCCGCTGGAGGAAATCGCATCCTTGACCAGCACCTGCACCTCCTGTCGCTCACGGAGGATGGTTGTCGCCAAAATCCCATTACGGCTGGCCTGGATGGAGGCAAAGACATCGTCGGGGGACAACCCGTACCGGGCCAGCTCAGCCGGGATCGGCCGGACAACGATCTGGGGACTTTTGATTTTTGTATTATTGACGATGTTTTTCAAGGATCTGTCCTTGGCCATCACCGATTCAACCTGTGCGGCCAGCTCCACCAGCTGGCCCATGTCAGGGCCGAAAAGGGTAACGCCAAACATGGCCGGCAGTCCCGACAGGCTTTCGTCCATTTTCTCCTGGGTCGGTTGATGATACAGGAAAGCAACCCCCGGGATCTTGCCGTAGGGTTTTCGCAACTCTTCAAAGATCTCGTCCACGGTATGCTTCCTGCGGGATCGCGGAACGAGCTTCATGACCAGCTCGCCCCGGTTGACGCCTTCGATTTGATAACCCGTGGCCGGGGAGCCGGTCCGGCGCCGGACGGTCTCGATGTCGGACTGGTCCATGGCGATTCTTTCCAGAATGTCACCGACGCGATTGCTTTCCTTCAGTGAAGTGCCCGGCGGCATGACGTATTCGATCAACAGGGCCCCCTCGTCGATGGGCGGCAGGACATTGATGGGTCCCAGCCATCCGGCCAGGATCCCCAGCCCGAGGGTCGCGACCCCGCCCGTGGCAACCAGGCCCCGGTGGTGGAAGGCACTCTGCAGGACTTTTTGCAGACCATCGTCGATACGGGCCAGGAACCGGGCACCGGGAGCCTGTCGGTTGCCGGTCCGGCCGAAACGGCCGAAGAGCATCGGCACGAACGAAAGGGAAACGACCAATGAAGCCACCAGCGCCGTGCTGACCACCACTCCGAATGGCCGGACAAAAAGGCCGGCGATGCCCCCGAGGAGCAAAAGCGGAGCAAAGGCCGCCACGGTGGTGAAAGTCCCGGATGCGTCCGGTCCGGCAATTTCCGCCGCTCCGGCAAGGCTGGCCGTCTTCCGGTCCCCGGATGACTGTAAATGCCGTACTACGTTTTCCGCTACAACGATGGCATCGTCGACGACCATGCCAACGGCCAGGGTCAGGGCTGACAGGGTGACCACGTTGAGCGTCTGACCGAGCACCTGCATCATCGCCAGCGTCGCCAGCAGGGCCAGCGGAATGGTCGCGACGACAACCAGGGTGGCCCGGAAGGTTCCCATGAAGAAAAAGAGTACCGCGGTGGCGAGCACCGCGCCGATCAACATATCCTTCACCAGGGAATTGCGGGCCTCGACGATGATATCGGACTGGTCGTAGTATTTCCGGACCCGGGTGCCCGCGGGGAGGATTTCGCCTGCCTCATCGAGGACGCGGTCTATTCCCCGGACCACGCGAATGGTGCTGGCGTCGGGCTGCTTGAAGACGGCGAAGGAGACGGCGGGCACCCCGTTGCCATGCAGGGAATAATGTCGCGCCGCCCACCCCTTCTCCACGGTGGCGATGTCGCGGACAAAGATTGAATTGTCACCATTTTCCACTACCGGGACCGAAAGCACGTCCTCCACCGACTGCAGCCTGCTGTCGCCGCGGATCAGGCACTCCCGCGACCCGCGGTCGATGAAATTGGCCGCCGCCACCTGGTTGAAGCGGCTCAGGGAGTCGGCCACTTCCTTGAGGGAATGCTGTTCACGGGCCAGGACCGCCGGATCAATGTGGACGACATACGCCGGCTCCTCCCCGCCCAGGACCGAAACGCGCGAGACCCCCTCCACCGCCATCAGGCGGCCGGCCAGGTCGACCTGTACGGCCGTGCGCAGACTGGCCGGATCGCCCGGACCATAAGCCACATAGCCCGCCACTTCCTGAAGGGTGGTCCCGATATTCTCCAGGCGTGGTGTCACGCCGGACGGCAGGTTGGCCTGGACCGAGGACAAACCCGCCTGGACCTGCTGACGGGCATCGAGCAGGCGGGTCCCCCAGGCAAACTCGGCTGTAATCTGGGAAGTCCCTTCAACGGAAGTCGAGGAGACCCGCTGGACACCGGGAATGGACCGGATGCCGTCCTCGATCGGCCGGGTAATGAGCAGCTCCATGTCCCCGGATGCGGCACCCGGATAGTGGGTGATCACGTTGACCACCGGCACATCCAGTCCCGGGAACAGACCGACCGGCAAATGCAGCAGGGCATAGATCCCTCCCCACAAGATGGCCGCGACCAGCAGAACGACCAGGGTGGTATTGGTGATGAGCAGTTGGAGAATCTTGCGCATGCCTCAATCCTGCACCTTGAACTGCTGGTCGAAGTCCTGGTAAAGAAGCTCGTAGGCTCCATTGACCACGACCAGCTGGTCCGGCATCAATCCCGAAACAATCTCAACCCAGCCGTCCTGATCCATCCCGGTCCGGACATCCAGACGCTCATAGGACTCACCTGAGCGAACAAACAGGCAGGGCCGATCGTCTTTATCATAGACGATTGCCGATTCCGGCACGGCCAGCGCCTCGGAGTCCGAACCGGCGGCAAGCAACCCCTCCACAGTCTGGCCCGGACGCAGGAGGGCGTCGATTTCCGGACTTTCAATCCACACCTCCGTGGCTCCGGTGCTGGAGGCCTCCGGGAGAATCTTGGTGACCGTGCCGGATACCGTATCCCTTCCGCCAGTTCGCACGACGGATTTCCGGCCCGGCAATTCAACTCCCTCCTGCGGGAAGACCGAGGCCTTGATCCTCAGGTGGCTGGTATCGATGATCCGGCCGACAACGTCGCCCGCCGCCACATCCTGCCCGGTACTGACCTCCCGGCCTGTGAATACGCCCTCAATCGGCGCCGTTATAGTGCGCTGATGGTCCAGTGTATCCAGGCGCAAACGGGCTTCCCGCAGTTGTGCCTCCAGCCGCGTCTTCTCCTCCTTTGCCGCGGCCACCTGATCCTTGCTGGCCAACTGGGCGGCAAGGTTTTTCTCCAGCCGGCCAAGGGTCTCACCGGCCAGTTGCACTTGCGTTCCGAGGGCATCCGTTTCAGCACTGAGCATGGACCGTCTCTCATCGATCTGCGGTCCGCCGAGGCGCATAATGGGCTGGTCCTTCTCTACCGTCTGCTGATCCCCCGCAACAATCTCAACGACCCGGCCGGTGACAAGGGCGGTCAGTTCAATTTTGGCAACCGGTTCCACTTTGCCAATCCAGGGGACCTGAAGCGTGAAGGTTCGCCGGCTTGGTTTCGCGGTAGTGATGAGAGGAGGGGCATCCGCCGACGTTCCTGAAGCCGGGCTGGCCCCGGACGAGCTCCGGGAGAGGACCAGCCACAGGGACAAGGATCCCAGGACGATAATGGCCACCCCGAGTATCAGGATAATAGAATGCTTCTTCTTCATGGATTTTCCCCTGCTGTAGATGGAGCCGTTGATGTTCCAGCCAGTCCCGGAATGGAGTAATAGCCGGTGGCCAGTTCGAGGGCGACAATGGCCCGGGCCAACTCTCCCTGGAAACCAACAATGCCCGCCTGTGTATCGAAAAATTCACTCCAGGTTGCGGAACAGGCCAGTGCGGTCGTCCGCCCCTGCTCCAGTGCCTTGGTCTGCTCCCGGACCAGGCTGCCGAGTTGCGCTTCCGTCTCCCGGGCGGCGGCGATCTGCTCGTTCAGGAAATGAATGCCGGATTTGATTTTCTCCACATCCGACCGGGCTTCAGCAATCCGGCTGAGGTACTCGTCGTAAAGTTGCTGCCGGGTGGCCCGCTCGATGGCGATCTTCCCCTGGTTCCGGTCAAAGATTGGCAACTCGATATTCAGCCCGAACCCCGTGGTGCGGACGTTGTCGGTGTCGCGGTTTAGGGTCGGCCCAAGGGAAACCCGCGGGAATTGCTCCAGCACGGCCGCATGAACCGCCTCTTCCTGGCTTTCGTATCCGCGGCGCAGGGCAACCAGGTCCAGCCAACGTTGCTCCAGTTCTTCATGCAGCGATGAATCGCCCAGTTCTATCTCCACCGGCAAATCAATGTCCTCACTCAGCCGGATCGGGGTGTCCGGAGGGAGTCCCATTAACGAAAGGAGCGTCAGCCGTTCCCGGGCGGCCTGCTTCTCCAGCTTCAGCATCCGCTCATGCGCGTTGGCTTCGGCCCCCCGGACGGCATTCGCATCGAGGGCGGTCATGGATCCTTCCGCGACCGCCTGATCCACATGAGAGCGAAGCCTCGACAAGCGCTGGTCCAGCTGCTGGAAGAGGGCGACTTGCTGCTGCAGGCCTTCCAGCTCGTAGACGGCAGCCTTGGCGCCCTGGGCGACCTGCCATTCCCGCCAGGCAATATCCATATCCACGGCATCGACCCGGGACCTGCCCTCGGCGACCCGGGCTGCGTGCGAGATCAGCGATGCCACGTCCCAGCTGAGCCCAAGTCCGTAAGCGTTGACCTTTCCCTCCCGGTCGCCACCGGTCGGCACTTCCATGTCAAAGTTCAATACCGGGTTGGGGAGGATGCCGGCCGCCTGCGCCTGGGCCTCTGCCAGGTCCCGTTGATCCCGCGCGGCCCGCAGGGACGGATTCAGCAGGACGGCCAGGATCGCCGCCCCGTCGGGAGTGAGCCCCTCCTCCGCCTGCAACTCGACCGGATGCAGAATGGGATGCTGGATTTCCAGCGCCCGGGCCCTGACCGCCGCCATGTCCGGAGGCTGCAATCCTTCCCTCACCGATTCGGCATCCAGGGGTTTAGGCTGGTAGGTGGTGCAACCACCACCGGCAAGAAACAGCAACAGGAGACCAGTCGGTCGCCAGCAGCCCGGCCATTTGGTCATGAAAATCCGCGAGGCTGACGCTGTGTGCTTCATTGATTGAAGGGGACTCCACCTGAAGGGAGACTTGTAGTTAAACAATAGACGTCGGATTACATATAGTCAAACGGGGCCCCAAGACCTGTTGCCTTCGCGGGGGCGATGCGCTTAAGTGTGCTCTACTTCCTGCAACAACAGGCGGCCAATCCAAATTTACCACCCCAATGAAACCATTCCGACTCCTTCCCTTGATGACCACCATCCTCCTCCATTCCATTGCTGTTGACGCCGCTTCGGCGGGTGACTTCCACGACTGGGCCCCCACCCCTCCGATGGGCTGGAACAGCTGGGACAACTTCGCCACCACGGTGACCGAGGCCCAGACCATGGCCCAGGCGGACGTCATGGCCGGCGACCTCAAGGCCCACGGCTGGGAG
>CAJXMX010000025.1 GCA_913056355.1 uncultured Opitutales bacterium
TGCCAAGCGAGGCGTTGGCGTGCTCCGAGTTGCCGACTTCCCCGATGGTGGCCCGGCAAGTGGCATTGACCATGCGGACTTCACCGGATGGCATGCGGAGGGTGGCCATCCCTTTCTCGATGGAGACCAGGGTCGCGGCGGCACCGGCGGTGCGCACCATCTGGGCCTTGGTGTTGGCCCGAAGCTCGATGTTGTGGACCTTCATCGCCGGCGGGATGGACTTCAGCGGCATGCTGTTGCCGGGCTTGAAATCAGCGACTTCGCTGGCGTTGATCACCTTGTCGCCAACCTTGAGGCCATTCGGGGCCAGGATGTAGCGCTGTTCCCCGTCCTCGTACTGAACGAGGGCGATATGCGCCGAACGGTTCGGGTCGTACTCGAAGCGGATCACTTCCGCGGCGGCGTCTATCCGGTCGCGACGAAAATCGATCTTGCGGTAGAGCCGCTTGTGTCCGCCGCCGCGACGGCGGCTGGTGACGCGGCCGTAGCAGTTGCGGCCGCCGCTCTTCTTCTTGGACTCGGTCAGGCTCTTGACGGGACGCTCCTTGGAGAGCCCTTCATTCTTGACCCCCACGCGGAAGCGCTGGGCCGGGGTGACGGGACGTTTGGAAATAATAGCCATGGTTGTTGCTCCTCGTGGCCTCAGGCCATTTCGATGGTTGAACCTTCCTTGAGTCGCACGATCGCCTTCTTGTAGGCGGCCCGGCGGGTAACCTTGCCGCGGCGCATGCGGTTCTGCTTGTACTTCGGCTTCACATTGACGATCCGGACCGCCGCCACTTCGACCCCGAACTGGGATTCAATGGCGTGCTTGACGGCTTCCCGGTTGGCGTCCCGGCCGACCTTGAAAGTATACTGGTTGGCGTGGGAAGTGGCCTCGGTGGCCTTTTCCGTGATGATGTGTTCAACAAGGATTGTGTCGCGGTGAATCATTTCAGTTACCTCCGTTCAACCGGGTGAGCAGGCGCTCGAGGCCCTTTTCGCTGAATATGACCTGGTCGTAGTTGCTCAGGTCGAAAGCGTTGACGTCGCTGGCCTCGTTGACCTCGAGGCGCTGGATATTGCGGGCGGCCAGGATATTCTGGTCGGACCAGCTGTCATCGAGGACCAGGATCTTGCCGGCCGGGGCGATCTTGCCGAGCAGCTCGTTGAAGAGCCGGGTCTTGCGTTCGGCAACATCCCACTTCTCGATCACCGCCACTTCACCGTCGACCACGCGGTCGAAGAGGGCCCGGGAGAGGGCCACCTTGCGCATCTTGCGATTGATGCGCTGGGAGAAGTCGCGCGGCTGCGGCCCGTGGGCCACGGAACCGTGGTAATGCTGCGGAGCCACCTTGGTGCCCTGGCGGGCGGTCCCGGTGCCTTTCTGGCGGAAGGGTTTCTTGCCGGTGCCGTGCACGGTGGACCGGGTCTTGGTGGAAACCGTGCCCTGGCGCTGGTTGGCCTGGACGGCGAGAATGACCTGCTTGAGCGCCTGGAGCCCCTTGTCCCCTTCAAACTGCGGGATGGGAAATTCCTTTTCGGACGCGCTCGCACCGTCTGCACTGAAAAACTTGATCTTCATTCGATTGAGTCTCCCCTGAAAGTTAGGCGCTGACGCGCTTCTTGATGGCCTTGCGGACAAAGACGGTGGATCCGGTGGCACCGGGAACCGAGCCCTTGACCAGGATCAGGTTCTTTTCCGGAAGGATCTTCACGACCTTGAGGTTCTGCACGGTGCGACGGTCGGTACCGTAGTGCCCCGGCATCTTCTTGCCCTTCATGACCTCACCCGGCCACTGGCACATCCCGTAGGAACCGCCACGGCGGTGGAACATGGAACCGTGCGAGGCGGGACCCCCGCTGAAGCCCCAGCGTTTGACGACGCCCTGGAAGCCGCGGCCCTTGGACTCGCCGATGACATCGACTTTGGCTTCGCCTTCGAAGATGTCGACCGTCAGCTCGCTTCCCGCTTCCTGCTCGGGCTCGCCGTCGAGGCGGACTTCCCGGAGGATCCGCTGGGGAGCGACACCGGCCTTGCCGAAATGACCGGCGGCAGCCTTGACGGTGTTTTTTTCCTTCCTGGCCCCGAAGCCGATCTGGATGGCGTTATAGCCGTCCTTCTCCACGTGCTTAACCTGCACGATGGGGCAAGGACCGGCCTCGATGACGGTTACAGGCACCAGTTCCCCGGTCTCGGTATAGACCTGGGTCATGCCTACTTTCTTACCAATTAATGTTGTACTCATGGTCTAAGCGGCAGGCGGAACAAATCCTGAACCCTGCATTAGAGGATTAAGTTAAAGATGGTGAGGGCTTTGCGAATGGAGTTTCCCGGGGGATTCCGGGGACTTTCCCATGCAAATCCGGATTTTCCGGAGTGGAAAAAAGGCTGAACAAAAGGGGCCGCAAAGCCCCTGTCAAATCAATTGCGGGAAATTCCGCTAAAAGTGAAAAAAAGCGGCTTAGACGTTGATCGTAATGTCCACGCCGGCCGGCAGATTGAGCTTTTTCAGCTCGTCGACGGTCTGGGCGGTGGGCTCCACGATATCGATCAGGCGCTTGTGGGTGCGCTGCTCAAACTGGTCCATGGACTTTTTGTCCACGTGCGGAGAACGGTTCACGGAAACCTTCTCAATGCGGGTCGGCAGCGGGATCGGGCCGGAAACGCGGGCGCCGGAGCGCTTGGCGGTGTCGACGATCTCGGTCGCGCTTTGATCGATAATGCGGTAATCGTAGCCTTGAAGCTTGATGCGAATACGGGGACCACTCATGTCAGAAACGGGATTTGGTGTTGGTTACGGGGCTCAGGTACGGGCCGGGGCACGGGAGGAGGTTTTCACGATTTCCTCAAGCTTGCTGCTGGGAACCTGTTCGAAGTGGCTCGGCTCCATCGAGTAGGAAGCGCGGCCCTTGGAGAGGGAGCGCACATCGGTGGAGTAACCGAACATCTGTTCCAGCGGTACGCTGGCCGAAATCTTGGTGACCAAACCCTTGGTCTCGATACCCTGGATGACCCCGCGGCGGCGGTTGATGTCGCCCACGATGTCGCCCTGGAATTCTTCGGGCGTTTCCACCTCGACCTTCATGACCGGCTCCAGGAGGACCGGCTTGGCCTTGGCCATGGCTTCGCGGAAAGCGAAGATACCGGCCATCTTGAAGGCCATTTCGGAACTGTCGACCTCGTGGAAGGAACCAAATACAAGCCGGATCTTGAAGTCCACCACCGGATAACCGGCGACGGTACCGTTCTTGCAGGCTTCCTTGATCCCCTCTTCGGTCGGCTTGATATATTCCTTGGGGATAACCCCGCCGACGATTTCGTTGGAAAACTCGTAGCCCTTGCCCGGTTCCAGCGGTTCCATCTTGATCTCGGCGTGGCCGTACTGGCCACGGCCACCGGACTGGCGGACGAACTTGCCCACACCATCGGCCGGATGGGTGATGGTCTCGCGGTAGGCGATCTGGGGCTTGCCAACCTGGGCCTCGACCTTGAACTCACGCAGGAGACGGTCGCGGATGATGTCCAGGTGCAGTTCACCCATCCCGGCGATGATGGTCTGCCCGGTTTCCTCGTCGGTGGAGACGACGAAAGTCGGGTCTTCCTCAGCCAGGCGGCTCAGGGCCAGGGAAAGCTTTTCCTGGTCGGCCTTGGAGGCCGGCTCAACGCTCATGCTGATCACCGGTTCCGGGAACGTCGGCGGCTCGAGCACAATGTCGACACCCTTTTCGAAGAGGGTATCGCCGGTCCGCACGTCCTTGGCCCCGATGATGGCCACGATATCCCCGGAATAGGCGACATCAATGTCCTCGCGGCGGTCGGCGTGCATGATCATCAGGCGGCTGACGCGCTCGGCCTTTCCAGTCCGGGAGTTATAGAGGGTCGAGCCCTTGCTCAGGGTACCGCGGTAAATCCGGAAAAAGACCAGCTTGCCGACATAGGGATCGGTGAAGAGCTTGAAGGCCAGTCCGACCACCTGGTTGGAGTCGTCCGGGGAAACTTCCACCAGCTTGGCCTCGTCCTCCATGTCGTGCCCTTTCTGGGGCGGAATGTCGAGCGGGCTGGGCAGGTAGTTGATGACGGCGTTGAGCAGTTTCTGGATACCCTTGTTCTTGAAGGCCGTGCCCGGAATAACCGGAATGAAATGATGGGAAAGCGTGGCCTTGCGAATTCCAATCATGAATTCGTCATCGGTGATTTCCTCACCTTCAAGGTACTTCTCGGCAAGCTCATCGTCAAAGGCGGCAATATCCTCGAGCAGGGTCTCGCGGTACTCCTTGGCCTGCTCCAGGTAATCCTCGGGAATATCTTCCTCGGTAAAGTTGGCCCCCGTGGCATCCTCCGCGCCGTACATGTGGGCGCGCATGCGAATCAGGTCGATCAGGCCGGTGAACTTGTCCTCGGCACCGATCGGGAGGTAAATCGGATGGGCGTTGCCACCGAGCTTGTTGCGAATGTCATCGACCGCACTGAAGAAGTCGGCACCGGTACGGTCCATCTTGTTGATGAAGCAGATCCGGGGAACACCATACTTGTTCATCTGGCGCCAAACCGTCTCCGACTGGGGCTGGACCCCGGCCACGGCGCAGAAGACCGCCACGGCCCCGTCGAGGACCTTGAGGGAACGCTCCACCTCGGCGGTGAAGTCCACGTGTCCCGGGGTGTCGATGATATTGATGCGGTGCGGGATGGCCTCATAGGGCCCACGCTTGGTCACCCACTCCGTGGAGATGGCGGCCGAGGTGATGGTGATCCCGCGCTCGCGTTCCTGCTCCATCCAGTCGGTGGTGGCGGCACCTTCGTGCACTTCGCCGATCTTGTGGATCTTGCCGGAATAAAAGAGAATACGCTCGGTGGTGGTCGTCTTGCCGGCGTCAATGTGGGCGGCAATTCCGATGTTGCGCTGAAATTCAAGGGGAACCTTGCGCTTGGCGGAATTGGCCGGGGAAACCTTTTTCGGATCAATCTTGCTCATGAAATGAGGTCCTTACCAGCGAAGGTGGGCGAAGGCGCGGTTGGCCTGGGCCATACGGTGGGTGTCGTCCTTCTTCTTCACCACGGTTCCGGTGTTGTTGTAGGCGTCGGTGATTTCGGCGGCGAGGCTTTCATGCATGGAGCCCCGGCGGGAGCGGGCGGCGGTGACCAGCCAACGGAAGGCCAGGCTCTGCTGACGGTCGAAGCTGATTTCCAGCGGCACCTGGTAGGTGGTGCCCCCGACACGGCGGCTTTTGACTTCCAGCTTGGGCCGGATGTTCTCCAGGGCACCCAGGAGCAGGTCGATGGGATCGCCCTTGCCCAGGTTTTCACTGACCTTCTCGAAGGCCCCGTAGACAATCTTCTGGGCCACGGACTTCTTCCCGTCCAGCATCACAACGTTGATCAGGTGGCTGACCAGCGGGCTGTTGTACCGGGGATCCGGAGTGTGTTCGCGTTTATCTGCTCTGCGCCGACGTGACATGATATTCCTCTGAAATTATTGGGTTAAATCAACTCTTGGGGCGCTTGACGCCATACTTGGAGCGACTGCGGCGACGCTTGTCGACACCGGTACAGTCGAGGGTCCCACGGACAATGTGGTAACGAACCCCGGGCAAATCCTTGACTCGACCGCCGCGCACCAGGACCACGCTGTGTTCCTGCAGGCTGTGCCCCTCGTCGGGGATGTAGGCGATCACCTCGTAGCCGCTGGTCAGACGGACCTTGGCCACCTTGCGGATGGCGGAATTCGGCTTCTTGGGAGTACGGGTCATGACCTGGGTGCAGACACCCCGGCGGAAAGGATTCTTGCGCAAGGCCGGCGACTTGCTTTTCGCCTGGTTCATGGTGCGCGGCTTGCGGACAAGTTGATTAATGGTAGGCATGGCTCTGGATTCGAATTTAGAAAAAGCGGTGAACGTAGAGGTTTGGATTTGCACGGCAAGTTTTTTTGAAAAAAAACTGCCGGAGGGAAAAGAGATGCCGGCTGCCCTTGTTTTCAGGCAACCGGCACCGGAAATAAAGCCCGGTCAGCTTAGACCGCGCTGTCCACTCCTTCCTGCTCTTCGTCAAGGGCGGAGACCGGGGCCAGAGTGTTGATCTTCAGCCGGCGATACTTCGGCAAGCCGGTTCCGGCCGGGATGAGGTGACCCATGATCACGTTTTCCTTGAAGCCCTCGAGATGGTCGACCTTGCCCAGTGTGGCGGCATCCGTCAGCACCCGGGTGGTTTCCTGGAAGGAAGCGGCCGAGATGAAGCTTTCGGTTTCCACGGAGGCCTTGGTGATCCCGAGGAGGATCGGCTCCCCTTCTGCGGGCTGGCCGCCGGCCTCGGTGATCCGCTCGTTTTCCACGATGAAGGTCTCCTTGTCGACCTGTTCACCCCAGAAGAACTCGCTGTCTCCGGGCTCGGTGATGCGGACCTTGCGGAGCATCTGGGAAATGATCAGCTCGATGTGCTTGTCATTGATGGTTACCCCCTGCAGGCGGTAGACCTTCTGGATCTCCGAGAGGAGGTATTCCTGGACCGTGTTGGGACCGAGGATATCCAGGATCTCGTGCGGATCGGCAGCGCCTTCAGTCAGGTGCTGGCCTTTATGGACGACATCCCCGACCTGCACGATGATGTGCTTGCCGTGCGGGATCAGGTGTTCCTCTTCCTGGCCGGACTCCTGGTCGGTGACAATCAAGCGCTTCTTGCCGCGGACGGTACCGCCCATGGAGACGACACCGTCGATCTTGGCCATCTCGGTGGCTTCCTTGGGACGACGGGCCTCGAACAGCTCGGCCACACGGGGCAGACCACCGGTGATGTCCTGGGTCTTGGATGCCTGGCGGGGAGTTTTGGCCAGAAGCGAGCCACCCTCGATCTCGTCCCCCTCAACCACGGAAACCGTGGCCCCGGTGGGAATGGAATAGGTTGCCAGCATGCGGGAGGGATCGGAGGGATCCACCACCTCGATCTGCGGGGAGAGGTCTTCCTTGTGCTCGATGACCACGGTGGCGATACGACCCGAGGAAGGATCGATCTCGCGTTTCACGGTCACACCGGGAATCATGTCCTTGAAGCGGATCAGGCCGGACTTTTCCGAGAGGATGGGCACATTGAACGGGTCCCACTGGGCCAGCTTGGTGCCTTCCTCGATCTTGTCGCCATCCTTGACGGTGAGGACCGCCCCGGCGGGAATGTTGTAGGTTTCCAGTTCCTTCTCGTTCTCATCCAGAATGGCCACCTGGCCGGTCTTGTTGAGAACAACCCGGGAGGCGCCGCCCCCGACTTCCACCAGGCGCAGGCCGGAGAAGCGGACAAAGCCGGTATTCTTGACCTCGATATCGGCACTCTGGGCCAGGGCGGAAGCAATCCCCCCGATGTGGAAGGTACGCATGGTCAGCTGGGTGCCGGGTTCACCGATCGACTGGGCGGCGATGATACCGACGGCGGTACCGATCTCGACCAGCTCGTTGGTGGCCGGATTGATCCCGTAGGCCTTGGCCGAAAGGCTGTTCCGGCGGGCGTGGGTCAGGGGTGACATGACCTTGACGCGCTCGATGCCGAGCTCGTCGATCCGGGCGGCGATGGCCTTGGTGACCATCTGGCCGGCGGCGACCACGACCTCGTCGGGATCGATTGGATTGCGGACTTCCTGCGAGACACAGCGGCCGATGATCCGTTCGCGGAGCGGGACAATCTCCTCGTCCCCCTCGTTGATGGAAAACTTCCAGATGCCGTCCCGGTTGCCATCATCCTTTTCCGTGATGATGATATCCATGGCGACGTCACAGAGCTTGCGGGTCAGGTAACCGGCGTCAGCCGTCTTGAGGGCGGTATCCGCCAGGCCCTTGCGGGCCCCGTGGGTGGAGATGAAGTATTCCAGGACACTCAGGCCTTCGCGGAAGGAGGACAGGATGGGCCGCTCGATGATTTCACCGGAGGGCTTGGCCATCAGTCCGCGGGTGCCGCACAGCTGGCGAACCTGCTGTTTGTTGCCGCGGGCGCCGGAGTCCATCATCAGGTAAACCGGGTTGACCTCCTTCTTGCCGTTGTTGAGGTGCAGGTGCTTGAAGACCTCCTGGGCGATCTCGTCGGTGGCCTGGGTCCAGATGTCGACCACCTTGTTGTAGCGTTCGCCACTGGTGATGATCCCCTTGCGGTACTGGTTGGAAACCTCGTTGATTCGGTCCCGGGCACGAGCCACGATCTCCGCCTTTTCCGGCGGAATGATCATGTCTTCCATGCCGATCGAGATGCCGGCCATGGTGGCGATGGTGAACCCGATTTCCTTGAGGCGATCCAGCATCTGGATCGATTCCTCGCGGCCGGAGCTCTGGTAGGTGTTGTTGATCAGTTCACCCAGCTTCTTCTTGGCCACCGGGAAGTTGATGAAGCCAAGGATCTCCGGCCAGATTCCACTGAAAATCACCCGGCCCGGCGTGGTCAGGATGACCTTCTGCTTGCTGTTGCCGTAGATGGTCTTCCTGCCGAAGTCCGGATTCTTGAAGCGGATCCAGTCGTGCTTGTTGATGACCCCGTCCGCCTCAGCCAGGAGGACTTCCTCGAAATTGCCGAAGAGGGGCACGTGCTGGCCCTCGTCGGGACGCTCCCGCGGTTCGATGGTCAGGTAGTAGGACCCGAGCACGATGTCCTGCGAGGGCGTGAGGATGGGATCCCCGCTGGAGGGGGAGAAGATGTTGTTGGTGCTCATCATCAGGAGCTTGGCTTCCAGGATGGATTCCAGGCTCAGGGGGACGTGCACGGCCATCTGGTCCCCGTCGAAGTCGGCGTTGTAGGCGGCGCAGACGAGCGGGTGGAGGCGGATCGCATCCCCCTCGATCAGGGTCGGCTCAAAGGCCTGGATGGAGAGGCGGTGCAGGGTCGGCGCGCGATTGAGCATCACCGGGTGGCCCTTGGTCACCTCTTCAAGGATGTCCCAGACTTCCGGGGAGCGCTTCTCGATCATCTTCCGGGCGCCGCGGACCGTGTGGACGAAGCCCAGTTCCTTGAGGCGGCGGATGATGAAGGGTTCGAAGAGGACCAGCGCCATCTTTTTGGGCAGGCCGCACTGGTTCAGCTTCAGCTCCGGACCGATGACAATGACGGAACGGCCGGAATAGTCGACGCGCTTGCCCAGCAGGTTCTGACGGAAGCGGCCCTGCTTGCCCTTGAGCATGTCGCTGAGGGACTTCAGGGGGCGGTTGCCGGCGCCAGTCACGGCGCGTCCGTGGCGTCCGTTGTCGAAAAGGGCGTCGACCGCTTCCTGCAGCATCCGCTTTTCATTGTGGATGATGACATCCGGCGTCTTGAGCAGGAGGAGGTTCTTGAGGCGGTTATTCCGGTTGATGACCCGGCGGTAGAGATCGTTCAGGTCGGAAGTGGCGAAACGGCCGCCTTCCAGCGGAACCAGCGGGCGCAGGTCCGGCGGAATGACCGGGAGCACCTCGAGGACCATCCACTCCGGACGGGATTCCGACTGGATAAAGCCCTGGATGACCTTCAGCCGCTTGGAGAGCTTCTTCTTGATCTGCTTGGAGCGGGTGTTGTGCATCTGCTCGTGCAGCTCGTCCACCACGGCGGGGAGGTCCATCCGCTCGAGGATCTTGCGAATCGCCCCGGCGCCCATCTCGGCCTCGAAGCTGTCGTCGCCGTACTCGTCCAGGGCGGCCTGGAATTCCTGCTCGTTGAGCAGCTGGCGCTCTTCCAGCGGGGTCTTGCCCGGATCCACCACGACATAGTTCTCATAGTAGATCACGCGCTCGAGATTGCGGGCGGTCAGGTCCAGCAACAGGCCCAGGCGGCTGGGCATGCTCTTGAGGAACCAGATGTGGGAACAGGGAACGGCCAGCTCGATGTGGCCCATCCGTTCCCGGCGGACCCGGCTGACGGTCACCTCGACGCCGCAGCGGTCGCAGATGACACCCTTGTACTTGATGCGCTTGTACTTGCCGCAGGCACATTCGTAGTCGCGCACCGGACCGAAGATGCGCTGGCAGAAGAGGCCGCCCGGTTCCGGCTTGAAGGTCCGGTAGTTGATGGTCTCCGGGTTCTTGACCTCGCCGCGGGACCAGCTCCGGATGGCGTCCGGAGAGGCAATGGTGATCGAGACCTGGTCGAAGGACTTGTCCTTGTCAAATCCCAGCAGGTCCCGTGCTTCGCGTGTTTGAAGTTCGTCGCTCATGGCAAATTCCTGATATTAAGATAACTCCTGATTAGTTGGCGAAGGCGGAAGCCAGGGGATCCTGGTCGCCGAGTTTGATGTCCAGGCAGAGGCTCTGCATTTCCTTCATCAGAACGTTGAAGGACTGCGGGGTGCCGGCTGCGAGACTGTTGTCACCCTTGACCAGGGACTCGTAGATCTTGGTCCGGCCGGAGACATCGTCCGACTTGACCGTGAGGAGTTCCTGCAGGGTGTAGGCGGCACCGTAAGCCTCGAGGGCCCAGACCTCCATCTCCCCGAAACGCTGGCCGCCGTACTGGGCCTTGCCTCCCAGGGGCTGCTGGGTGATGAGGCTGTAGGGACCGACCGCGCGGGCGTGGATCTTGTCCGCCACGAGGTGATTCAGCTTGAGCATGTAGGTGTAGCCGACGACCACTTCCTGGTCGAGGCGTTCACCGGTGCGGCCGTCGTAGAGGAAACTCTTGCCGGTCAGCGGAAGCTTGGCCTGCTCGAGATAGCCCTTGATGTCGCCCTCCTCGATCCCGTCGAAGACCGGGGTGGCGATCTTGATACCGAGGATCTTGGCCGCGTAGCCGAGGTGACACTCGAGCACCTGGCCGACATTCATCCGGCTCGGAACCCCGAGAGGATTGAGGCAGATGTCAACGGAAGTGCCGTCCGCCAGGTAGGGCATGTCCTCGACCGGGACGATCTTGGCCACGACACCCTTGTTCCCGTGGCGTCCGGCCATCTTGTCCCCGACCTGGATCTTGCGCTTGGTGGCAATGTAGACCTTGACGTTCTTGACCGTGCCCTGGTCCACGTCGTCGCCGGATTCAACCGCTTCCACCTTGCGTTCCTGTTCGGACTCGAGCTCATCGAACTTGCTCTTGAAGCTGTCGATGATCTCCATGATCTTGATCCGGACCGGGGAAGGATCGATGTCGATCGACTTGTAGACGGAGGCCAGCTTGCGCAGCAGGGTCTTGGTGATCTTCCGGTTGGCCGGGATAATGATCTCACCGGTTTCACCGTTGACCACGTCCAGAGGGATCTTTTCCCCGAGGAGAATGTTGGACAGGCTTTCCGTGAGCGATTCCCGCAGACGGTCCATCTGGGTCCGGTATTCCTCGTTGATCTTCTTGATCTGGCGGCGGCGGTCGGAGGCGGAGAGTTTTTCCGATTCCCCTTCCACGCGGCTGGAGACCTTGACATCCATAACGATACCGTTTGTTCCGGAGGGAACCAGCAGTGAGGTGTCCTTCACGTCGGCGGCCTTTTCACCGAAAATGGCGCGGAGCAGCTTTTCCTCGGGAGCCAGTTCCGTCTCACTCTTGGGAGTGATCTTGCCGACCAGGATGTCCCCCGGCTTGACCTCGGCCCCGACGCGGATGACCCCGTCGTGGTTGAGGTTCTTGAGGGCTTCTTCACCGACATTGGGAATGTCCCGGGTGATTTCCTCGGGCCCGAGCTTGGTGTCGCGGGCGGTGACCTCGAATTCCTCGATGTGGATTGAGGTGTAGACATCGTCCTTGTGCAGGCGCTCGCTGATCAGGATGGCGTCCTCGAAGTTGTACCCGTTCCAGGGCATGTAGGCCACCAGGACATTCCGTCCGAGGGCCAGCTCACCGCTTTCGGTGGCGGCACCGTCGGCGAGGAGGTCACCGGCCTTGATCTTCTGGCCGCCGTGGACCACCGGCTTCTGGTTGAAGCAGGTGCCGGCATTGGAACGGAGGAACTTCCGCAGCGGGTAGACGTAGATACCGTTCTTGGGATCGGTTTTGGGCTTCTTGGCCAATTTGGCCGGAAGCTCTCCGTCCGGGGTGGTGATGATGCGGCGGGCGTCGACACTGGCGACCACGCCGTCCGCATCGGCGACGGTCACGGTCTTGGAGTCGCGGGCCACGCGGCCTTCGATACCGGTTCCGACCAGCGGGGCTTCCGTCCGCAGCAGGGGCACGCCCTGGCGCTGCATGTTGGATCCCATCAGGGCGCGGTTGGCGTCATCGTGCTCGAGGAAGGGAATCAGTCCGGCAGCCACCGAGACCACCTGCTTCGGCGAAACGTCCATGAGGTGGACTTCCTTGGGATCGATTTCAATGAAGTCGTCCGCCTTCCGGGCGGTTACCCGGCCTTCCAACTGGCCTTTCTCACCCACGCGGGAGTTGGCCTGGGCGATGACCTTGCCTTCTTCCTGGTCCGCGTTGAGGTAGATCACCTCGTCACCGACCTTGCCGTCCTTGACCACCCGGTACGGGGTCTCAATGAACCCGAACTCGTTGACCCGGGCGTAGGTGGAAAGGCTGTTGATCAGGCCGATGTTGGGACCTTCCGGCGTTTCCACCGGGCAGATCCGGCCGTAATGGGAGGGGTGCACGTCGCGCACCTCGAAGCCGGCCCGGTCGCGGTTCAGGCCGCCGGGGCCCAGGGCCGAGAGCCGGCGCTTGTGGGTCACTTCCGCCAGCGGGTTGATCTGGTCCATGAACTGGCTGAGCTGGCTGCGGGCGTAGAAGTCGCGGATAACCGTGCTCAGAGCCTTGGGATTGATCAGCTTCTGCGGGGTGACCGAGTCGACGCTCTGGTCATAAAGGGTCATGCGTTCCTTGACCAGGCGCTCGGTCCGGGCCAGGCCGATCCGGCACTGGTTCATCAGAAGCTCGCCCACGGTCCGCACCCGGCGGCTGCCGAGGTGATCGATGTCGTCCACCACCCCGTCGCCCTTTTTCAGGCGGATCAGGTACTTGGTGGCCTCGACGATATCCTCAACCATGACGGTGCGGACCTCGAGGTCGGTCTCGAGGCTCAGCTTCTGGTTGATCTTGTAGCGCCCCACCCGACCCAGGTCGTAGCGCTTGGGATCCTGGAAGAGACGCTTCAGCAGGGCCTTGGCATTTGTCGTTGTGGGAGGTTCACCGGGACGCAGGCGCTTGTAGATGTCCTTCAGGGCCTCCTCCTCGTTGCGGGTCGGGTCCTTCTTCAGGCAGCGGATGATGGCCCCGTCGTCGACCGTGGTGTCGATCACCCGGACGACGTCGATCCCGGCGGCCTCGATGCTGCGAACGATGGTCTTGGTCAGGGGCTCGAAGGAACGGGCCAGGACGGCCCCCTTGTCGGCGTCCACCAGGTCCTCGACAAGGACCAGGCGGCTGACACTGTCCATCTCCAGCGCCTCCTTCACGTTGAGGTCGTCGATGTTGTAGAAGAAATTGAGGATCTCGTAGTCGCTGCCGTAACCCATGGCCCGCAGGAGGGTCGTGATGAGGAACTTGCGGCGGCGGCGGCGGCGGTCCAGATAGACGTAGAGGAGGTCGTTCTGGTCGAACTGGGTTTCCAGCCAGGTTCCGCGGTCCGGAATGATGCGGAAACTGAAGAGGGTCTTGCCGCTGGTGTGGGGCGTGGTCTCGAAGGCGATCCCCGGGGAGCGGTGCAGCTGGCTGACCACGACGCGCTCGGCGCCGTTGATGATGAAGGAGCCGCGCTCGGTGATCATCGGCATTTCACCCATGTAGATCTCTTCATCCTTGATCGAGTCCTCTTCACGGAGCCGCAACTTCACGTAGAGGGAAATGGAATAAGTGACACCTTCCCGGATGGCTTCCATCTCGGTCATCTTGGGGTCCGAAAGCGTGTAGGAGACATACTCCAGGTTGCAGCGGCCGTCGTAGCTCTCGATGGGGAAGACTTCACGCAGAACAGCCTCCAGGCCCATGTGCTGGCGCTGGGTGGGAGAATGGTCCCTCTGCAGGAATTCCTTGAAGGAATCGACCTGAATCTGGATCAGGTTGGGTGGTTGAATAACCTCTTTCAGTTTCCCAAAGTTAATACGGTCAGACATGATATTTTCGGTTTAAGAGATGAACAGGATCTGGAAACCAGACAGCACGCCAAGCGCTTGACGTGTTGTCTGGATTCCCGGTTTTGCAGGAATATAAGAACAGGCAGAGCTGGCAGGCCCCGTTTCCGGGATCTGCCAGCTTGCCTGGATAAACTGTAGGTGAAGTTTCCTCAGTGTTACTTGATTTCGACTTCGGCGCCAGCGGCTTCCAGCTTCTTCTTCACGTCTTCGGCGTCTTCCTTGGAAGTGGCTTCCTTGATCGCCTTGGGAGCGCTTTCAACCAGGTCCTTGGCTTCCTTGAGGCCGAGACCGGTGATGGCGCGGACTTCCTTAATGACACCAATCTTGTTGCTGCCGTGGCTTTTCAGGATCACGTCGAACTCGGTCTTTTCCTCTTCCGCGGCGGCGGCTTCGCCGCCACCAGCCGGGGCTGCCGCGACAGCGGCGACAGGAGCAGCGGCGCTGACGCCCCACTTTTCCTCGAGGTCCTTGACCAGGCCGGCGATTTCCAGAACCGACTGGTTGCTGAGCCATTCAATGACGTCTGCTTTGGTGATATCTGCCATGATGTTTTCTCCTTCCGAGACGACTAGCGCTACTGACACCCCATGTGCGTTGGCTGTTTAAGGAGACCTTCTCCCTAGTCGCTTCGATCCGGTTAAAAATTGATTTCGTTGATAAAAGTGCGGTCTCCGAGAACCTCAGGATTCCTGGTCGGCCTTGGCCTGGAGGACATTGAGCAGGCCCTGCGGGACGGCCTGGATGATGCGGACCATCCGGGTCGCCGGCTGGTTGAGGAGGCCGAGCAGCTGGGCCTTGAGGATTTCCTCCGGCGGCAGCTTGGCCAGGTCGGAAACCTGGTCGGCGTTGATGGAAGCCTTCTGCAGGACGCCGCCCTTGATTTCCAGCTTCTTCTTGTCCTTGAAAAACTTTTCCAGGGCCTTGGCCACTCCGGGGGCGTTGCTTCCCCCGACCACGATGGCCGTCGGGCCACGCAGGTTGTCCTCGGCCATTTCCAGTTCCCGTTCGCCGGCGGCGATTTTCAGGATGCGGTTCTTGACCACGTGGAATTCAGCCCCGAGGCCGGCCAGGACCTGGCGCAGCTCCTCGGTTTCAGCGACCGTCACCCGCTGGAAATCAGCAAGGAAAACGTAGTCCGACTTGTCGAGGTAGGCCCCGACTTCTTCTACAAGAAATTTCTTCTCTGGTTGCATGTGATGTTCCCTTGCTGGTTTAGAGGTGGGAGAAAGCGGCGGACTCGAGGCGCACCCCGGGCGTCATGGTCCCGGAAATCGCAGCCGACTTGACGTAGTGGTGCCCCTTCATCGTTTCCGGACGGGCCTTGCTCAGGGCATCGAAGACAGCCTCGATGTTGACCTGGAGGTCGCCGGTGGTGAAGGAACGCTTGCCCACGATGACCCCGATGTTGGCGGTCTTGTCCATCTTGAACTCGACCCGGCCACCGCTTTTGACGGACTTGATGGCTTCGGTGATGTCTTCCGTGACCGTGCCGGACTTGGGATTCGGCATCAAACCACGCGGACCCAGAACCCGGGCCACCTTGCGGACTTCCTTCATGGCGGCCGGCGTGGCCACCGCAACGTCGAAGTCGGTCCAGCCATCCTGGATCTTGCTGATCAGGTCGTCCATGCCGGCATGGTCGGCGCCGGCATCAACGGCAGCCTGGGTATTGTCGGTAAAGGCTACTACCCGGACTTTCTTGCCGCTGCCCTTGGGCAGGTCCACGACTCCGCGCACCATCTGGGTGCTCTGGCGGGGATCAACCCCGAGGTGGACGGACAGTTCCACGGTTTCATCAAAGCGGGCCTTGGGGAACTTCCCCAGGATCTCCAGCGCCTCACTCAACGGGTAGGTGTTGGCATGCTGGTAAATCTGGCCTGCTGCCTTCCTCTTTTTGCTTTCTTTTGCCATTTTCTAAACTCCCTCCTTGGAGGTACAATCGTTTGGGTTAATAAAATTGCTCAGTCGACAACCTCGATCCCCATGGAGCGGGCGGTGCCTTCGATGATCAGCATGGCCGCTTCTTCGCTGGTGGCGTTGAGGTCCTTTTTCTTGGTTTCGACAATCTCCTTGATCTGCTTCCGGTTGACCTTGCCGACCTTTTCCTTGTTCGGGACACCGGAGCCCTTGGCGATACCGGCGGCCTTCTTCAGCAGCACCGCGGCCGGGGGGGACTTGGTGATGAAGGAGAAGGAGCGGTCCTGGTAGACCGTGATGACCGTCGGCAGGATGGTGCCCGCCTGATCCTTGGTGCGGGCGTTGAAATCCTTACAGAAGGCCATGATGTTGACGCCAGCCGCACCGAGGGCGGGACCAACCGGAGGGGCGGGATTAGCGGCCCCGGCCGGGAGTTGCAGTTTAATGATGCCTGTGACTTTCTTTGCCATTTTTGTTATCTGGAATTCGGCTCACGCGAGTAAGAGGCGTTTCGGTGCTGCCGGATGGTTGAGGTTAAATTTAGTCTTCGTCGGTCAGGCGTTCCACCTGCCAGTATTCCAGCTCGACCGGCGTGAACCGGCCGAAGATGGAGACGGAAATTTTCAATTTGCCGCGCTCGGCGTCGATTTCGTCGATGCGGCCGCTGAGGTTGAGGAAAGGTCCGTCGGTGATCTTCACTTCCTCGCCGACTTCGTACTGCACCTTGGGCACTTCCTTGCCCTCGGATTCGGCCACCTGGTTCAGGATGCGGTCTATTTCCGCGTCCTTCAGGGGTGCCGGGGACTTTCCGCCGGCGAAGCCGATCACACCGTCCGCTCCGTTGATGAAGTACCAGACTTTCTGGACGACCTTGTTCTCCTCGTCGTAGAGGCGGCAGTGGATGAAGATGTAACCCGGGTAAAGCTTCCGTTTGCGCTGGGTCTTCTTGCCGTGCTTGACCTCGGAAACGGTCTGTTCCGGGACCAGCACCTCGAAAACGTAATCGTCCAGTTCGTTCTCGGAGATGTAGCGGTCAATGTAGCGCTTGGCGGCAGGCTCCTTGTTGGAAAGAGTCTGCACAACAAACCATTGGCCCTGGCGGACCGGGTTGGAACTGGTATCAATTTCTTCCATCTGAATAATTACCCGCGAACCCAGTTGGTCAGCAACTGGATCCAGTTGTAGACACTGAAGTCAGCCAGGGCGATATAGGCACCCAGGAGCAGGGAGGCCACGAAGACGACAATCGTGCTGTCGCGCAGCTCCGTCTTGGTCGGCCAGACCGCCTTCTTGAGCTCCGTGGAGGTTTCCCCCAGGAAGATCCGGGCTTTTCTAAAAGGATTAGGCATGATCCGTGTCAGTTGATGTGAGTATTATAACAGAGTTGGAAAATTTTTCGAATGGCAGGGCAGGAGGGACTCGAACCCCCAGCCAATGGTTTTGGAGACCACTACTCTACCAATTGAGCTACTGCCCTGCGTTATCGAAAAAGGATTAAGTGCGGATGCCGGGAGTCTTCAATTGAAGAAACCCGGCAGCCGGAAAAATTAATTCAAGCCGAAACTTACTCCGTGACTTCGGTGATACGGCCGGCACCGATGGTGCGACCGCCTTCACGAATCGCGAAGCGCTGACCGGCTTCCATGGCGATCGGCTTCTGCAAGGCGATCTCAACGGAAAGGTTGTCACCCGGCATGACCATCTCGACACCTTCCGGCAGGGTCAGGATCCCGGTCACGTCAGTGGTCCGGAAGTAGAACTGCGGGCGGTAACCGGAGAAGAACGGGGTGTGACGACCGCCTTCTTCCTTGGTCAGGACGTAAATTTCAGCCTTACCCTTGGTGTGCGGGGTGATGGTGTTCGGCTTGGCGATGACATGGCCACGCTCGATTTCATCCTTGGCAATACCACGGAGAAGGAGGCCGACATTGTCACCGGCCTGGCCCTGGTCGAGCAGCTTGCGGAACATTTCCACACCGGTCACGACGGTCTTCTTGGTATCGGTCAGGCCGACGATGGCGACTTCTTCACCCACCTTGACCACACCGCGCTCGATACGGCCGGTGGCCACGGTACCGCGGCCGGTGATGGAGAAGACGTCCTCGACGGACATCAGGAAGGGCTTGTCGATTTCGCGCTCCGGCTCCGGGATTTCGGTGTCGATGGCGTCCATCAGGTTCTGGATGCACTCCAGACCTTCCGGCTTGCCTTCGAGGGCGGCCAGGGCGGATCCCCGAACCACGACGGCGTTGTCCCCGTCGTACTGGTACTTGGAAAGAAGGTCGCGGACTTCGATTTCGACGAGCTCAAGAAGCTCTTCGTCGTCCAGCAGGTCAACCTTGTTCAGGAAAACCACGATCTTCGGCACACCGACCTGGCGGGCCAAGAGAATGTGCTCACGGGTCTGCGGCATGGGACCGTCGGCGGCGCTGACGACGAGGATAGCCCCGTCCATCTGGGCCGCACCGGTGATCATGTTCTTGACGAAGTCGGCGTGTCCCGGGCAGTCAACGTGCGCATAGTGGCGGTTGTCGGACTCATATTCGACGTGGGCCACAGCGATGGTAACGGTCTTGGTTTCGTCACGGACGGTACCGCCCTTGGCGATATCCTGGTAGGACTTGAACTGGGCCAGACCCTTGTCGGACTGGACCTTGAGGATAGCGGTGGTGAGGGTGGTTTTCCCGTGGTCAATGTGACCGATGGTACCCACATTGACGTGGGGCTTGGTTCTGGTGAATGTTTCTTTGGCCATGATCGCTGATCAGATGTTAGAGAATGCGTTATACGCGCTGGTTGACTGATTTTTGATGGTTGAAGGTTGGTATTTTTAATGGAGCCCTCGAGCAGATTTGAACTGCCGACCTCGTCCTTACCAAGGACGCGCTCTACCGACTGAGCTACAAGGGCACCGATAAAGATTAGGATTGAAGCAAAGTTGCGGAATGTGCGGGCGATAATCGGGAGGGTCAAGCCCTTTTTGCCCGATTTTGCCGACAAATTCCGCACCCCCTGCAAATGCCCATCTTCCGGTCAGGGAAAAACGGAAAGGCTATAGTATCCGTCATCCAGATTGCGATAAAAATCCAGCGAACCGAGAAAGTTCTGCAGGACCTCATCCCAATCGGCGAAACCGGAACTTTGGGAGAGGAGGGGAATGCCGACCGGGATACCTTCGGAGAGTTGCAGGTAGAAGCGGACGGGGGTCCACAGGGCCGGCGGTGCCCGGGAGCTGACGGCGGCCGGCAGGGCGGCGGCCGGACGGCGTGCGGAGGAACTGCCGTAAATCGGGTCGACGCGGACCGAAGGCCCCGGGGCCCGCACGGAAGGCGGAGCCGTCCGGGTGCGCCCGAAGCGGGAGAGCGTGAAGGCCGGGCCCTCGGGAAGCTCGGGTTCCGTGGTCGCGGCACTGGCCAGGGAGGAACCGGGGAAGCCCGGCTCGGCCACGGGCAGGCGGAGCTGGGCGGCAAAAGGTTCAAAGATCTCGGTAGCCTCGCGGAGACTGGCCACATCTCCCATCTGGCTGACCAGGTTCCACCTGGTGGGCATGAAGAGGGGGGCGCTGTCCATGAGGGCGGCCTGCTCCATGATGGAGGGGGGGACGGGACCACTGAGGTTGCCCACATACTCCACGGCGGGCTGGCGTTCCTCGGGGGCCCTTTGCAGGGGCGGCTGAATCCGGATTACCGTCAGGACCGCGAGGTGGATCAGGATTCCCCCGACGATGGAAACAAAGGCAATGATGCGCAGGCTCTTCATCGCTACCGGCTATTCATCCCAAAGCGCGTCCTGCTGGGATTTCAGCTCCGCGGCGAGATGGACACGGGTGAATCCGGCGCTGCGGGCGATATCCATCAGGTTGAAGAGGGAGGCCGAGGGGATGGAGGCATCCGCCTTGATCAGGAGGACGGCCCCCTTCTGCCCTTCCTCCGGTTCCAGGTCCCGGACAAATTCCCGGAGCTGCGCCTCCAGTGAAATGCGGGCCAGCTTGCGTCCCTGGAAGAAGTACAGCTCGTTGCGGTCCACGGTCAGGACCGCAGTGGGAACCGACTGGGAGGATTCCAGGGACTGGCTGCGCGGAAGT
The DNA here is from genome assembly GCA_913056355.1 of uncultured Opitutales bacterium. GTDB lineage: Bacteria > Verrucomicrobiota > Verrucomicrobiia > Opitutales > Oceanipulchritudinaceae > Oceanipulchritudo. Next base: position 19,964 of record CAJXMX010000025.1, read on the forward strand.
TGCACTGCGGCACCCGGTGCGAGGACGAAAGCGGAACTGTTCAGGGCCACGAAAATGGCGATCAGGATCGCGTCCAGATACGGAACGGTGTCGAATCCCGGGCGCGGGGCGGTCCGGATGTACTTGCGGAATTCCAGCGGTTGGGTCAGCCCGGCCATGCTCAGTCCTCCTCCTGCTGTTCAGAGGAATTCCCGCTATTGGCCTCATGGAGCAGGAACTGGATCAATTCATGTCCGGTATATTCCATGTCATGGACCAGGGCCCGGACCCGGCCATGCAGGAAATGATGGGCGATATGGGCCATGACCGCGATCATGAGTCCGAAGGCGGTGGAGAGCAGGGCCTGCCCCACCCCGCCGAGGAGAAGCCCGAAGGTTGGATAGGCGGTGGTTCCGCTGAGGGAAACGCCGAAGAAGGCCTGGATCATGCCGAGGACCGTGCCCAGGAGTCCCAGCAACGGGGAGATCCGGGCAATGGAGGAGATCGCGCCGATCCGCCTCTCCAGGATGGGGATCTCCACGAGGGCCGCCTCCTCCGCGGCATGGCGCAGCTCGGCCTCGCCGGCATCCGCCTTCATGAGGACGGCCTTGACGATGCCGGGGATGGGTCCGGGCATGTCCTCGCAGAGGGTGAGGGCCTCGAGGCGGCGTCCCTTCTTGACCAGGTTCCGGATCCCATCGAGGAACTGCGAGGTGCGGATCTGGCCCCGGTGCAGGAAAAGGGTGCGCTCGATAAAGACGATGAACCCGAAGAGGCTTACCGCCAAAAGGACCCACATCATGGGGCCGCCCTGTTGAAACAAACTGAGGTTGAATTTAACCATAGCGCGGAATTGGGGTTATTGGAGGGAGTCCAGCCGCGCCTGGACCAGGGCGGCGCCGGGGAGATTCATCTGCTGATGGGTATCGAAAACCTGGCGGGCCGAGGCAATATCGCCCTTGGCCACCTGCACGTTGCCCAGCTCGATCAGGACCCGGGCCACCCAGTAGCGCCCGGCATCGTCATGGATAACGGACTGTCCGAGGTCCTCGTCGAGCACGAATCGCTCGTAAAGCAGCCAGAGGACGGCCTCGCTTCCGTCGGGGTCCCCTTCCTGGTTCAGGGCATGGGCCCACTTGAAGCCGGATTCCACCCGGACCGCCAGGGGGGCGGTGGGCAGGATGCAATTGCGCTCGTAAATGACAGCCGCCATGTCGAACCGGGCCGGATCCTCGCTGCCGAGGGCCATCAGGCAATCCGCGCGGCTGAGCTCGGCCCGGTACCGTTGCGGATGGTTCGGGAATTGCGAGAGAACCCGCTCGTACAACAGGAGGGCGGTTGGGAAGTCGTTGAGGCGGCGGGCCAGGTCGCCCTGCTTGATCCGGGCGTAATAGACCAGGTCATGGCTGGGATACTCGGTGACGAGCCTTTCGAGAATGGTGATGGCTTCCTGCAGGTGAATGTTGAGGCCGCGCTGCTCGGCATTGAGGGCAGCCTCCCAGAGGGCGATGGGAGCATATTCACTGTTCGGGAACCGGTCCGCCAGGGCGACCAGGCTCTGCTGGGCGCTGACCAGGTTGTCCTCGTCGGATTCCACCCGGGATTCGACCAGGTAGGAGAGAATGGACTGGCCGGTGCGGGGATACTTTTCCCGCAGGATGGAGAAGGTGGCCAGCCCGTCCGCCTTCAGGCCGGCGGTCAGCTGGGCTTCCCCGAGCAGGAGAAGCAGATGGCTCTCCACCTGGGACCACTCCCCCCTCGAAACCGGCAATTCGCCCGCATCCACTTCATCCAGCAAGGCGGTGGCCATGTCCACCGCCTCATCGGCGGAGCCGGCTTCCAGCATGAGGCGGGCCTCCAGCCAGCGGAAGCGCAATTCCATGTCGGGAGGGAGGACCGGTTCCTCCGGCGAGGGCTGGCCGAGAATTTTGCGGATTCGCTGGAAAGCCTCCGGAGTCCTCCCGTTGCGGCGCAGGTAATCGAGCAGATTCCAGTCGGCCTTCCAGAGGACCTCCTGGTCCAGCCGGGGATCCTCCCGGGCGGCATCGATCAGTTCGGCGGCGATGTTGGGCCGCTCGGCGCGGATTTCGGAAAGGACCCGCTGGAAAAAAATAGAGGGTGCCTGCTCCGGACCGGCCTCCATGAGCATGGCCCCGTAGGCGTTGGAGGCGTTGGCGTAATCCCCGTTCAGGAAATAGCAGTCTGCAATGAGGACGCCCGCCTCGAAGGCTTCCGGGCTGGCGGGGATCCGTTGCCGGAGCCGGTTCAGGTAATCCGCCGCGGTACGGTACCGGGGCGGCGCCTGGTTCCATGACGTGAAGGCCAGCAGCCGCAGGGCGCTGGGGATGAAAGAGCTGGTCGGAAAACGCTCCAGGAGTTCCTGGGCCCGGGCTTCAGCCCGGTCGAAGGACTGGTTCCTGGCCAGGAAGTACGCCTGGTAGGCAAGCAGGCGGTCGGACAGGGGATGTGGCGGAATCCTTTCCAGCCAGCTGCGCACGTTGTCGAGGAAGGCGGTCCGTTCCGCGTCGGTGGAAACCGACTGGGCGAGAAGAGTCAGGGCAATCGACTGCAGTTGCGGATCAGCCTGCTCGGAGACGATCTGCTCGAGGGCCAGACGGCCCCGCTGGCTGTCCGGCCCGGCGATATTCCCCAGGAGCAGGAGAAACTCCGGGCGCAAGTTGTTCTCCCGCAATCCCGGCATGGCCAGGTGGGTGCTGAGGACCTCGATGGCGGCGTTTGTTTCCCCGGCCCGGTACAAGGCGATGGCCAGCAGGCGGGCGGCCTCAAAACCGCCGCGTTCCCCCCGCATGGACCGCACGGATTCCCGCAGGGCGCTGATGGTTCCCTCGTCGTATGCCCCGCTGGCCAGTTCTTCCCGGTAACGGATGATCTCCAGCTGGTCCCGCAAGAGGGCGGTGGGAGCCAGGCGCTCCGCCATCAGGAAGGCCTCGTTGGCCTCCTCGGTCTGCCCGTTGCGGGTCAGGATCAGGGCGTCAAGGACGCGCGCCCAGGCCTGCCGGTCGGCCTGAAGGGTCTCCCGGTCAAGGCTGGACAGGATCCTGGCTGCGGTTTGCGGCTCACCGGAAAAAAAGTCGTAGTAGGCCTCGAGCAGAGGATCCGCGGCCACCCCCCGCTCACGGATCTGTGCCAGGGCCTCCCCCGCGGCATCCATATCTCCCATCACCAGGGCGATGTGCAGCCGGCTGTTGTAGAGCTGCCTGAACTGCGCATCGGTAAGGTTTCCGGTTTCCAGAAGCCGGCTGGAAAGCGTTTCCGCGACGTCCAGAAAGCCGCAGCGAATGGCCGTTGTTATACCTTCCAGGGCCCATTTGTTGCGCAATTCCAGTTCCATCCGGGAAGCCGGATCCTCCTCGGGAACCAGAACCGCGTCGGACGGGTTCCCGGTCTGGGCGGCAAGCCCCGGGGCGCACAACAAGGAAAGGAACAAGTACCGTAGCCGAAGGAACTTGATGAGCGGTTTCACCATGACATCAAGAAACCATGTTAGGGTCATCAAAGATCGACGAGCAAGAACTGTTTCGTCAACAAAACCAATTAGCGGCTTGAATCCCGGTAGTTAGTCGCTTAGCCCAGATTACGCTATGCAACTGTTTTGCCCCAAGGAGCCTTCCCCTGAAACCAGGGCCAGCGCGGATCCAGAATCCGTCAAGAAACTCACCGGCCTGGGCCTAAAGGTGGTCGTGGAATCAGGCCTGGGCCTGGCCAGCGACCATGATGACCAGGCCTACGAAGCGGCGG
>CAJXMX010000026.1 GCA_913056355.1 uncultured Opitutales bacterium
GCGGATGCAGGTGCCGTCGGGCGTCGGGTAGTCGGTGCCGAACACCTCGACGTGCGGGATCTCGCCACGCAGCGCCATCAGCACCCGCGGGATCAGGTGGGTTTCCGGATCGTGGTCCTCGCCGATGGAACCGTCCTCGGCGGCGCCGGAGGCATTGAAGTAACGGAAGGCGGCGGAGCTCATCCCGTAGGCTGCGGCGCAGGCCTTGAGCATGTTCTCCACATCCAGCTTGCTCTGGCCGTAGGGGTTGATCGGCCGCTGGGGGAGGTCTTCGGTCATGGGCATCTTTTCCGGGACGCCGTAGCTGGCGCAGGTCGAGGAAAAGACGAACTTGTGGACCCCGGCGTCCCGCATGGCCTGGAGGAGGCTGACGGTCTTGCCGAAGTTGTTCTCGTAGTACTTGAGGGGATCCTGGACCGATTCCCCGACGTAGGCGAAGGCGGCAAAGTGCATGACCAGCCCGATTGCCTCACGCTCCAGGATTTCCCGGACCCGGGCCCGGTCGCCGAGGTCTTCCTGGTAGAACTTCAGGTGGGCCGCTACCGCCTGACGGTGCCCGAAGACCAGGTTGTCGAGGATTACCGGTTCATGACCGGCCTCCTCCAGTTGCCTCACACAGTGACTTCCAATATATCCTGCACCTCCAACCACGAGAACCTTCATGGATGGAAGTTAAATTCAGGGATCCCCGGATGGGAAGCATTTTCCCGTAAGCCTTTGCATTGACAGGGAATATATTGCCCATTGAGACTGTGCCTTTTGTTTGCCGGACGAACATTCCTGAGTATCCGTCAACCATGAGTAAGTCGCTTTCCAGTCGAATTGTCATTACCGGGGTCGGCCTGACTGCGCCCAACGGGAATTCGCTCGCCGAGTTCCGGCAGAACCTGCTCTCGGGGACCGGGCGCATCGCCAATATCGAGATGCGCTACATGGGCCAGGTCCATGCCGGGGTCTGTGATTACGACGCCCGCAAGTACCAGACACGAAGGGAGTTGCGCAACAGCACCCGCGCCGGCAGCATTGCCGTTTATTGCAGCCGCGAGGCGGTGACGGATTCGGGAATCGAATGGGAAGGCCTCGACACCAGCCGGGTCGGGGTCTACGTCGGGACCACCGAGCACGGCAACGTCGAGACGGAGCACGAGATCTACAACATTTCCCAGTACGACTATGATGTCCGCTTCTGGTCGCATCATCACAATCCCCGCACGGTGGCCAACAATCCGGCCGGGGAGGTGACCCTCAACATGGGCATCCACGGGCCTCATTACGCGATCGGGGCGGCTTGCGCGGCCGGCAACGCCGGGATTATCCAGGGCTACCAGATGCTCCTTCTCGGCGAGGTGGACCTGGCCCTGGCCGGCGGTGTCTCGGAATCCATCCAGTCCTTCGGCATATTCGCCGGATTCAAGAGCCAGGGGGCCCTGGCTGTGCACGAGGATCCCAACAAGGCCAGCCGTCCCTTCGACAAGGCCCGCAACGGGATCGTGGTCAGCGAGGGTGGCGCCATCTACACCCTGGAGAGGCTGGAGGACGCCAAGGCCCGGGGCGCGAAAATTTACGCGGAAATTGTCGGGTATCACCTCAATTCCGATGCCACCGACGCGGTCCTCCCGAACAGCGAGCGGCAGGTCCAGTGCATGAAGGCGGCCCTGAGGAAGGCGGGCCTGCAGCCCTCGGAAATCGACATTGTGAACACCCATGCCACCTCAACCCCGCAGGGGGACGCGCAGGAGTGCCAGGCCATCCGCGAGCTCTTCCCGGTGGAAGTCTGCCCGGAGACCCGGATCAACAATACCAAGAGCTATATCGGCCACGCCATGGGAGCGGCCGGTGCGCTGGAGCTGGCCGGAAACCTGCCTTCCTTCGAGGATGGGCTGGTTCATCCCACCATTAACGTGGAGGATCTGGATCCGGAATGCGCCCTCGGCAACCTGGTCATGAATGAGCCGGAAAAGCGGCCGGAAATCCGGACCATCCTGAACAACAGTTTCGGCATGCTGGGCATAAATTCCTGCCTGATCGTTAAAAAGTTTGCAGAATAGAGCGATTTTTCTACAACCGCGCGAATATGACCAAGGAAGAATGTAAGCAGGTGGTTTTGGACATCATTGCCGAGATCGCCCCAGACGAGGATTTGAGCAATATCAGCCCGGACGTCCGTCTTCGGGACCAGTTGGACCTCGATTCGATGGATTTTCTCGATATCGTGATGGAGCTGCGCAAGCAGTACGGCATTGAAGTGCCCGAGGAGGATTATCCCCAGTTGGCCAGCCTGGACAGTTGCGCCGAGTACCTGACTCCGAAGTTCAAGGAAGTCAGCGCCTAGTCGGGATCCTGCTGCAGGGCGGGGAATTTTCCGGGAATGGAAACCGATCGGGGCGACCGCCATTTTGACACCATAATCATCGGGTGTGGAATGGCCGGTCTGGCGGCGGGTATCCGCCTTGCCATGTACGACCGGAAGGTCCTGATCCTGGAGAAGCACAGCATCCCCGGCGGGCTGAACAGCTTCTATTCGATTGCCGGGCGCAAGTTCGATGTCGGCCTCCATGCCGTCACCAACGTTGTCCCCCCCGGGCACAAGGGAACCCCGCTGCCGTCCCTGCTGCGCCAATTACGGATCCCGCGGGATGCCTTTGACCTGAATCCCCAGCGCTCCAGCCGGATTGCCTTTCCCGGGGCGGATTTGCGCTTCACCAATTCCTTCGGCCTGCTGGAGGAGGAGGTGGACCGGCAGTTCCCGGGGCAAATAGAGGCCTTTCGCCGGTTCCGGAAGCGGATCCTGGAGGCCTCGCCGGGCGAGGGGACGGGGGTTTCCAGCCGCGGTATTCTTGCGGAATCCCTCCCGGACCCCCTTTTGCGGGAGATGCTGCTCTGTCCGATCATGTACTATGGGGCCTCGACCGCGCACGACATCGATTTTTCCCTTTTTGTGACCCTGTGGAAATCGGTTTTCGAGGAGGGCTTCGGGCGGCCCCTGGCTGGAATCCGGACCATTATCCGGGCCCTTCTCGACCGGTACAGGGAAGTTGGGGGAACACGCCGGATGAAATGCGGTGTCCGCAGAATCCTTGTCGACGAAGGCATAGCCTGCGGTGTCGAGCTGGAGGACGGGGAGGAATTGACGGCGGACCGGATCATCTCGACGGCCGGCGAGCCTGAGACCCGGATCCTATGCGGGGCCGGGGAGGAGGATCCGGCTGTTCAGGAGAACATCGGCCGCCTGGCCTTTGCGGAGACGATCAGCATCCTCTCGAGGCAGCCGGAGGAACTGGGAATCAAGGACACGATCGTGTTTTTCAACGACAGTCCGCTCTTCCATTACGAGCAGGCCGCCAGTGATATCGACCTCCGCAGCGGGGTTATCTGCTGTCCCAACAACTACGCTTATCCGGAAGGGACCAGCCTTGATGAGGGAATCCTGCGGGTTACCACCATCGCCAGCTATGAAAACTGGACCGCTTACAGCCAGCCGGATTACGAGGAGGCCAAGGAGCGCTGGTTCTCCCGCATGGTGGAAAGCGCCCTGAACTTTTTGCCGGGAGTCGATCCGGAATTGATCCGCAGCTCCACGGTATTCCGGGACATGTTTACCCCCCGGACGGTACGAAAATACACGGGCCGCCTGGGTGGGGCCATCTACGGTGCCGGGCGCAAATCACCGGACGGCACGACCGGGGTGGAAAACCTCTTCCTGGCCGGCACCGACCAGGGCCTGCTGGGGATTGTCGGGGCCATGTTCAGCGGCGTGACCATCGCCAACCGGCATGTCCTCATGGCCGGCAGAAAATAAAACCCATGGATGAAAAAATAGACAAGGAGGCTGTAAAGGGATTCTTCGACGACCCGGCAGTGGTCGATCATTACCGCCGGGCCACGGCCAACATCGGGCTCTGGGTGTCGGAGGAAATCCTTTTCCGGAAAGTGTTCCAGCCGGATGACCGGATCCTCGAACTGGGCTGCGGTACCGGACGAATCGCCATCGGCCTGGCCGAGCTGGGATACAAACATGTCCTCGGCGTCGACCAGGCCCGGAACATGGTCAGGGAAGCCCGGCGCATCAACAAGGTCCTTGAGTTGTCGGCCAGTTTCCAGCACGGGGACGCCACCCGCCTCAAGTTCGAGGATGAGCTCTTCGACGGGGCCATCTTCGGCTTCAACGGCCTGATGCAGATTCCGGGGCGGGAGAACCGCCGCCAGGCCTTTGCCGAGATCAACCGGGTTCTGCGCCCCGGCGGCCTGTTTGTCTTCACCTCCCACGACCGGGACCATCCGCGCCACCGGGAATTCTGGGCCGGGGAAAGCAAGCGCTGGTCGGAAGGGCGCCAGATGTCGCGCCTGGTGGAATACGGGGACCGGCTTGAGAAGACCGAGCTGGGCTGGTCCTTCATGCATGTCCCGACCCGGGAGGAGGTCCTGCGGGAGCTCCTGCAAACGGGCTGGCAACATGAATGGGATGCCATGCGCCCGGACATTGCCCGGGAAGATGCCACCACCCGGGATTTTTCCGACGATTGCCGCTTCTGGGTCGCCCGCAAACCGGGCTGAGCGGAATTTCCTTATTCCCCTCCCTCGCCGAGGACGCGTTCCTTGAAGTAAATGGCCTCGCGACGACGCACGTTTGGCGAGCGAATATCCGGATACGGGATCTCCACCCGGCCGCCGGCCTCCATGATGGCCTCCTCTGTGGCGATCTGCTGCTGCTCGAGCAGTTGCTGGCGTTCCTTGAGGGCCTTGTTTTCCTCGGCCATGGCGGCCATCTGCTTCTGCTGCTGGGCCATTTTCTCCTGCAGGGCTTCCGTTTCCTTGGAAGCTCCGGCCTCCTCCTCGAGTGCGGCCAGGGCGGCCTTTGATTCTTCCTGGGCCTGTTCCAGCTCGGCCATCTTCCTCTCCAGTTCCTGCTGCGCGGCTTCGGCGGCCTTGCGCTCCTCGGCCTCCTTGGCCAGGCGGGCGTTCAGGTCATTGACCATCTGCTCCCGTTCCTGGCGTGCCTTCTCGGCCTGGGCCAGGGCCATGGCTTCGGCGTCGGCGGCGGCTTTCGCCCGGCGCTCGGCCGCCTCCTGCTCCTGGCGGATTTGATCCTGTATGGCGATCATCTGCTGGCGCTCAGCCTGCATGTCCTCGACCTGCTGGTTCATGGCTTCCTTCTGGCTGGCCAGTTGGGACTGGTTCAGGAAGAAGAGCGAGAAACCAATCAGTGCCAGAATGGCCAATACCGCGATGGGAATGTAAAACTTGTTCATGGTTAAATCCTTGGGTGATTACAGGTATCGATTATTCAATTGTATCGATTTTCCCGCAAGGCAAAAACCAGAGGCGCCACCGTCCCCGGCGTCACCGGGCCAGCTTGGGAACCGCCTCGATCAGGCTGCGGGTATAGGCGTGCCGGGGCTGGCCAATCAGCCCTGCGGTGGGTCCTTCCTCGACCAGTTCCCCGAGGCGCATGACCAGCAGGCGGTCCGCAGCGTCCTTGAGCAGGCCCAGGTTGTGGGAGATGAACAGGATGGCCATGCCGTGCTCGCGGTTCAGGCGGAGAAGCAGGTCCATGATCCGCTTCTGGGTGCTGGTATCCAGGGCGGTCGTCGGCTCGTCGGCGATCAACAGGTCCGGTCCGGCCGCGAGGGCGCAGGCAATGGCCAGCCGTTGCAACATGCCGCCGCTGAAGGAAGCGGGGTGGGAGGAAAGGTTCTCCCGGCTGGGCTCCAGGCCGACTTCCTCCATCGCCGCGGCCAACCGGGTCTTCCGCCCGGCGGAGGATACGCCGCTGTGCCGGAGGACTTCCTCCAGCTGGTGGCCGATGGTGAAGACCGGATTGAAGCTGGCTGACGGTTCCTGGAATATATAGGCGATGCGGTTCCCGCGGATGCGCCGGAGCTCACGCGGGGGCAGTTCCAGAAGGTTTTTCCCGACACCCTCCAGGCGGACCTTCCCCGAGCAGGTGGCGCCGGCGGCGGGCGGCAGGAGGCGGGTCAGGGCCAGTGCGGTAATGGATTTTCCGCTACCGCTTTCGCCGGCCAGGCCGACGATGCTTCCCCGGGGGATGGAGAATCCGACCCCCGAGACAACCTCCCGGGAGGGGCTGCCGAGGGAGACGCGGAGGTTCTCCACGGAAAGCAGCGGCGGTCCTCCTGGTTCCGGTTCTTCCACGCCGCAAGTCCTAGTCGATCAGGTCCAGCTGGCCGGGGCCATGCGGCTTCTGTCCGGCCACGTCCCAGCCCCGGGTCGTCAGGATCCGTCCCTGGGCGGTGCGCTGCAGGTATCCCTCCTGGATCAGGTAGGGCTCGTGCACCTCCTCCAGGGTATGCTGCTCCTCGCCCACGGCCACGGCGATGGTGCCCAGGCCGACCGGGCCACCTTTGTAGTGACGGGCCATTACATTCAGGATGCGCTTGTCCATCTCGTCCAGCCCGCGCTCGTCGATCTCCAGGAGGGCCAGGGCGCTGGAGGCCACCTTGCGGCTGATCACCCCGTCGGCCCGCTCCTGGGCGTAGTCCCGGACAAAATGGATCAGGTTGTTGGCGATGCGGGGCGTTCCCCGGGCGCGACCGGCGATCTCCCGCGCCCCGTCGTCCCGGATGGTCACCCCCAGCAGGCTGCAGCTCCGCTTGACGATGCCTTCCAGGTCCGGGCGCTGGTAGTAGTCGAGCCGCGACTGGAGGGTAAAGCGGCTGCGCAGGGGCGCGGTCAGGAGGCCCGTCCGGGTGGTGGCCCCGACCAGGGTGAAGCGGGGGATTTCCAGCCGCACCGACTTGGCGTTGGGGCCCTGGTCGATCATGATGTCGAGCAGGAAATCCTCCATGGCGCTGTACAGGTATTCCTCCACCGTCTTGGGAATGCGGTGGATTTCGTCGATAAAGAGAATATCGCCCTCGGCGAGGTTGGTCAGCATGCCGGCCAGATCCCCCGGGCGCTCGATGACGGGACCGGCGGTGACATGGACGGCCTTGCCCATGACATTCCCGATGATGTGGGCCAGGGTGGTCTTGCCGAGACCGGGAGGACCGCTGAGCAGAACATGGTTCATGACATCGCCCCGCCTGCTGGCGGCGCCGGTCATGATCATCAGGCGCTCCACGGTCTTGGGCTGGCCGGTGAATTCCTCGAAATTGAGGGGCCGCAGGGCGGCGTCCCGGTTTTCATTCCGGACCAGTGCCTCGGCGATGAAGTCTTGACCCTTGGGCGTCTCGCTCATCTCAGCCGGCCTCCACCAACTCCCTGGGAATGGAGTCCTCGTTCAGGCGTTCCACCCGGGCCCCCAGCTTGTTGAGCTTTTCCTCCAGCTTCTCGTAGCCGCGGTCCAGGTGGTAAATGCGCTGGATCCAGGTTTCGCCCTCCGCGGCCAGTCCGGCCAGCACCAGGGCCGCGCTGGCCCGCAAATCGGAGGCCATAATGGGGGCGCCGTAGAGCTTGTCGACCCCCTTGACCACGGCGGAAGGGCCTTCCATGGAGACATGGGCGCCCATCCGGAGCAGCTCCGGCACGTGCATGAAACGGTTCGGATAGACCCGCTCGGTGATGAAGCTCAGCCCAGGGGTAAGGGTCATCAGGGCCAGCATCTGGGCCTGCAGGTCGGTCGGGAAGCCGGGGTGGGGAAGGGTGATGATCTCCACCGGATTGCGCGGGGACTCGGTCGGGTGGACTGTTATCTGGCGCTCGTCGGGCAGGATTTCGGAGGGAATCCCGCAGCCCTCCATGGCATCCAGGAGAGCCCGCATGTGGCCGGGAATCACGTTCTGGACCGTGATTTCGCTGTTGGTGATCGCACCGGCCAGGAGCAGGGTGCCGGCTTCAATCCGGTCCGGAAGGACCGTATGCTCACAGCCGGTCAGCTCGGCCACCCCTTCAATCTTCAGGTAGTGGCTGCCGATGCCGTGGATCTTGGCCCCCATCTTGACCAGCATCTGGCACAGGTCGACGACCTCGGGCTCACAGGCGGCACTCTCGATGCGGGTGGTTCCCGGGGCCAGGACGGCGGCCATGATCATGTTGGCGGTCCCGGTCACGGTGGACCCGTGCCGTCCGCCGAGGTAAAGGTAATCCCCATGCAGGCCCGAACCGTCGACGTGCACATAACCGTTGCGGATGTCGATTTCACAGCCGAGGCGGTTCAATCCCTTCAGGTGCAGGTCGATCGGGCGCGGGCCAATCACACAGCCCCCGGGGAGGGATACCTCGGCCTGGCGCAGGCGGCCCACCAGCGGTCCCAGGAGGCACACCGAGGCGCGCATCTGGCGGACCAGTTCATAGGGGGCGCGGTGATGGACTTCACCGGCCTCGATTTCCCACGAGTGCGGACCGACCTGTTCCACCCGGGCCCCCAGGTAGCGCAGGATCTTGCCCATGAAGCGGATGTCGGTCAAATCCGGCACCGCGTTGATGCGGCAAGTTCCCGCGGTCAGCAGGGTGGCGGCGAAAATGGGCAGGGCCGCGTTCTTGGCTCCGCCGGCCTCGACGGTTCCGGAGAGGGAATGGCCTCCTTCAATGCGAAATACGTCCATGGGTGCTACTCTTCCCGGTTGTTGGAGGAATTCCTGTTTCCGCCCTTGGAGGGACGCTTCCGGTTGCGCCGGTTGCGGTTGCGCTTACCCCCTTCGCCCGGCTGCCCTTGCTGCTGTTGTTGCTGTCCCTGGGGCCGACGGTTCCCCTGTTGCCGGCCTTGCCGGCCACCCGGCTGGCCACCCTGCCGGTTGCCCTGCTGGCCACCCTGGCCCTGGCCGCGGTTTCCGGAGCGCCGGCGGCGACGCCTCTTGCCGCCGCTGCCCGCCTCCGTCTTGTCCTTCGACTGGCCTTGTTGGGGAGGCTTCTGGCCCTGTTTCGGGGAGCCTTGCTTTCCGCGCTCGGGGCGTGGCCCCCTGCGGCGGGTAGAACGGCTGCCTTCCCGGGCCTTGCGGGGTTTTTCCGAACCAAACAAACCGGAAAGCCATTTCCGGAAGCGCGACCAGGCGGATCCGTTCCGGGAGCGGCCGACGCCCTGGCGCCGGGCGGCCATCTTGAATTCCTTCTCCATTTGAGCGACCGAAATGGGCTCAACATGGACTTCCGGGAATTCAGCCAGTTTTTCCTTCTTCTGAAGCGGTTCCCCCTCCCGTTTTCGGGGCCGGTAATCGGCGGCCTGGAGGGAATGGGGGGCTATGGGAATGATCTCCTTTCGGCCTGACTTGGGGTTGGTTGCTTCGTATTTATCAATATTCTCAAAATGTGGCATAAGCGATGCGCTTTCTGGTCTGGATTGAAGGCCAAAAGTCGCTTTATCAGCAAGATAAAAGACGGCCGACTCTTGGCTTGCGCTTTGCCCGGGCAGGGCGCATGACGGAGTCATGGACAAGTTGGAAGAAATTTTCTCTATGCAGGCGGACCTGAACCGCCGGATCGGGGTGGAGCTGGAGGGGCTGGACCAGGCCGGCCAGACTACCTGGGTCCTCAATTACACCCGCGCCATGCAGCAGGAGCTGGCCGAGCTGACCGATTCCGTGCCCTGGAAGTGGTGGGCCCGCTACCAGGAGTTTGATGAACAGAATGCCCGGGTTGAAGTGGTCGACCTCTTCCACTTCCTGGTTTCCCTGGCCCAGACCCTGGGCATGACCGCCGAGGATGTCTACGCGGCCTACGTGAAGAAGAACAAGGTCAACCACGAGCGGCAGGAAAGCGGCTACGCCACCAAGGACGAGTCCGACTCGAGGCATATTTAGTTGGACGAAAGACGAAGGACTAAAGACGAAGGACGAAGGACTAAAGACGAAGGACGAAGGACTAAAGACGAAGGACGAAGGACTAAAGACGAAGGACTAAAGACCAAGATCGAAGGTGCAGGACATTCTTTAGTCCTTAGTCTTTTGTCCTTAGTCTTTTATACTTTGTCTTTTGTCCTTCGTCCATAGTCCCATCACCAGTACATCCGGTGCTTGGGCTTGAGGGGGAGCTTGCCGCGCCAGTAGAAGATCAGGAGGGCGCCGAAGGCCATTCCGCCCAGGTGGGCGAAGTGGGCGATGCCGGTTCGCAGGCCGGAGACCCCGAGAAACAGTTCCAGTCCCCCGAAGATCATCACGAACCAGCGGGCTTCCATGGGGATCGGAGGAAAGAGGAGCATGATCCGCCGGTAGGGGAACAGCATCCCGAAAGCCAGGAGGATCCCGTAGGTTCCCCCGGAGGCCCCGATGGTGGGGTAGGGTGACCCGCCGTTGCGGAGGGAGAGGGAGCTGACGACCAGCTGGCAGAGGCCGGCCCCGATGAGGCAGGCGAAGTAATAGACGCCAAAGCGTTTGGAGCCCCACCGGATTTCGATATCCCGGCCGAACATCCAGAGGGCCAGCATATTGAAGAAGATATGGGCGAAGTTGCCGTGCAGGAATCCGTAGGTGACCAGCTGCCAGGGATAGAAACTGATGTCGGCGCCGGCCCCGAAGCCCTGGCTCTGGGCCCAGGTGTCAATCCCCATGGGCCAAAGGGCGAGATAGCGTTCCAGCAAACCCCCGGTTCGGCCACGGAAGAACATTTGCAGGAAGAAAAGCATCCCGTTGGCGATGAGCAGATTGAGGATCAATGGCGGCACGATGGGATTGGCCTGACGGTAGGGTCGGTATTCCATTGCGGGAAACTTGCAGGCAGCTTTCCCCCAACGCAACCTTGCAGCGAAAAATACCTCGGGGGCTATTTTCCGGTAAACCGGCAAAAATCATGCTTGGGATTTGCTTTGCATCGGCCATGGGCCATACTTTTGGAACAACTTAAATCCTAACAGCATCAACATCCATCATGGCAATATCCGTTAACACCAAAGCACCTGATTTCACCTTGAAACAAAAGACGGCCGACGGTCTGAAGGACGTCTCCCTCTCGGATTTCCGCGGGAAAAAGACGCTCGTCCTGTTCTTTCCGTTCGCCTTCACCAGCGTCTGCCAGGACGAGCTGTGCTCGGTCTCAGCCGGTCTCGACCAGTACCAGGATCTGGGGGCGGCCGTCCTCGGCATCAGTGTCGACAGTCCCTTCTCCCAGGAGGTTTTCGCCCAGCGGGGCAGTATCCAATTCCCCCTGCTCTCCGATTTCAACAAGGGCACGGCCAAGGCCTACGACGTCCTGTATGAGGACTTTATCGGGTTTTCCGGCGTAGCCAAGCGCAGTGCCTTCGTGGTCGGCGAGGACGGGACAATCCTCTACAGCTGGTCCAGCGATGATCCCAAACAACTGCCGCCCTTCGATGAAATCAAAAAAGTCCTGAAGTAGTCTCCTTTACCGAAAAGGCCCGGGAACTGAACCCGGGCCTTTTTCAGCCTCTTTGTTATAGACAAGCCGCTGGGGGTTTTCTTTTAGTAATTGTTACATACAGGTCAGAATAATGAGTGTTGAAAACGATCCCTTTTCCGTACGTAAAACCTTTCGCTCCGGCGAACTCTACAGCCTTCCGGCCCTCGAGGAGCAGGGGCTGGGCAAGATATCCCGCCTGCCGGTCAGTATCCGGGTGGTCCTTGAGTCCATCCTGCGCAACTGCGACGGCAAGCGGGTGACTGAAGAGGACGTCAAGGCCCTGGCCAGTTACGAGGCCGGGAATCCCGGAACCAAGGAAATCCCCTTTGTGGTCAGCCGCATCGTCCTGCAGGACTTTACCGGGGTGCCGCTGCTGGTGGACCTGGCGGCGATGCGGGACGCGGTCAAGACGGTAGGCGGTGATCCGGCCGTGATCGAGCCACTGGTCCCGGTGGACCTGGTGGTCGACCACTCGGTCCAGGTGGACCGCTCCGGGACTGCGGCGGCATTCGCCCAGAACCTGCAAATCGAGTTTGAGCGCAACCGGGAGCGCTACGAGTTTCTCAAGTGGGGCCAGCAGGCCTTTGAAACCTTTGCGGTGGTTCCCCCGGCGATCGGCATTGTCCACCAGGTCAATCTCGAGTACCTGGCCAAGGTGGTCTTTGAAAAGGACGGGGTCTACTATCCGGACACCCTCGTCGGGACCGATTCCCACACCACCATGATCAACGGCCTGGGCATCGTCGGCTGGGGCGTCGGCGGCATTGAGGCCGAAGCCGGAATGCTGGGCCAGCCCATCGCCTTCCAGACTCCCGAGGTGATCGGGGTCAACCTGACCGGATCCCTGCGCCAGGGAGTGACCGCCACCGACCTGACCCTCCGCATCACCCAGTTGCTGCGGCAGGAAAAGGTGGTCGGGAAGTTTGTCGAGTTCTTCGGCGAAGGGACGGCCAGCCTGTCCCTGGCCGACCGGGCCACCATTGCCAACATGGCGCCGGAGTACGGGGCCACCATGGGCTATTTCCCGATCGACGAGAAGACCCTGGACTACATGCGCATGACCGGACGCTCCGGGGACGCGGTGGATCTGGTCCGCGACTACTACAGCGCCCAGGGAATGTTCGGGATCCCGCAGGAGGGTGAGATCGACTACACCAAGGTCCTGCATCTGGACCTGGACAGCATTGTCCCCAGCGTGGCCGGCCCGAAGCGCCCCCAGGACCGGATCGATGTCCCGGCCCTGAAGAACAGCTTCAACCAGCTCCTTTCCATCCCGGTGGCCGAGGGCGGTTACGGGATTTCCGGCGAAGCCCGGGAGAAGGTCCTGCCGGTCGAGCTGGACAAGCCGGTCGACGGCGGGACGACGACCGCCGTGAAGACCCGAATCCGGCACGGATCGGTGGTCATCGCGGCCATCACCTCCTGCACCAACACCTCGAACCCGTCAGTCATGGTGGGAGCCGGACTGGTGGCCAAAAAAGCCGTCGAACGCGGTCTCACGGTCGACCCGCTGGTCAAGACCTCGCTGGCTCCCGGCTCGCGGGTGGTTACCGATTATTTGAGCAAGACCGGACTTCAGCCCTATCTGGACCAGCTGGGTTTCAACCTGGTCGGATACGGCTGCACCACTTGCATCGGGAACAGCGGGCCGCTGGATGGCCCGGTGGAAGCGGCCATCGAGTCCGGCAACCTGGTCACCGCCTCGGTTCTCAGTGGCAACCGCAACTTCGAGGCCCGGGTCCACAGCGCGGTCAAGGCCAACTTCCTGATGTCACCCCCGCTGGTGGTGGCCTATGCCCTGGCCGGGCGGGTCGATATTGATCTCGACACCGAGCCGCTGGGCGAGGACAGCGACGGCCAGCCCGTCTATCTGAAGGACATCTGGCCGAGCCATGAGGAAATCGCGGAAGCGATCGCCTCCGGCATCGCCCCGGAAATGTTTTCCGGCCAGTACAGCGACATTCTCAACGCCAACCCGGCCTGGAAGGAAATCAAGTCCTCCACCGGAAGCCTCTATGAATGGAAGGATTCCAGCACCTACATCCAGTTGCCGCCCTTCTTCGACGGCTTCGGGATGGAACCGGGGGCCATCACTTCCTTCGAGGGCATGCGTCCGCTGGCCATCCTGGGCGATTCGGTGACCACCGACCATATTTCCCCGGCCGGCAACATTCCGGAGGACGGGCCGGCCGGCCGGTACCTGAAGTCCCACGGCGTGGAAAAGAAGGATTTCAATTCCTTCGGTTCACGCCGGGGTAATGACCGGGTCATGACCCGCGGCACCTTCGCCAATGTGCGGATCAAGAACCTCATGGCCGACGGCAAGGAAGGCGGCTACACCAAGCTCATGCCCGAGGGCGATGTAGTGGCCATCTACGACGCCTGCGAGGCCTACCGGAAGCGCGACACGCCGTTGATCGTCTTCGGGGGAATCGACTACGGGATGGGCTCCAGTCGCGACTGGGCTGCCAAGGGGACCAACCTCCTCGGGGTCAAGGCGGTCGTGGCCAAGAGTTTCGAGCGGATCCACCGCTCCAACCTGATCGGGATGGGCGTCCTGCCGCTGGAATTCATGAACGATGAGAATCCGGAAGCCCTCGGCCTGGACGGCTCGGAAACCTTCAACCTGAAGGGGATCGACGACGACCTGAAGCCGGGCCAGACCGCCACCCTGGAGATCGTCCGGGCCGACGGAAGCAGCGCCACCACTGAGCTCAAGGTCCGCATCGATACCGGCATCGAGGTTGAATATTATCGACATGGCGGAATCCTGCCTTATGTTTTGAGAAACCTGCTCAAGGAGGCCTGAGACGCTTCGGCGAGGTGAATCCAGAGGTCCGCAATGGCACAGGAAGAGCCCCATTTTCTCGTCAATCCCTACGAGGATCCGGTTGTCGTCAAGATAATCGGCAAGGCCTCTTTTCTCAACAGCGCGCCGGTCAAGGAACTGTTTGACCATCTGTTGGAGCAGGGCCGGACCCGGTTCGTGATCGACTTCCAGAAGTGTACCGGCATGGACAGCACCTTTCTGGGAATCCTGGCCGGCCTGGGCATCAACCTGATGAAGAACACCGAGGACGGCTCGGTGGTGCTTTGCCGGATGGGTACCAGAAACCTGGAACTGGTCCAGAACCTCGGGCTGCACCGGCTACTGACAGTGGACACCGGCGATATCGGGGAAAATCTCGAGGACGATGCCGGCCTGGAAGCGGTACCCGGGAAGGGAAAACTGTCCCAGGTCGAAAACGCCCGCCTGGTGCTGCAGGCTCACGAGAACCTTGTCGAGATCGACGAATCCAACAAAACCAAGTTTCAAGACGTCATCTCCTTCCTCAAGAACCAGATGGAAGGGAAGTAAAGGCCTGTGGAAATGCTGCTGGTGTTTGGCATGGGCGTGGCGCTGGGAGCGGGTGTGGGCTGGTTTTTCTGGTGGACCGCCCGGCGGGAAATTGTCCGGCTGGATGAGCAGCGCCAGATGCTGGCCCAGGAGAAGCTGATCGTTTTTGATTTCGTCCACAGCATGGTGGCGGCCATCGGGGAGGGGGTGACGCGCCAGGAGCTGTTCGAGCGGGTGGTCCATTCCGCCATTCTCAGCACCGGAGCCCTCAGTGCCTGCATCTTCGAGCGCAACGGCGACCAGCTGCGGGGCGTGGCGGTGGAGGGACTCTTTCCCCCTCACCGGCCCATACCGGCCGGCGCCCTGTCCCGGATCAGCACCCGGACCAAGTTTGTCGAGCAGGTCCTGAAATCGGAAATCTTCAAGGTCGGGGAGGGGCTGGTGGGAGCCTCGGCCAAGACCGGGCAGGGAATCCTCATCGAGAACGCCCTCGATGATCCGCGGGTCATCAAGCACGATGATCCGTCCCTGGAAGTCCGCAGCGTGATCGTGGTCCCGATCAGTTTCCGGGACCGCAACATCGGCGCCCTGGCGATGGTCAATCCGTCCGATGGCGGATCCTTCGGGGAGAATGACTTTTCCCTCGCGGTGAGCCTGGCCGAGCAGGCCGGTCTGGCCATCCACAACCTTGACCTGATGGCCACCCAGATCGAGAAGAACAAGCTCGACGTGGATCTCAATCTGGCGCACGAGATCCAGAACATGCTGCTGCCGAAGGAGTTCCCCGAAACGCCCAATCTCCAGGTGGCGACCATTTACAAGCCTGCCCAGAAGGTCGGGGGAGACTTGTACGATGTCTTTCCCATCGATGAGAACCGGCTCGGAATCGCCATCGCGGACGTCTCCGGGAAGGGTATTCCGGCCAGCCTCCTGATGGCCATCTGCCAGAGCAACCTGCGCCACCTGGCCCGGCACCTGGGGTCCCCGGCGGCGGTGCTGCGGCAATTGAACGAGGTCATGCTGGGGGAAATGAAACCCGACATGTTCGTGACCATCATCTACGCCGTCCTGGACATGTCCCGGAACGAGCTGATTCTCTCCCGCGGCGGTCATGAACTGCCCATTATCGTCCATGCCACCGATCGCACCGGCCAGGCCCATTCCGAGTTTCTTTCCAGCGAGGGGATGGCCCTGGGAATGGTGCCCGCGCAGATCTTCAACGATGCCGTGGCGGACCTGACGATTCCCTTCGCCAAGGGGGATGTGCTGACGCTGTACACCGACGGGGTTACGGAGGCGGTCAACGCCGAGGGGGTGGAATTCGGCAACGGACGGCTGGCCGATGTCCTGCGCAGCCTGCGGGGGCGCAGTTCACAGGAAATGACCCAGGGCATCCTGGACCGAATCCAGCTCTTTTCCGGCACCACGCAACAATCCGATGATTTCACCGTGGTCATCGCCAAGCACTTGTGATCCCATGAAATTTCCACCCCACGGTTTTGTTTGTCACGGCGCGAGCCTTCTGGTCTAAACCTCCCAACCCAGAGCCTTCCCTTCAAAATATGATCAGTCAGGAAATCAGGAAAGAAACCTTGCCGGATGCCAGCGGCCATTTCGGTCCCTACGGGGGCTGTTATGTTCCCGAGACCTTAATGACCTGCCTGCAGGAATTGACCGGGGCTTATCAGGCGGCCCGCCGTGATCCTGAGTTCCAGAAGGAGCTGAAGCATTACCTGAAGGTCTATGCCGGGCGCCCGACGGGACTTTACTTTGCCGAGAACATGAGCCGGACCCTCGGCGGGGCGCGGATCTACCTCAAGCGGGAGGACCTGCTGCACACCGGGGCCCACAAGATCAACAATGTCCTGGGGCAGATCCTCCTGGCCCGGCGTCTCGGAAAAACACGGATCATCGCCGAGACCGGGGCCGGACAGCACGGGGTGGCGACGGCTACCGCCTGCGCCAAGTTCGGCATGGAATGCGTCATCTACATGGGCGAGGAGGACATGCGGCGCCAGGCTTTGAATGTCTTCCGGATGCGGCTCTGCGGCGCTGAAGTACGCGGGGTCTCGAACGGCCAGAAAACCCTCAAGGACGCGGTCAACGAGGCCATGCGGGACTGGGTGGCCAGTTCCGGCAACACCCATTACATTCTCGGGTCGGCCCTCGGGGCGCATCCGTTCCCGATGATGGTGCGGGATTTCCACCGGGTCATCGGGGCCGAAACCCGGCGCCAGATCATGGAGGCCGAGGGACGCCTGCCCGATGAAATGGTGGCCTGCGTGGGCGGCGGGAGCAACGCCATCGGTTTCTTTTTCGAATTCCTGGAGGAACCCTCGGTGCGTCTGGTCGGCGTCGAGGCAGGCGGATACGCCATTGCCTCCGGACAGCATGCGGCCCGCTTCCAGGGTGGACGGATGGGGGTCCTGCAAGGCTGCAAAACCTATATCCTGCAGGATGAGGACGGTCAGATCGAACCGACCCACTCCGTCTCGGCGGGCCTTGATTATGCCGCCGTCGGGCCGGAGCACGCCTATTACCGGGACCTGGAACGCATCGAGTACGCCTTTGCCTCCGATGAGGATGTCCTCGAGGCCTTCCAGTTCCTCTGCCGGACGGAAGGCATCCTGCCGGCCCTGGAAAGCACCCACGCCATTGGCTACGCCATGCGCCGGGCTCCGGAAATGGATCCCGACCAGATTATGTGTGTGAACCTGAGCGGCCGCGGCGACAAGGATGTCAGCGAGGTGGAGCGGGTGCTCAAGCTGGAGAAAGGGGGCGGGCAGTGATCTGCTCAATGACCGGATTCGGGCGGAGCCAGTCGGATCTGCACGGCCTAAATCTTTCCGTCGAGATCAGCTCCGTCAACCGCCGCAACCTGGAGCCGACGGTCTCCCTTCCCCGGGAGTGGGCGGCCCTGGAGAAGGATATCCAGGCCGTTCTCCGCGAGGCCCTCAACCGGGGCAAGGTCCACGTCAACATCCAGGCTGTCCCATCGGCCGCCGAGGCCGGGTTCCACTGGGACCAGGCAGGACTGGAATCCAGCCTGCGCCGGTTGGCCAGGGTGGCCGGCGAGCACGGCATCGACTGGCATCCCGACCCCGGGGCCCTGGTCCGGATTGCCGCCCTGAACAAGGTGGACGCGGTCCTGCCGGATCCGGAAGAGGCCCGGGAAGCCTTTATGGGGTGTTTCCGGAAGGCCCTGGACCAGTTGGTGGAGATGCGCCAGGTGGAGGGATCCGCACTCCGGGAGGATCTGGAGCAGCGGGTGGAATTCCTGGGATCCGCCCTGGAAGCGATCCGTTCAGCCGTGAGCGATACCGTTCCCCGCTATCGGGAACTGCTCCTGCAGCGCCTTTCCCAGGCCAACCTGGAGATTGACCTCTCGGACGAACGCGTTCTCAAGGAAATCGCCCTCTTCGCCGATAAATGCGATGTCTCCGAGGAAACGACCCGTCTGGACAGCCACCTGGCCCAGTTCCGGGAATGCCTGCAGGCCGGAAGCCCGGTCGGGCGCAAGCTTGAATTTATCCTGCAGGAGGTGAACCGGGAGTTCAACACGATCGGTTCCAAGGCCAACAATATCGAGGTCAGCCGGCAGGTGATCGACTCGAAAAACGAAATTGAACGAATTCGTGAGCAAGTTCAGAATATCGAGTAAACTAGGATCGAAATGAAAATGAAATGGTTCCCTCTCTTTTTAATGTTCCTCTTTCCGGTTTTCAGTTTTGCCGCCGGGGCTGCTCCCGACCATGGACCGTCGGAGGACACGACCGTGTTGCCGCCGTCGATCAGTGATTTCCAGTCTTATGAACAGGAACATGGAATCGACACCCTCTGGGGGATTCTGAAACACCGCGTCCAGGCCAATCCCTTCAACCTGGTGGCGACGGTGATCTTCCTTCTCGCTGTCCTGCATACCTTCATGGCCGGCTTCTTTCAGGATCTGGCCCACAAGATTGAGGAAAAGCACCGCCGGGAGATCGAGGAGGCCGGGAGAACCGCCGACGCCAAGCCGTATCACAACGCCAAGGACGATACCAGTTTCTCGGCCACCCTGTGCCACTTTCTGGGGGAGGTGGAAGCCATTTTCGGGATCTGGTGCATTCCGCTCTTCGGGGCCATCCTTTATTTCTACAACTGGGACTCGGCCACCTACTACATGGACAGCGTGGTCAACTACACGGAGCCGATGTTTGTGGTCATCATCATGGCCATCGCCTCGACCCGCCCGGTGCTCAAGTTCAGTGAGAATGTCCTCGGGCTGCTGGCCGGATTTGGCGGAAAGTCCCCCCGGGCCTGGTGGTACAGTATCCTCATTGTCGCTCCGCTGCTGGGATCCTTTATCACCGAGCCGGCCGCGATGACCATTGCCGCATTGCTCCTGGCCAAGACCATCTACAGCCTCGAGCCCTCCAACAAGTTCAAGTACGGGACTCTCGGGCTGCTTTTTGTCAATGTTTCGGTTGGTGGTACGCTGACCCATTTCGCCGCGCCCCCCGTCCTCATGGTGGCCGGCCCCTGGGGCTGGGACATGGCTTTCATGTTCCTCCACTTCGGTTGGAAGGCCTTCCTGGGAATCACCGTCGCGACCCTGGTTTACGGATTCTTCCTGCGGAAGGAATTTCCCGTCCTCGCGGAAAAAGCCGCCGCGCAAAGCGACATGACCGCCGGCAAGACAGAGGAACCGATTCCCCTGTGGATCACCCTGGTGGTGCTCGGTTTCATGGCCTGGACCGTCTTCAACCTTCACAACCCGCCGCTTTTCATCGCCGGCTTCCTGTTTTTCATGGCCTTCGTCCAGGCCACCGCCACCCACCAGGACGACGTCAGCATCAAGGGACCGCTCCTGGTCGGTTTCTTCCTGGCCGGGCTGGTCACCCACGGTCCCCTCCAGCAGTGGTGGATCGCCCCGGTTCTGGGACGGCTCGGCGAGCTCAGCCTGTTTACCGGAGCAACGGTCCTGACCGCCTTCAATGACAACGCGGCCATCACCTTCCTGGCCAGCCAGGTGCCGGATTTCCATCCTTCGAACGGTATGGATGCGCTGGTCAAGCAGTACGCCGTGGTCGCCGGGGCGGTTACCGGCGGCGGATTGACGGTAATCGCCAACGCCCCCAATCCGGCCGGCCAGTCGCTCCTGAACCGCTTTTTCAACGGAGGCATTTCGCCGCTCAAGCTGTTCCTCGGGGCCTTGTTCCCGACCCTTGTCATGGCCATGGCCTTCATCTTCCTGAAGTCCATCGGCTGAGCCGGGCAGGGGAACTTCATTCACAATCTGCTGTCTGGGAAGGCAAATGATTCGCCTGTCGCTGAAAGGCCGGGGATGCGCCGCTATCCGGCTGCTTGTCCTGCTGGCCGCATGGATGGTTTCCCCTCCGGCGGGGGCACAGCCTGCTGACGACCCCGCGGATCCGGGGGAAGGCCGCTGGATTGTCCGGGTCAAGGAGGGGAAGGACGGCAAAGGTGCCGCCCGGCGTGCCGGTGCCGCCTACCTGCGCCCGGTCAAGGGCATGAAGGGGTACCATCTGGTCACCTTTGAAAACCCTTCCAAGGCACGCTCGAACCGAAAGGAATGGAAGGAGAACTCGAGAAGACAGCTCAAGGCCCAGCCGGAGTTCCTGTTGGTGGAATCCGATGAGGGACGGATCCGGGTTCCCAAGGCTTTCAACCCGAGTGATCCCTTGTTCCACGACCAGTGGCACCTTGAGAACCTGGGGCAGACCGGAGGCCTTCCTTTTTCCGATCTCAACGTGCGCACCGCATGGGACGCCGGCCTGGACGGGGAGGGAGTGACCATCGCCATCGTGGACACCGGTATCCAGTACAACCATCCGGACCTTTACGGGAACTGGCTGAATGGCAGCGGCTACGATTTCATCAGCGATGACAGCAACCCGTCCCCGACCAGCTTTATTGACCGGCATGGTTGCGCTGTGGCGGGCATTTCCCTGGCCCTGTCGAACAGCATCGGCGGGCTCGGGATCGCCCACAAGGCCAGGCTGGTCCCGCTTCGCCTGATCCCCAGTGATTCCACCACCACTGTCCCCCCCAGCAGCGAGGTGGAGGCCTTGTCCTACCACCAGATGATTCCCTCCATCAGCATCTACAACAACAGCTGGGGGCCTTCCGACGATCTCGGGGTTCGCTATTCCACGCCCTCCACAACGCTGCGCAACACCTTCCGTTCCGGCACCCAGAACGGCCGCGGCGGCAAGGGCGTGATCTATGTCTGGGCGGCCGGCAACGGCGCCCTCAACGGGGACAACTCCAACTACGACTTCTACAACACCCAGCCCTACACCATCTCCGTGGGAGCGGTGGGGCAGGGCGATGTACGCGAGACCTACAGCGAGCCCGGGGCCAACCTGCTGGTCTCTGCTCCCAGCGGCGGGATCGTCACCACCGACAACACCGGCCTTTCCGGATACGACGACGGGGATTACTACGATGGTTTTAACGGCACCTCCGCGGCCGCCCCCATGGTCACCGGGGTGGTGGCCCTCATGCTCCAGCAGCGGCCTTCCCTGAACTGGCGCGATGTCCAGCAGATCCTGGCCCGGACGGCCGTCCCGGTGGATTTTCCGGATCGTGACTGGTCACAGAACGGGGCCGGACTATGGGTCAGCCATTTCTACGGCTTTGGTCGGGTGGATGCCGGGGCGGCGGTCAGCCTGGCCGCCGACTGGTCCTCGCTGCCAGCCATGCAGACGGCCAGCGGCCAGGATAACCGGGGAGTGACGTTGCCCTTCGGGACCACCCGGCAAGGCCAAATAAATATCAGCACCGATCTCGAGGTGCAGTTTGTCGAGGTAACGGTCTCCCTGAGCCATTCCGACTGGGGCGACCTCCGGATTGAGCTGGTTTCCCCCTCCGGAACCCGCAGCGTGCTGTCCGAGCCGCACGCCAATGCCAACGATTCCTACGAGCCGGGGACCTGGACCTATCTCTCCACGCGCCATCTCGGGGAATCTTCCCAAGGAAACTGGCGCTTGGAAGTGACTGACGACGATACCGGTGGCAACGGCTCCTGGACCAGTTGGCGCCTCAATATCACGGGCCATGCCGTGTCCGCCAATGCCAACCGGGCACCGGTGGCCGGGGATCTGGTAATCGAAAGCACGCGCTTTCCCATCGAGGTCAACAGCCTGGCCGGGGTCAATGATCCCGACGGCGATCCGGTCCGGGTGATTTCCGTCCAGCAGCCGCGCTACGGCGAACTGCAATCCCTCGGCAAAGGCCGCTACAGCTACACCATGGGCGAGACCAAGGATGGCTCGGACCTGTTCAGCGTCCTCCTCAGCGACGGCAAGGGGGCGGTCAAGCGGCGGCTGGTCCGCATACTCGATCCCCGTCCGGTGGGCCGCAACGACTTGTTCGTGGTCCAGTCCGGAGAAACGGTGGATTTACCGGTGCTGAGCAACGACCTCGATCCGGACGGGGATCCGCTGCGCCTGCTGGCCGTTGACGGTTCTTTCCCGGGACAGGCGGAGGTCCTCGCCAACGGGATCCGCTACTCCCCGCCGGAGGAATTCACCGGGGTGGCCCGCATTTCCTACCAGCTGACGGACGACTCCGACGGCCAGTCCACCGGGTGGGCCACGATCGTGGTGCAGGACAACCCGGATGTGGCCCTGCAGTTCGACGGTGTCGACGACTACCTCCGACTGCCCCCGACCAGTTCGGTTGGCATGACGGACAACTTTACCGCGGAGGCCTGGATTTATCCCGAGACTTATGGCGAGTACGTGACCGGATTCGGGCGGATTTTCGACCGCGGAACCTTTGTCTTCTTCCTCAACGGCTTCGACCACGGATTCTACAACGACCAGAGCCTGGTGGTGTACCTCATCACCAACGACGGTATTTCCCATGCCATCAACACCGGCACCAGCACTCTCAAGCTCAATATCTGGCAGCATGTGGCAGTCTCATACAAGAGTTCCGATATCAATCCGGTGCGGATCTACATAAACGGCAGACCGATGGCGGTCAGCTATGTCCCGGAAGTGAATTTGGATCCGCCGACCCGGCCCATCGCCAGCAACAGTGACAGTTTCCTCTACATGGGTGAATCGGACACCGGAGCGCGGGCCTTCAAGGGGAAGATGACCGAGTTCCGGGTCTGGAATCGGGCCATGACGGATTTCGCCATCCAGTCCAACAGTGACCGGCGCCTGACCGGGCAGGAATTCGGACTGGTCCTCTACCTGCCGCTGAACCGCAGTTTTGAGCCCTATGCCCCCTCCGCCGGCAGCTACACCGGCGAGGCGGAAATTTACGAGGCCCAGCGGGTGCCCTTGGAGATCCCCTGGGAGGCCTTCGTGAACCATTTCAACCTCCTCGACGACTACCGCAACGGCTGGTGGGAAGACAGGATCCTCGGAGCGGTCTACGGCGACCGGTATCCCTGGATCTATACGGAATCCCTCAAATGGATGTATGCCGGTCACCCGGAAGGGACCCTGGAGTATGTGCTCTACCCGGCCGCCAGCAACTGGGGCTGGCTCTACACCGGGTTCGGGAAGTACCCGTGGTTCTACCGGTATTCGACCGACAGCTGGCTTTGGCATTTCCCGCAACCGGTCGGGCCCGGCTGGTATTACGATTTCGGCTTGCCGGGCTGGGTCACCGGTGATTCCGGGATTCCCTGATCCTCCAGCCACTGCAGGGCTTCCTCGACACCGGCGAATTCCCCGTCCAGCTGGGCCTCGTAGGCCCGGTCCAGGATCCTTCCCATTCCCGGTCCGGCCTCCCAGCCCCGCTGCAGGAGGTGACGTCCCTTGAGGACCGGTTCCGGACGCGAACGGGACACGTCCAGCCGTCGCGCCTCCTCCTGCAGCCAGGCCGTCGCCTCGGCGCTGTCGTCCGGCAGGTCCGG
>CAJXMX010000027.1 GCA_913056355.1 uncultured Opitutales bacterium
GCTATGTTCTGCTGGTTTATCCCGCCAGAGAAAATCAGGACTGTGCTGGGTACGGAAAGCCGTTGGTGGGAATGGCGGATGTACCTTGTGGGCCGCTACCTGCCACTGGTGATGCTGCTGTGGATTGCAGTGACCTACGCCCTGAACCAGGTGGGCATTACTCCGGCCTGACCTGGAACTCCCTGGGTTCGATCTTCAGCTTTTTCAGGCGCGAGGTCAGGGTGGTCGGTTTGATGCCCAGCATGGCCGCAGCGCCGTCATCGCCGAAGACCCGGCCGCTGCTCATGGTAAGGGCCCTGGCCAAATTCTGCTTCTCCAGCTCCCGCAGTTCCTGTTCTGTCATCAGCTCGCCGCTGTAATGTCTCGCAGGCGGTGCTTCTGCCGTGTTGCACCGGGCTGCGGAATCCGGCCCGGGTAGATCCAGATCCAGTCGACCATCGGCGGTGATCACCTGGCGCTCGATCACGTTCTCCAACTCCCTCACATTGCCGGGCCAGTGGTACGCTTTCAGGGTTTCAACGTCACGTTCTTTCAGGGTCAACTGCGGCCGATTGAACTTCTGGCAGGCCCGGTTCAGAAATTCCTGGGCGAGGATGGGAATATCCTCAAGGCGCCGGCGCAATGGCACAGACTCGATGGGGAAAACGTTCAGACGGAAATAGAGATCTTCCCGGAAGGTTTTCTCCTGAACTTCCGATTTCAGGTCCCGGTTGGTGGCGGCGATCAGTCGGACATCCACCTTGACGGTCTTCTCGCTCCCCACCCGCTGGATCTCCCCTTCCTGCAGGGCTCGAAGAATCTTGGTCTGCGTGGGCAGGGCCATGTCCCCGATCTCGTCCAGGAAGAGGGTGCCGCCATCACACAGTTCAAACTTTCCCAGGCGCTGCTGGGTGGCGCCGGTGAAGGAACCCTTCTCGTGCCCGAACAATTCCGACTCGATCAGGTTGTCCGGGATGGCCGCGCAGTTGACCGCCATGAACGGCTTGCCCGAGCGCAGGCTGTGCTGGTGGATGCAACGGGCCACCAGTTCCTTGCCGGTACCGCTTTCCCCGGTGATCATCACCGTGACGTTGCTCGTCGCGACCTGGCCGATCGCCTTGAAGACACCCTGCATGGCCTCGGAGGAACCGACGATTCCCTCCTTGTAGTCATCGCTGTCCAGCAGCGGTTCGTACTGGGTCCTGGACTGCTTGAGGTCCAGATGCGACTGGATGGCCTTCTCCGTCAGGGCCAGCACCTTCTTCAGGTCGAAGGGCTTGATGATGTAGTCGAAGGCGCCAAACTTCATGGCTTCAATCGCGGTCTGGGTGGTGCCAAAGGCGGTCATCAAAATGACCATGGCCTCCGCCGCCACACTGCGCAGGTGCTGGAGTGTCTCCAGCCCGTTCATTCCCCCCATGCGGTTGTCGAGAAAAATGACTTCAAAGGTCTGCTGACGGGCGCATTCGATGCCGGCTTCCCCGCTCGAGGCTTCCTCCACTTGGAACCCCCGCGAGGACAGGACCCGGTTCAGGGAATAACGGATCTCGTCATCGTCATCGATGATCAGGATCCTCTCGTTTTTTTTCTCCGCCATAGAGGAACCATTGCAAATGTCCGGATGCCATCCGTCAAGGTTTCCCATCCCGACGGGCGGGTGACCCGGAAGGGACCTACAGGGGCCTGGCCACGGACTCCACGATATGCCCCAGCACCCCGTCAATGCGCCGGCGTTCCTCCAGCGGATCGCTGCCGTGGGTGGTCGTCTTGAGGCGGTGCCCGCAAATCGAGCCCAACATCAGGGAAACATCCTCGGGCAGGACAAACTCACGGCCATGATACAAGGCCCTGGCCTGGGCCGCCGTCTTCAGGGCCAGCGCACCGCGCGGGCTGACCCCGCACTGCAAGGTGCTCTCGCTGCGGGTGGCGGCAATCAGCTGCAGCATGTAGTCGAGTACCGATTCCTCGACGAAGATGCGCCCCACCTCGGTCTGCCATTCCAGGACAGTGCCCAGGGGAACCACCGGCTCCGAGAGGATCTGGTCGTAGTGGCGCACGCCGCCGCGCAGGATTTCCAATTCATCCTCGCGGGCCGGGTACCCCATCTCCAGCCGCATGAAGAACCGGTCCAGCTGGCTGTCCGGCAAGGGAAAGGTGCCTTCAAAGTCGACCGGATTCTGGGTCGCGAATACCATGAAGGGGCGCCCCACCGGGTGCGTCTGCCCGTCTATGGAAACCCTTCCCCGGTCCATCACTTCCAGCAGGGCGCTCTGGGTCTTGGGCGTGGTCCGGTTGATTTCGTCGGCCAGGATGAAATTTGCGAAAACCGGTCCCGGCTTGTACTCGAAATCCCGGACCTTCTCGTTGTATACGGAAACCCCCAGCACATCGGCTGGCAGGAGATCACTGGTAAACTGGATCCGCTGGAAGCTGCCGTCCAGGCTCCGGGCCAGGGCATAGGCCAGGGTTGTCTTGCCCATACCCGGCAAGTCCTCGATCAGCAGATGCCCGCTTCCCAGCAGACAGATCAAGACCTTTTCGATCACTTCCGGCTTGCCGCGGATGATCGACTCCATGCGTAGCTTGATCCGCTGAAGGCCACTGTGAATTGCTTCCCGCTTCGTCGCATCCGGAGTCATGCCTGCCATCACAAGGGCGCTGTCCCCGGCGGCAAGACATTTTCCCCGCCCGCCGCGGTGCAGACAAAAAAAATCCCCCTCGGGGAGGGGGATTGACAAACCTTTGGTTGGGATAACCTGACGTGAGGCCTACTTCTTTTTCTTGGCAGGCTTCTTGGCCGTTTTCTTGGCTGCCTTCTTCGCCGCTTTCTTCGGGGCCGCCTTTTTCTTGACAGCTTTCTTCACGGCTTTCTTGGCTGCCGCCTTTTTGGCCAACTTCTTCACGGCTTTCTTGGCTGACGCCTTTTTGGCCAACTTCTTCACGGCTTTCTTGGCCGCCGCCTTCTTGGCCGCCTTCTTCACGGCCTTCCGGGCCGCCTTCTTGGTCGGCTTCTTGGCCGCTTTCCTGGCAACCTTCTTCACCGCCTTGCGGGCCACTGTTTTCTTGGCCGCTTTCTTGGCTGTCTTCTTGGCGGTCGCCTTTTTGGCGGCCTTCTTGGCGGCCTTCTTCCGGGCCGCCTTCTTGGCAACCTTCTTCACGGCTTTCTTGGCTGCCGCTTTACGCGCCGCCTTCTTGACCGCTTTCTTGACTGCCGCCTTCCGGGCTACCTTCTTGACAGCTTTCTTGGCCGCCGCCTTACGGGCTACCTTCTTGACAGCTTTCTTGGCCGCCGCCTTACGGGCCGCCTTCTTGACAGCTTTCTTGACAGCTTTCTTCACGGGTTTCCGGGCCGCCTTTTTGGGAGCAGCCTTTTTCACAACCTTCTTGGCCGGCTTCTTGGCCGCCTTCTTGGCCGCCTTCTTGGCAGGCTTTGCTTTTTTGGAAGCTAACGCCATTTTCAGTTCCTTTTGTACGGTTTTTTTAGTCGCGGATTCCATTAAGGACTCCAACGCCATTCTGATCAGGTAAGCCATGCTGACCTTTTCAGACTTGGAGATTCCTTCAAGTGCGCTGCGCTTGTTATCGTCCAGACGGACGGACAATTGCCGGCGCTTCCCGCCCGCTTTGCGGGAAACCTTATTGTAATCGTATTTCTCGATTGCGTGATCGATGAGCTTTGAAAAGGAGATTCCGCCAAGTTGGTTGCGGAGTTTCTCAAGACTGGCTGCCAGGTCGGCATCAATCTCAAAACTCAGAGGTGTTGTTTTTGATTTCATCTGTGCTCCCTTGTATTGGATTCAGAATACTCGGAACGAAATATTTACAATAAGGTTGTCAAAATACAACAAAAAAAGTATTGATTATTTCACTTAAAAGCATCTGGCGGGGCAGCCCTCCGGGAGGGTTCCGGGGCTTCCGCACTGCGTATTCAGAACTTCACTACAGCCTCACTACGGACCTTCCCGGGGTCGGGGGAAGGGGTGCTGTCCTCACAGGCCGTAACGGAAGGAATCGACCGAAAGGCGGACGCTGGAACGGCTGGCCCGGTCTTCCCAGTAAAGGCTGCTGAACATCCACTCATCGCCGTACTGCCTGAAGCCGCCGACCCGGATTCGTTTCACCACTTCCCCGTCGGCATCATAAAGGGAGCCGCGGAGAAGGGCGGCATAATCCTCGTCGAGGGTCACGACCACCCGGGCGGGGAAACCCTCGGGATCGGGATTGCTCAGGGCATACCGGTGGGCGGGGCGCCCGAGGTACCGGTCGGGTCCTTCGTATTCAACATCCTGCCAGGTCAGGTACGGCATGAGGAGATCGTTCCAGGTAAAGGGCAAACCGGCCACGATGGGTTCGACGAGCCTTTCCGGAGCCAGCGGTTGCAGGCTTCCATCGGGGAGGGCCCGGTAAGCCTTGCTCCCGGAAATGACAACGCCGGTTTCCGTCACCGTACCGTCGGGATGAACCAGTTCCAGGGAGGAGGACTGGCGTTGTTGATTCCAATCCGCCTTGAGGGTGAACTGATAGGATCGCGAAGGCTCGGAAGCGGGACGATAGACCAGCGAACCGGCCAGGGTAAACGGACCCAGGTTGCGGTTGCCGACAAATTGATTCCAGACGAAGGCCTGGTCCCGTTTCCCGAGGGCGGAGGGATCCTGCCGGTTGGGAGGCTGGCGAAACTTGAACTGGGCGTTCAGGGTGGAGGTGGCGGGGCCGAGGAGGACCAGGACCATCATCGCGGCATAAAAAAACCTGCCCCAGGCGAACCGGGACAGGTGGCAAAACGTCTTCATCCTATAAGCCTGGCAATGGGCCGGCTCAGGGACCGGGATTGGTTTCACCGGAATCCTGGCCTTCCCCGGACCCCTGCTCATCGACGGCATTGAGAATGTCCTCGAGGGGATCGGTCTTTTCGGCGGAACCGGTGGCGGGCTCCTCGGTAAGGGGCTCCTCGACGACCTGGGGCAGCTCCGCGGGAGCCTCGGCGGTCGTCTGGTCCATTACCGGAATATCCGGCAGTTCATTGCTGGCCGGGCGGGCTCCGATCTGGTTCCGGCTCATGAAGAGCAGGTAGAGGACCAGGGCGATGACAAAAAAGCCAACCGCCGACCACTTGGTGGCCTTGACCAGGATATTGGTGGTCTCCGTGCCGAAGGCGGACTCGGCGACGCCGCCACCGAAGGCGGAGCCCATGCCACTGTTGGTGTTGGCACGCTGCATGAGGATCACCAGCATCATGAAGAGGCTGACCAGGATCAGGACGAAAGTAAGTAAAGATATGAGGATATTAAGCATTTCGGGTTCCTCGAATTGGAAAAACGTGCAAAGCTGGCGAGCGCCGATCCAAGTTTCAAGTAAAATTTCGACCGGCCCCCGGGCGCGCCGCCCGGATCAGCGCAGTCCCATCTGCTCGATGATCCGCTGCAGGTCGTCGTTGCCATGATACTCGATGATAATCCGGCCCTTCTTGGGAGAGTGCTTCAGGGTGACCCGCGTGCTGAGGGTGGAGGAAAGCTGCTTCTGCAGGTCGTTGATGGCCCGGGCCTCCTCGGCCGGGACGGAGCCCCTCGATTTCGGGGTCCGGTCGGAGCGGCTTTTGACCTGCTCCACCTGGCGTTCGATTTCCCGGACGCTCCAGCCCCGCTCAATGGACTGGCGGGCCAGGAGAAGCCGGGTTTCCGAATCCTCCACCCCGAGCAGGACCTTGGCGTGCCCGACCGAAAGATGGCCCTTGATGAGGTAGCCCTGGACTTCGCGCGGCAGCTGCAGCAGCCGCAGGGAATTGGCCACCGAGGCGCGGCTGCGCCCGACCCGCTCGGCCACCTGTTCCTGGGTCAGGTCGAAGTCCTTGATCAGGCTGGCATAGCCCATGGCCTCTTCAACCGGGTTCAGGTTTTCCCGCTGCAGGTTTTCAATCAGGGAAAGGATGGCGCTGGAGGTCTCCGTGGCCTCGATTACGCGGGCCGGAATCTGTTTCAGCTTCAACTTCTGGCAGGCCCGCCAACGCCGCTCGCCGGCAATCAACTCATACATGTTGTCCCGGCTGCGTACGACAATGGGCTGCAACAGGCCTTCGGAGCGAATGCTTTCGGCCAGTTCGTTGAGGCTTTCCTCGTGAAAATCGCGCCGCGGCTGATGGGGATTGGGAATGATCCTGCTGATTGGAATCTCGAACAGCCCGACCGCGGTCCGGCTGGCTTCATCGGGTGTCTTGGCCGCTCCGGCCGGGGAGGACTTTGAGGCGGCCGCCTTGTTGGCGCTCTTGCGGGCGGCTGACTTCCTGGCGGGTGTTTTTTTGGCGGCCTTTTTCCTTGCCGCTGCCTTCTTCGGGGGCTCGGGCGTGATGCCGCCGCTGATTAGGGAACCCAGTCCCCGGCCTAATCCTGTTTTCTTGGACATGATGCTGAATTACTTTTTGAGGGGTATGAACAATTCCTGTCCGGGATAAATGACATCCGTGGCCAGGCGGTTGGCATTACGGATCCATTCCACCTTGGAACCCATTTCGCGGGCAATCTTGCCCAGGCTGTCACCGCCCTTGACGGTGTAGGTGGTGCCGGTCCTCGGGTAGTCATCGCTGAAGGTCACCACCTGTTCCAGCTGCGGCTGGGCATCAATCGACTTGGCGAGGGCATTGATGGCTTTCTGGGTCTTGTCGGCCAGGGCCTCGATTTCCCGGGAAACTTCGTTTACCAGGGTTTCCCGGCTGGCCCGGTTGACCGACTGGATCTTCTGCTCGAATTCACGAAGGACCTGGTTCAACTGTTCCGGGCTGACGCTGTTGCTGCCGCT
This sequence comes from uncultured Opitutales bacterium, assembly GCA_913056355.1. Classification (GTDB taxonomy): domain Bacteria; phylum Verrucomicrobiota; class Verrucomicrobiia; order Opitutales; family Oceanipulchritudinaceae; genus Oceanipulchritudo. The sequence goes on from CAJXMX010000027.1 coordinate 6,769, forward strand.
GGCCCTCAAGCCCTTGAGCATCTCCTGGGTCTGCTGGTTTTCCCGGCGCAGGGCCTCGACTTCGAGCCGGAGCGAGCGGACCAGCTGGTCCAGGCGGTCCACATCACTGCGCAGGTTGGCCAACTGGACTCCGGAATTATTGATCTGGGCCTGCCCGGCAAAAGGCAATGAAAGGAAAATGATCGGGCAAACAACAAGAAGGCGCAGGAGGCTGCTTTTCATGGTCAACGGTAATGCCAAAATTTCCCCGGGGGTCAACGACCTAACTTGCTTCAGCCGGCGAAATTCACTTGCGCTTCCAGGGAAAAGGCCGGGCCGCTTCCAGGGGGCGCATCCCACGGCTCTCCAGGACGGTCCCTTCGGGAATGGAAAGCCCGTTCAGGAAGGCCGCGCTCTCCATCGGCCGGCCGCCCGGACGCTGCAACCGGATCAGCCTGAGAGCGCCGGTCCGGCAGGCCACGGAGGGATGTCCATCCGGATCCAGGTGAAACGTTCCGGCAGCAAGGCCGGTCGTTCCGGGATCAATCTCGGCCTCGAGGACACGGATCTCCAGACCGTCGTAGGGGAAGGAGGTTCCCGGCCAGGGCTGGAACGCGCGGACGCGGTTGAAGAGGTCCCGGGCGGGTTGGTTGAAATCCAGGTGGGCGTCCGTCTTCTCGATAATCCGGCAGTAGGTAACCTCGCTATCCTCCTGCTCCGTGAATTCCACTTGCCCGGCCGCCACCCGGTTCAGGTTACGGGCTACCAGGGGAACCGTGGCCTCCGCCAGTCGTGCATGCAGCCCGGCCGAGGTCAGCCGCGGTCCGATTTCCACCCGCTCCACATCCGCCACCGGACCGGCGTCCATTTTGGGGATAATCCGCATCAGGCTGACCCCGCTTTCCGGATGCCCGAGGGCCACCGCGGTATGGATCGGGGAGGCTCCGCGCAGGCGGGGCAGGATCGAGGCGTGCAGGTTGAGAAATCCCAGCGGCACCGATTCCAGGAGGGTCCGCGGCAACAGCTGCCCGTAGGCCATGACCAGGACCACCTCGGTCGAGGCGGATCTGAAGAAAGCGGCATCATCGGGCCCGCACTTGACCGGCTGCCTCACCTCCAGCCCGTGTTCCAGGGCCCAGGTCTTGATGGCATTGGCCTGGAGATGCATCCCGCGGCCGGTTCTCCGGTCGGGCTGGGTGTAGACGGCCGACAATTCAATATCCGCCGGCCGCTCCGCCCGGAGATACTCCAGCATGGGCAGGGCGATGGGATCGGATCCCATGAAGACGGCCTTCATCGGCCGCCTTTCCGGCCCGTCCCGGCATAGCGCTTTTCCTTGCCTTTCAATTCGAAGCGCAGGGGACAGCCGTCCAGCTTGAAGTGCCGGATAAAGCCGTTTTGCAGGTAGCGGCGGTAGCTGTCGTCGAGCTTGGTCGCCCGGTTGCAGAAAATGCGGAAGGTGAAGGGCCGGGTCCCGGTCTGCACCGTGTAGTAGGCCTTGAAGCGCTTGTTGTCGATGTAGCGGGGCTGCCGCTTCTCGATCATCTCGTGGACCAGGGCATTGATCCTCGAGGTGGACAGGGTCCGGCCCGAGGTTTCCCACAAGCCGCGGGCCACCTTGAGGACCCGGTCCATGGCAAAGCCGCGCAGGGCGGAGACAAAGAGCACGGGACTGTCCGGCAGGAAGAAAATCTCCTCGAGGGCCTTTTTGGCATAATCCTTCCGGAAGGCGTCCATGTTGACATAGTCCTCCGGCTGGCTGGCCCGGAACTTGTCGATGGCGATATCCCACTTGTTGACGATCAGGGCCACGCTCTTGCCGGCATCGATGATCTCCCCGGCCAGGGACTTGTCCTGGCGGGTGACACCGGTTTCCGCGTCGATGACCAGGAAGACGATGTCCGAACGCTCGATGGCATGACGGGTCCGGACCGAGCTGAAATACTCGATCGAATGGCTGACCTTGCCCCGGTGGCGCAGGCCCGCCGTGTCGACCAGGCGGAACGGCAGGTTCTGCCCGTCCTTGCCGGCGAAGTCGAGGTCCAGCATCACGCTGTCACGGGTCGTCCCGGGCACTTCCGAGACGACCAGGCGTTCGTCTTCCAGGAGGTAGTTGCAGAGGCTGGACTTGCCGACGTTGGGACGGCCGACAAAGGCCAGGTGGATCCGGTGCGGTTCCTCCTGCGGCTTTTCCTCAGGGGGCGGACCGATGATTTCCTCGATCTCCTGTTCCAGGCTGCGGGCGTTGAAACCGTGTTCCGCAGAGACCGGGATCACCCGGTTGAAACCCAGGGCCTCGAACTCCACGCTGCGGCTTTCCATCCCTTCATGGTCGATCTTGTTGACCACCGCCAGGACCTGCTTGCCGCTCTGCCGCAGGCGCTCGGCGATGGTCTCGTCGAGGGAGGTCAGGCCTTCGCGCCCGTCGAGGACAAAGCAGATCAGGTCCGCCGCCTCGACGGCAAACCAGACCTGGGCCTCCGCGGCCGCGATAAGCTTGTCGTGGTCCATGTCGACCACCAGGCCGATGCCCCCGGTGTCGAGCAGCGTGTAGTGGTCGTTCACTACAGTGGAATTCACGTCGCGGGTCACCCCCGCCTGGTCGTGCACGATGGCCAGGCGGCGCCCGGCCAGGCGGTTGAAGAGGCGGCTCTTGCCGACATTCGGACGGCCCACCAGGGCCACTGTGGTGAGGCGTTTCATGGATCAGCCAAGGGTGTCGACAAAGCGCTGCATGCGGTCGCAGGCTTCCTCTATTTTCTCGTAGCGGGTGGAAAAACTGGCCCGGACAAAATTGGCACCATCCTTCCCGAAGGCGGTTCCGGGAACCACCGCCACCTGGCCCTCCTGCAGCAGCCGGGTGGCGAAGGTCTTGCCGTCGAGCCCGGTCGCGGTGACGTCGGGAAAAGTATAGAAGGTGGCCTGCGGCATATGGCAGGCCAATCCCATCTCCCGGAACCGGCGGACCAGGAAATCGCGACGTCGCCGGTAGGATTCGCGCATCTCGGCCACCGCCTGGTCGGAATTGCGCAAGGCCTCGATACCGGCCTCCTGGACAAAGATCGGCACGCTCATGACCGCGTACTGGTGGACCTTCATCATGGCCTCGATGACCGGATGCGGGGCGCAGGCGTAACCGATGCGGAATCCCGTCATGGCAAAGGCCTTGGAGACCCCGTGCAGGAAGATGGTCCGTTCCCGCATGCCGGGGAAGGAGGCGATGCTGACATGCTCGCCCTCGTAGGTCAGCTCGGCGTAGATCTCGTCGCTGAGGACAATAAGGTCCTTTTCAATGGCGAAGGCCGCGATTTCCTGCAGGCGCTCCCGCTCCACCACTCCGCCGGTGGGATTGGTCGGGAAATTCAAAATCAGCAGCTTGCAGCCCGGCTGCCAGGCCTGCTCCAAGTCTTGCCTGCGCAGGGCGAAGGCATTGCCGGCATGGGTCGGCACGGAAACCGGGACACCGCCGGCCAACTGGATGCTGGGGGAGTAGCTGACATAGCAGGGCTCGTGGTAGAGGACCTTGTCCCCCGGGTTGACCAGGGCCCGGATCGCCGTGTCCATGGTTTCCGAGACCCCGATCCCGACCAGGCACTCCGTCTGCGGTTCATAGGAAAGCCCGAAGATGCGTTCCACGTAATCACAAATGGCCCGGCGGAAACCCAGCAGCCCGAGATTGTCGGTGTAGCTGGTCTTGCCCTTCTCGAGGGAGTAGATGGCCGCCTCGCGAATGTTCCACGGGGTGACAAAATCCGGCTCGCCGATCCCCAGCGAAATGGCCTCCGGCATCTTCTGGACCAGCGCGAAGAAGTCGCGGATGCCGGATTTCTGCAGGCCCGCCACATGCCGGGCGATGACATTATCGTAGTTCATACAATGACCGCTTGGCAGGGACTAGGGACTGACCGCCGGGCGTTCCGATTCGTCCGCTTCCGGATGGACCAGGAATCCGTCCACCTTGTAGCAGCGCAGCATGAACCGGGTGGCAGTGGACTGGACGCTGCCCAGGGTGGCCAGCTTTTCGGAAACGAAGGTGGCCACGGAAAGGAGGTTCTTGCCCCGGACCACCACCAGCAGGTCATAGCCCCCGCTCATCAGGTAACAGGTGACGACCTGGGGGAACTTGGAAATGCGCTCGGCGATCCGGTTGAAGCCGCCGTCCCGCTCGGGAACGATGGAGACCTCGATCAGGGCATGGACCTCGTGCTCCGCCAGCGCCATGGGATTGATCACCGGACGCCAGCCCAGAAGCAGTTTCTCCTCCTCCAGCTTGGCCAGGGTAGCCTCGATCTCGGCCTCGCTGACACCCAGCACCGAGGCCATCGCTTCAGTGCGGACCGCTTCACCTTCAAGGAGTAACTTCAGGACATCTTTTACCATAACCCGGCACTATGGGCATTCCCCCTGCCGCATGCACGTATTTTTTTGGCCTTCCCCGAAGGCCCCCGAACACGCCCCTTGCGCCCCGCATCCGCCGCTTGAACAATGCGCCCGGATGCCTACAACTGGGGATACCATGACCGACCGGAAGGCAGATCCCACGGACCCGGAGATGCTGGCCGCCCTGCGGGAACAGCTGCCGCCCGGGGAAGACCTGCTTTCCCTGGACCGCTTCATCCGGTGCGCCCTCTACCACCCTTCCGTCGGCTATTACCAAAGGAAGCGTGAACGCGTGGGACGCAGGGACGACACTGACTTCTACACCGCGTCCAGCCTCGGTCCGGTCTTCGCCCGACTGGTCGTCGCGGCCTCCGTCCGGCTGCTCGATGATGATCCCGGGCAATACAGTTTTGTGGAACTGGGCCCGGAATCCGAAACAGGGATCCTGGGCCGTGTCCCGGACCATCCCTTCCGCGACAGCATCCTGGTCCGTCCCGGGGAATCCTTCAACATTCCCTCCAGGTCCGTCGTATTCTCCAACGAGGTCTTCGATGCCCAGCCCTTCCGGCGACTGGTCTGGAACGGACAGGAATGGCGGGAGTCCGGTGTCCGCATCCGGGAGAACGGCCTCGAATGGGACTTCCTTCCATCGGTGGAAAACCTTCCCCCGCTGCCCCGGGACCTGCCGGCCGGCTATACCGTGGACTGGCCGGAGGAGGCTCATGGATTGATGAAGGATCTTTGCTTCCGGCCCTGGCAGGGGCTCTTCCTGGCCTTCGATTACGGACTGGACCGGGCCACGGTCCTGGCCGAGCGACCCGAGGGAACCGGCCGTACCTACGCCGGGCACTCCATGGGGTCCGACCTCCTCGCCCGGCCCGGGGAAACCGACATTACCTGCCACGTCATCTGGGACGAACTGGAGGCCATCGCCCGCAAACAAGGATTCGAGGAACCCGTACTGGAGCACCAGGAATCCTTCTTCATGCACCATGCCGCGGAAGCCATCCAGTCCATCCTGGCCGGGGAACCCGATGGCTTCTCCCCACGCAAACAGACCTTGATGGAGCTCCTCCATCCTGCCAACATGGGCCGCAAATTCCAGGTCCTCCGGGCCCGGAGGCGGGAAATTTAAAAAAAACTTGCCTTCCCCGCCACCTGACCTAGCTTGACCCGCTTTTCTACAGGAGAATCAACCATGGCACGAATTTGTTCAGTAACCGGAAAACGCCGCGTCAGCGGCAACAAGATCCACCGCAAGGGCCTCACCAAGAAGAGTGGCGGTATCGGCACCCACATCGCGGCCATTACCAAGCGCACCTTCAAGCCGAATGTCCAGCGTGTCCGCGTCCGCATGCCCAACGGGCAGGTCAAGCGGGTATGGGTCTCCGCCAAGGCCCTCAAGGCCGGGCTCGTCGAGAAGGCCTGAGGCACCACATCAACCCTTTCAACCTGACCGGCCGGAATCACCCGGCCGGTTTTTTTGTGCCTAGATCGATGGATCGAACCAGCTCAAAAGATCCCCCAGGGCCGCCACCGGCCCGATAATGACCACCGCCGGCGGGCCCAGTCCGGCCTCCTCGACCCGCCAGCCAATGTCCCTCAGCGTGCCCCGAACCGAGCGCTGCCGCGGGGTGGTCCCCCACTGGACCACGCAGGCCGGCGTGTCCGCATCCCGGCCCTCCTCCACCAGCTTGTCACAGATTTCCTCCAGCCTCCCCATGGCCATGTAGAGGACCAGGGTCGCCCCGCTCCGGGCATGCGCCCCCCAGTCCACCATGCTCAGTCCCTTCTCGGGCTGTTCATGCCCGGAGATAAAGGTCACCGTGCTGCTCCACTCCCGGTGGGTCAGCGGGATCCCGCAATAGGCCGCACAGCCCAGGGCCGCCGTTACCGCCGGGATCACCTCGTAGCGGATGCCCGCCTTCCGCAGGGACTCAGCTTCCTCCCCGCCCCGGCCGAACACGAAGGGGTCGCCCCCCTTCAAGCGGACCACCTTGAGTCCCCTTTGGGCCAGCTCGATCAACAGGTCCTCGATCTTTCCCTGTTCCAGGGAATGAAATCCCGAGCGCTTTCCCACGTAATGCAGCTCGCAGCCTTCCTTGACCCAGCCCTTCATCCGCTCGTCGACCAGGTAATCGTAGACCAGGGCATCGCATTCCCCGATCAGGCGCTTCCCCTTGACCGTGATCAGGTCCGGGTCCCCCGGACCCGCCCCCACCAGATAGACTGTTCCTGTTCTTTCGCTCATGCGCTTTCTTCCCTATTCATTCCCGCCGATCCCGTCCTGTCCATGTCCCTTTTCCGGATTTCCGCTTGCCAAGCCCCCTTCTTTAATCATTAGTATCCTGCCTAATAAAGTTATGATTCAAATGGAAGCAAGCGGGAAGCGAGTGAAGGATAAGGAGGAGCTGGCCTGGCTGGAGGAACGGCCGGCGGCGGAGCGGGTTGCGTGGGCGGTGCAGGAATTCGGCGAAGGGCTGGTCCTGTCGACCAGTTTCGGGATCCAGTCGGCGGTGATGCTGCATCTGGTGACCCGGGTCAGTCCGCGGATTCCGGTCATTTTCGTGGACACCGGCTACCTCTTCCCGGAGACCTACCAGTTTGCGGAGGAGCTGCGGGAGCGGCTGGACCTGAACCTGAAGGTAACGACCCCGTTGTGGACGCCGGCCCGGCAGGAAGCGATTCACGGGAAGCGCTGGGAGCAGGGGCTGGAAGGCCTCGAGTCCTACAACCGGGACAACAAGGTGGAGCCGATGAACCGGGCCCTGCGGGAACTGGGGGCCACCGCCTGGCTGAGCGGGCTGCGACGTTCCCAGGCCAAGTCGCGTTCTTCCCTCCCGGTGGTCCAGAGGCAGAACCGGACGGTCAAGGTGCATCCCATCGTGGACTGGTCGGAAAAGGACATTTACGAGTACATGAAGGCCCATGACCTTCCGTTCCATCCCCTCTGGGAAGAAGGCTACGTCAGCGTGGGGGACTGGCACAGCACGGCCCCGCTGCAGGACGGCATGAACGCGGAGGAAACGCGCTTCAACGGCCTCAAGCGGGAATGCGGCCTGCACGAACTGAGCGGCCAGCCGGACTGGCAGATCTGAGGGAAAGGAAATGTCAGACCTGTCTGACTAGCCCGACCTGTCCGACTAGTCTGACCTGTCTGACGATTCCAGCAGCTCCCTCAGCCCGGCCTCGTCGAGGACCTGCAGGCCGAGATCACGGGCCTTCTTGAGCTTGCTCCCGGCGGACTCCCCGGCCACAACGAAATCGGTGTTGCCGCTGACGCTGGAGGTCACTTTGCCTCCCGCCGCCTCAATCCGTTTCCTGGCCTCGTCACGGGTCCAGTCGGGCAGGGTTCCGGTCAGGACAAAGGTCTTGCCGGCCAGCGGGCCTCCCTCAGCCTCCCCGGAGAGATTGGATTCCATCTTCAGCCCGGCCTCCTGGTAAAGGCGGCGGATGCGCTCGGTATTCTCTTGCTCGGAAAAGTAGGAAATGAGGCTCTCGGTCATCTTCGGGCCGATGCCGCTGATCTCATTGAGGGCTTCGGCATTGGTTTGCATGAGGGCCCCCATGGAGCCAAAACGGGCCGCCAGGACCTTGGCCGCTTCCGCCCCGATGAGGGGAATCCCAAGTCCGTGGATAAAGCGCCAGAGGTCGGCCTCCCGGCTTTTGGCGATGGCCTCGACCAGGTTGCTGGCGGATTTTTGGGCAAATTTCTCCAGCCCCAGGAGGTCCTCCACCCGCAGGGCGTAGAGGTCGACGATATCCTTCACGAGTCCGGTTTCCACCAACTGCTTGACCACTTCCTTGCCCAGGCCCTCGATGTCCATGGCCTGGCGGCTGGCGAAATGTTCCAGCTGCCGGCGCAGGCGGACCGGGTTGTCGCTTCCCTTGAGACGCCACACGGCCTGGCCGGATTCCCGCTCGGCATCGAAACCCAGCTCGTCCAGCCGGGCCTTGAAATCAAAGGGTTTGGAATGGATGGGCCGCTTGTCCTCGACCACGCGGACCACGGCGGGAATGATCTCACCGGCCTTCTCGACCACCACCCAGTCCCCTTCCCGGACATCCTTGCGGCGAATTTCATCCTCGTTGTGCAGCGTCGCCCGGCTGACCATGGTCCCGGCAATCTCGACCGGTTCGAGCTCCGCCACGGGCGTCAGCGCCCCGGTGCGCCCGATCTGGATCGTGATTTCCCGCAGCCGGGTCTCCGCCTGTTCGGCGGCGAACTTGTAGCTGATGGACCAGCGCGGCGCCTTGGATGTGGAGCCGGCCTCTTTCTGGCCATTGATGTCGTCCAGCTTGATCACCGCCCCGTCGGTGGGATAGCTGAAATCGCCCCGGACCTGGTCCAGTTCCTGGATGGCCTCCCAGACGGCGTCAATGCCCTCGACCTGCCAGCTCCGCTCAAGGGTCGGCAGGCCCCACTCTTCAAAATGCTCCCTCAACTGGTGCTGGCGGGTGAACCCGGTTCCCTCGACGGCTCCCACCCCGTAGCAGACGATCTCCAGCTTCCGCCGGGCCACCACCTTGGGATCCAGTTGCTTCAGGGTCCCGCTGGCCAGGTTGCGGGGGTTCATGAAACGCGGCAATTCCTGCTCCTCACGCTCCTTGTTGATCCGCTCGAATTCCCAGCGGGTCATGTAGATCTCCCCCCGGATCTCGATCAGGTCCACGGACTTCCCGCCCTGCAGCGTCTCCGGCAAGGTCCGGATGGTCCGCACATTGGCCGTCACATCGTCCCCCTCCTGCCCGTTGCCCCGGGTCACCGCCCGGACCAGTTTCCCCTTCTCATAGGTCAGGCTGATGGCCAGGCCATCGATTTTGGGCTCCACGTAATAAGTCAGGTCGTCCTTGCCCAGCAGCTTGCGGAGGCGCTTGTCAAACTCGTACAGCTCCTCCTCGTTGTAGGTGTTGTCGAGGGACTGCATGGGAATCCGGTGCCGGACCGTGGCAAAACCGCTGATCCGGTCGTCGCCGACTTTGCGGGTCGGGCTGTCCGACTTGGCGAACAGCGGATATTCCTCTTCCAGACGGGCCAGTTCCTCAACCAGACGATCGAAATCCTGGTCCGAAATCTCCGGGTTATTCTCGATCCGGTACAGGTATTCGTGTCTTTCGATCTCCTTGCGCAGGTGCTCCATGCGCTGGGCGACATCACTCTCCTCAGGCATTATCGGGCCGAGTTTGCCTCCTTCGCAGCGAAGCGCAAGCGCAGGGCATCCTTAATTTCAACTTCCAGGAAGGCCCTCCACCAGGAAATCTGCAAATAACCCAGGGCCCCCAGGAGGGAACCCACAAAATCGGCCCCCAGGTCCGCCCATTCAAAGGTCCGCAAAGGATTTCCCAGCTGATGCAACTCGTCCGCAAGGCCAAAAAGGGTAGTCGCCAGAACCGCCAAAAGGAGGCGATGGACCGGCCGGAGAAATTCCCCCGGGAACGTCCGGACCCAGGCCACGGACAGCAATCCGAAAACCAGCAGGTGGGCCAGCTTGTCGATCCCGGCGAAGCTCAGGGGTCCCGCGGAAACCCCGGCCGTTCCGGATAAGATGGAAATTCCGGCCATCATGAAGACGGGGGCCCACAATCGGCCCGGCATCAGGAAATTCTTCATTTTGATTTGTTTCTGGCACACAGTCTGCATGATTGTTGGAAACTTTCGCCTGTCCAATGCTGTTAAACCTGCTTGAAAGCCTGTCAATCCGATCAGCCTGCAACCGAGCCGGCCAAATTCAGTATTTACATAGCCCGATGCGGAACCTATCTCAGTTTCTTTTTCCAAGTACGGCTCCCTGCGGCTGACCCATCTAACCGAAACACATTTTATGGCCACCACTCACCTGAAGGAAGAGGAACTTCGCGAATCCCTGAAGCGATGTCCCGAAAAAGCCATTGAGGCCGCCATTGCCTTTAATGAAACACGCGATCCGGATCTGGTCCCCGTTATTGTCATGGGGATTATCGAGCGCTTCGTCGAACCGGATGTCCGCCCCCTCCTGAGGGAAAATGATGACAAGGCCCGGCTCCTCGAGGATCTCGGGGTGGATTCCCTCCTGATGGTGGAGATTGTCATCCTGGTCGAGGAAACCCTCTCCATCCATATCGAGAACGAGGAATTGCGCACCCTGCGGACGGTTGGCGACATCAAGGCCTACCTGGATGCCAAGATCAAGGGTCTGCCCATCCCTTCCAACAAGAACATCCTCAAGTTTGAGGAGGTGGCCGCGGTCATGCCGCACCAGCCGCCGTTCCTGTTTCTCCAGGAAGCCCGCATCAACGGTACCACCGCCGAGGGCAGCTATCATATTTCCGGCAACGAGGCCTTCCTCGAGGGCCACTTCAAGGACAATCCGGTCTTTCCGGCCTCCCTGATGCTGGAAGCCCTCGGACAGTTGGCGGTCCTCCTTATGCTGAAGACCAGCGGCGACGCATTTGGCGGCCCGGTAAAGCCGGATTCCATCTATTTTGTCTCCTGTGACGGCGTGCGCTGCCACAAGATGTGCAAGCCCCAGGATGTCCTCCAGATGAAGGTCAGCCTGAAGAAAGTCCATGCCCCGCTGGCCCAGTTCGAAGGCACCATCCTCTGCCATGGCAGCAAGGTGGCCAAGGCTGAGGAAATTTCCCTGACCTTCGAGTTGGAGAGGGAGCCGGAGGATAGCCTCAGGTCCTGACCGCGGGGCCATGGGCCCCAGGATTTTAGCATGCGTGATGTTGTCGTAACCGGTATTGGTCTCGTCACCTGCCTCGGCCGCAGCAAGGAAGCGGTGGGACAGAGGCTCCGCCGGATGGAGCATGGATTTGTCCGTTACCAGCCCTTCATCGAGGACGAGCGCATCCCGATCAGCGTGGCCGCGCCGGTTCCCGAATTCGATACCACTTCCACCGATCCGGAGGACTGGACCTTCCCGCCCGAAATCCGCTTCCGTCTGGAACAGTTGCGCGGCCTTTCCCCCAACGCCCTCTACGCCCACTTTGCCCTGAGCCGCGCCCTGGCCGACGCCGGCCTGGAGGCGGAGCAGGTCTCCGATCCCCGCACCGGGCTCTACACGGCCTCCTCCGGTTCGGCGGTGATGACCCATTTTCATCTGGACCGGATGAAAAAGTACGGTCCCCTCCGCTGCTCGCCACTGGGTATCGTGGCCTCCACGGCCGGAACCCTGAATTTCAACCTCGCCGCGGCCTACCATGTCCGCGGCTCCACCTGCGGCTACGTCTCGGCCTGCGCTTCCAGCGGCCACGCCCTGGGCTTTGCCTGGGACGAGATCGCCCTCAACCGCCAGGACCGGATGCTGGTGGTCGGGGCCGAGGATTTCACCCTCGAGACCATTGTTCCCTTTTCCAGCATGCGGGTCCTCTCCCTGAGCGAGGATCCCGATTCCGCATCCCGGCCGTTCGACCGGAATCGCGACGGATTTGTCGGCACCGGTGGCTCGGTGGCTCTCATCCTTGAGGCGGCGGAGGTCGCCGAGAAGCGGGGAGCCCGGGTCTACGCCCACTTCAAGGGCTGGGGCCAGGCTACCGACGGCTATCATGTGGCCGCCTCCCATCCCGACGGCGAGGGACTGGCCCGGGCCATGCACCTAGCCATGGACACCGCCGGCTGGCAACCCGGGGAGGTGGATTACGTGAATGCCCACGCCACCGCCACCCCGGCCGGCGACATCTCGGAATGCCGGGCCCTGAGGAAGGTCTTCGGCGCCAGCGGATCCCCCGGCATCAGCAGCACCAAGGCCCTGACCGGGCATGCCCTTTCGCTTTCCAGCATCATGGAAGCCAGCTTCTGCCTCCTGGCCATGGACCAGGACTTCACCCCCGGAAGCGCCCATATCACTGAGCTGGATCCGGAAACCGAAGGCCTCCGGATCCTCACCGAATCGATTCCCCAGGCTCCCACCCGGGTCCTCTCCAACAGCAGTGGTTTCGGGGGCGTGAATGTTGTTCTCGCCATGGAGAAAGCATGAGCCTGCGGATTCTTGTCCTGACTTCCAGCACCGGCAGCGGCCATGACATGCGGGCCAAGGCCTTTGACCAATGGGTCCGGGAGCTCTACGGGGAGGCGGTCAGCGTCCATATCGAGCAGATCATCGAGAACAGTTCCTGGCTGGGCCGGTTCGGGGTCTGGGTCTACAACACCATCCACCGGTTCTGTCCGGTCCTCCACAACCTCTACTTTTTCATCGTGGAGGTCTTCATTTCCTCCCACTCCGGAAAGGTCAGCTTCGGCGGCGGGTATTACCGGGATCTACTGCAAGAGCTGCGCCCCGACCTCGTCTTCAGCGTCCACGACTCCACCAACCGGGGCTATTTCGAGGATGCCAAGCGCATCCTCGGCCGGCAGGTCCGCTGCGTCACCTACTGCGGGGAATTTTCCGGCGGCTACGGATACAGCCGCAACTGGGTCAACCCGGTCGCCGACCTGTTCGTGGCCCGTACCCGGGAGGCGCTCGAGTTCGCGCAACAGCTGGGCATTTCCCCGGACCGGTCCATGATTTTCCACAAACTCCTGCCCCCGGATTCCTTTGACCAGGAAATTCCCGGGGAGAAAAAGGACCAGGAACTCGCGCAACTCGGCCTCGACCCGGAGAAGTTTACGGTGTTCCTGGCCACCGGAGGCTACGGCGCCAACCATCACCTGGCCTTCCTCAAGGCCCTGCTTCCCCTGGCAGACCGGGTCCAGGCCATTGTCATTTGCGGCCGCAACCGGAGGATTCACGACCGCCTGGTCCGCTGGAGCCGACAAAACCCTTCCCTCGGGGCCTATATCGAGGGCTACAGCAACCGGGTGGCCGATTTCCTCCAGATCAGTGACGCCATCGTCACCCGCGGCGGCGCCAACACCACCATGGAGGCTCTCCACTTTGGCTGTCCGCTGCTTTACAATTCCCTCGGCGGCCTGATGCCCCAGGAACGCTGCACCGTCCGCTATTTCCTTGAGAAGGGAGCCGCCCGGATGATCCACCATCCCCGCGACCTGACCCGGATCCTCTATCAATGGGGCAATTTCAATGTCGAGTACCGCTCCATTCGCGAAAAACTCGGGGCCCTCCACCGGGAGGAGGATCCACGGGACCTGGTGCGGGCGATACTGGGGCCGCTGGCCCCGGATCCCGATGCCGCCTGAACCGTCATTCGGGTTTGCAACTTTGATCCAAGTCACTTGGTTTACCCTTATGATCATGCTGAAATCTGCGACCCCTTTCAGGAACGCAACGCTGCCCCGCTTGAGGGCCGGGTTTTCACTCGTGGAGATGCTCATTGTCATCGCCCTGATCGCCATTATCGGAACGCTTCTCATCGGACGCATCGGAAACCTCTTCGGAGGGGCCCAGGAGGATGTGGCCAAGCAGTTTGTCGACAACGCCCTCAAGGCTCCCCTGTTGAAATACCGGATTGACACCGGATCCTATCCCACCGCCGAGGATGGGGGCCTCAACGCCCTCCTCAACCAGCCTTCCAGCAAGGCCAGCAAGTGGAAAGGACCCTATGTCGAGAAGTTGCCGGATGATCCGTGGGGCAATCCCTACCAGTACAAATATCCGGGAACCAGGAATCCTGACGGCTATGACCTGTGGTCACTCGGGCCGGATGCCCAGTCCGAAGCTGACAATATCGGAAACTGGGAATAACGTGCGCCGTGGTTTCACGCTTATTGAACTGATCATTGTCATCGCCCTGATCGCCCTCGTCGGCGGCCTCGTGGTGATCAATGCCCAGGCCATTTTGAGGGGGCTGGGACAAGAGCCCGTGGAGCGCGTCCTGCAGAAATCCGTGCGCGAGGCCAGGTACCAGGCCGCCTCCCTCAAGGAATCCGTTTACCTCAGTTTCGACGAGGAGGAATCAGCCCTGGAAGTCACCTCCGAAACCGGCCAGACCCTGGCCAGCTTCACCCTCCAAGAGGAGGACGGGGAAGCCCCGGCCATCGCTTTTGAACAGATTCTTCCCGGGATCGGCCTCGACCGGTACCGCCTGGAGACGGTCCCCATTTCCAATGTTGTTTTTCGCCCCGACCGATCCTCCACCCCCTTCGAGGCGGTCGTCGAAACCGGGGCCGAGACCTTCACCCAGCGTTTCGACCCCTTCTCCGCCATCGTCACCGATGACTCCCGTGAAAAATAACGTCTTCCGCGGAACCGGCTTCTCCCTTATCGAGGTGGTCATTGCCATCGCCCTGGCCGGGGTGGCCTTTATTGTCCTGACGGAAACCTTTTTCAATGTCCTGCTGACCCTGGACCGGCTCGAAACGGAGTCCGACTTCGAGAAGGACGTCCGCTTTGTCCGCCGGAATATCATCCAGATCAGCGACCGGGACGAACTGGAGGACGGCGGGGAAATCACCACCCTGGATCTCGGCACCGCGGAATGGTTCGCCGAGGCCGAGGAGACCGAAACCGTGGACCTCTTCAAGGTGCGCCTGGAGATCGAGTTCGAGAATCCCGAGGGGGAACCGATCGAGTATGCCGAAATCCTCTACCTGCTCCGCCCGACATGGAGCGACCCCATTGAAAGCTCGGCCATCCTGTCGGAGGTCCGGGACCGTATTCAGGACCGCGACCGGGACCGCGACTGGTGATGCTCTGCAACCGATCCATTCAATGCCGCCGGGGGCTGACCCTGGTCGAAATGGTGGTCACCATCGCCATCCTGGGCACCTTCATGACCCTCCTCGCCTTCCACCTGGTCGGTCTCAGCAACCTCTGGATCAACCGCCGCGACGACGACTACTTCGATCAGCATGTCGAAGGGGTCATCCTCTTCCTGACCAAGGCCATGGAAGCCGCCGAGGGCGCCTCCGGAAACTCCGAGGAGGCCCGTCCACCCGTCGAGTGGGCCCGTCCACCCGGCTGGAACGAGATGGACGACCCCCTGCTCTACTTCCAGCAGGCCGAGGCCCCGGCGCTCTTCGTGCGCGAGGGCGACCGGCTGCCGGCCATCCAGGCCTATCTCTATTTCGACGACAGGGACGGGCTCTCCATCCTCTGGTACTCCCTCCTGGATGCCGAGGAAATCGAGGATTCCCGCGACCTCCGGAATACGCCCATTTCCCCGTTCGTCACACAGCTGGAGTATGCCTACTATGACATGGAGGATGACGAATGGGAAATTGAGGAGGATCCCGAGGAGGACGACAGCGGGGCCTTCATCCTGCCCGATTTCATCCGCCTGACCTTCAGTCACCCGGAAGAGGGGGAGCGGGTCCGCTCCATCCTCATCCCCCATGGATCAACCGATTTGCCCCTCTTCTGATGTCTGCCCACCCGCCAGTCTCAAGCCGCGGAAAACGGGGATCCGTCATCATCCTGGTTCTCGTCTTCATCGTCCTGCTGACCTTCATCGTGGTGGCCTTCCTGGAGGAGGCCTCCAGCCGGATCAAGTATTACGGGCTCTTCCACAACAGGGACGACCTGCGCGTCGACGCCTACTCCGCCCTGGAGATTTCCCTGGCCGTGATCAACCAGTACCGGGAAGTGGAAGGCGCCCTCTGGGGGCCCGCCCAAGGCTGGGGCAACCCCCTCGCGGAAACCGGTTTTGTCCCCGCCCACGCCCAGGCCGTCCAGGTCAGTTTCGGGGACGAAAGCGCCAAGCTGCCCCTGGCCTCCCTGGACTACGATACCCTCCTGATCCTTTTCGACGTTCTCGGATTCGACCTGCCGGAGGCGGAATCGCTGGCCGACGGACTTCTCGACTGGACCGACGAGGATGACCTGAGGCGCCTGAACGGATTCGACGGGGACGACTACGAGGATTTCGAACCGCCCTACAAGCCCTCCAACGCCCCCATCGTGAGCTGGGATGAGTTTCGCCTGATCGAGCCCTGGCGGACCCTCTTCTTCGACGAAAACGGAATTCCCAACGAGAAATGGGCCCTCTTCAAGTCCGCTGTTTCCCTGTACCATGAAGGGCCGGTCAACATCAACCAGGCCAGCCGGACCGTCCTTGAGGTCTTTTATGAAAAGGGCCTGGTCGACATCCGCAGCTTGGAATACTACCAGAACGGCGCGGACGGGATTCCCGGTACGGAGGACGACCGCCTCATCCGGGGCGACTCCAGCACCTCCAACCTGCTGCCGGCGGAATCCAGTGAACTGACCACTTCCATCCAGCTGCTCCGCGTCAAGGTGGAAGCCATCCGCGGGGATGCCCGCTTCATGGTGGAAGCCCTCGTCACCTGGTCCGGAGCCAATCCCGGTGCCGGTGACACTGAGGTGGAACGCCCGGCGGAGGAAGAGTCCCGGGAGAACATCAATTCCGAGACCCAGACCTCCCGTGAGGAGCGGGTCCGGGCCCGCGGC
>CAJXMX010000028.1 GCA_913056355.1 uncultured Opitutales bacterium
CCTGATCGTTCTGTTCGCGGGTGGCTCGTTCTTCGACATTTTCCCTTTGCGCGGGCTGGTATCGGAAAACTTCTGGGACCTGCCGTGGTACGCCAAGATCGGCGATTATTTCTGGCATCTCACGCTGCCGATCGTGTCGATGGCGCTCTCCGCTTTCTCCTCGATATACCGGGCCGCCTGCTCCCGTATTTCCACATCCGCCCTGGGGGAAAAAAGCAATTGCCGGGCGGCATTGATGGCCAGCGGTCCCTGCTCATCAAGGAGGCGCTTGAGGTGCTGGATCACCTCGTCCATTCCCTCATCCGGAGAGAGATTCCGCTGCATGGTCATGTAGGCCTGGTGGATGGACCAGTCATCGACATCCGATTGGGCGATGGACCCAGCCACGCTGAGGGCCTTCCGGTACCGGTGCTGCACTTCCAGGGAGCGCAGCCAGAGCCGCTTGGTTTCCGGATTGTCGGGATCCAGTTGCATCAGGCGGCTCAGCAGGGGCAATGCTTCCTCGACAAACCGGCCCTCGAGAAGGGCGGCGGTCATCTCCCGCAACTCATCGACCGGGATGTCCGGTTCATCAAGGATCATGTTCCACCAGGAAAGGGCGGACCAGGCCCGGAGCTTGAGAAGGGCGCGGGCCACGATCATCTGGACTTCCTTGTTGTCCTTGTCCAGGTAATAGGCCGCCTGACCGATCCGTGCCGCTTCCGCCCAGTGCTCCTGTTCAAAGGCCGTGACGGCCTGCGATTGCAGGCGTTCGGAGCGGATCGAGTTGATATAGCTCTTGATCGGGTGGCGGAACAGGTAAACGGTTCCCAGGGCAAGCATCAGCAGGAGTCCCAGTCCCACCAGGATCAGCCGGAGTTTCTTTAAATTCATAAGTTCAACAAACGTCAGATGTGTGCAGGCAGGGAGATTCTCGGTCCGCCCCTGAAGGAGACAGTAATGCAGTCTCTCCTTCCTTTGACAACTCTTGGAATGGAAACAGGGGAAATTTTAACCGATATGTCCCCTGAAAAAAAAAGAGACCATCCCCGTGGCCGGGGATGGCTCATTATTTCTTGATCGAAGCAGCAGCGCATTACCAAGAAAACACAGCGAATCTTCTCAAATCAGGGGAAAAACACTGACTGTGCCCTGAAGATTCGCCGCGGGCCTGCCGGTAAAGAGGCCGGCGGGTCGATCCAGGTGCAGGGCGCTGTTCTTCATGATTTCCCGATTATCGGCCTCCGGGCCGAATTGATAAGCGGATGCGATGACGGGGATTTTTCTTTACCATCCCTTTACCAGCCCCGAAGGTGCATTACAGTCACCGAAAGCACGGCAATTCCAGAGCCGTAAAATTTGGGTCAAGCACCCCCTATCTGCCGGGAAACCTGCTTTTAGGGTTGTGGATTGGCTTTGCTTGAATACTAGTTAACCGATAATTGCTGGTTTATGAAGACGATCAAACGTCCGGCCTTTTTGTGCCTGTTAATTTTGCTGTCGCAACTCGTTTCCTCTTTGTGCGGGCAGGATGCTGCGTTGGATCCTGAAGAACGATTCTACCGGCTGCAACCGGGAGACTTGGTCCAGGTCTCGGTCTTTCAGGAGCCGGATCTCTCCGTCCAACAGAAGCTCGATCCGGACGGTGTGGTCATCGTGCCCCTCCTGGGCAGAATCGCCCTTTCCGGGTTGACGCTGCGGGAGGCGGAAACACGGCTGGAGGAGTTATACGTTTCGGAACAGTACCTGATCAGCCCCCAGGTCACGCTGACCATCACCAACTACGCCCAGCAGGTATTTTACATTTTCGGTGAAGTGGCCCAACCCGGTGCCAAGTCCTTTCCCGAGGGAAGGCAAAACCTGGACATCCTGGAAGCGATCACCATGGCCGGGGACCTGACCCAGTATGCCAAGAGGTCGGAAATCACCATCCGGCGTCCCATCTCCGGAGGCAGCCGCGAGGAAAAGATCATCATCAACCTCGATGACTACATAAAGGGCAACCGGAACGCTTCGGAGGACTTGCCCCTGATCTACCCCAATGATCGAATCTTTGTTCCCGAACGTCTATTCTGACGCCCGTTTGTAGACGCACCCATCAAGTCTCATGGAAAACAATTCGTCTCAAGAATCCACCCGGAAATCCGGCAACGCCCTGGTTCACCAGAAAACCTGGACCGATTACCTCTGGATTATCCGGGAGCACTGGATACTGGCGCTCGTCGTCGCCCTGGCTGCATCCGGTTTCTATGCCTACAAGAAAATGCAGCAGGTGCCCTTGTACAAGTCGATCGCCATCCTGCTTTACGAACCGGAGCGGGAAAGGGTCATCAATATCCAGAGCGTTGTGGACTCGCCGCTCGGGAATGCCACTGAATACGTCCTCAGGAATCACCTCACGGACCTCCGCAGCAACTCCTTCCGGGAACGCATTGTGGAATCGCTGACAACCAGCGAGCGGGAGCTGATAACCAAGGACTACCAGGATCCCGAGAGCGGGGAGGAAGCAAACATCGGGGGGATCATCTCGGGTTCCAACAAGATCTCCCTGATTGGCGGGAACATCTTCAAGTTCGAATTCGACCACCGCAATCCGCAGGCCGCCGCCCTGCTGGCGAACCGTTTCAGCGAGGAATTCCTGGACTTTCTTCTGGAACGATCGCGGCGGGCCAATGACGCGGCCCTGCGCTTCCTCCGCAGTCAAAGCGAGGAATTGAAACTGAAAGTCGAGCGCTCGGAGCTGGCGGTCCAGCAATACCGCCAGGAGCGGAACCTGGTTTCCCTCGAGGACAGCCAGAACCTGATTGTGGAGCGGATGAAAAACATCAGCAGCGCCCTCAATTCCGCCCGGCTGGAAAAGCTGAGCCTTTCCGCCAACCTGAAGGAGATCGAGGAAGCCGGGGACGACATCGACAAGCTTTCCTCCCTTCCGGTGATCAACCAGATGGGATCGCTCCCGGAAAAGTTCGAGCAGCGGCGCGCCCTGCTGGCCAGCCGGCATACCATGAGCCTGCGGTATGGGCCGCGGCATCCGAAGATGGTCGAGAATGCCGCAAACCTGGAGACCGTGGAGTCCTACATCCGCGATGCCATCGACAAGAATGTCTCCGATTTCAAGCAGCAGTACGCCACCATGGAAACCCGGGTCGGCAACCTGGAGGAGGCGCTCAAGAAAGCGGAAGCGGATTCCCTCGATCTGGACCAGATCGCCATCGAGTACAACGTGTTGCGACGCAAGCTGGAAACAGACCAGCGCCTCTTCACGCAGGTCCACCAGCGCTTGAACGAAGCCATCCTGGCCAGCCAGTTGAGCGACACCAACCTGCGCATTGTGGATCGGGCCTGGCCGGCGCCGCGTCCCTTTTCCCCGGACAAGCCGAAAATCTATGCCACCAGCATTATCCTTTTCCTGGTCCTTTTCGGAGGAGTCCCCTTTGCCATCCAGTACCTGAACCTGAACTTGAAAACGGCCTCCGACATCGAGGAGCAGCTGCAAATTCCCTTCCTCGGGGAAATCCGCAAGTTCCCCCGCAAGTTCAGGGACCTTCACCGCCTGGTCCTCGACCAGACCCATCAGGAAGGGGTGGAACTGTTCCGGCAAATCCACAGCCAGATCCTCCTCAAGGCCAAACAACTCCAGCCGGGACACACCTTTGTCATCACCAGTGCCCTGCCCAAGGAGGGCAAATCCTTTTTCGCCATCAATTTGGCGGCCTCCTTTGCCCGGCACCACTACAAGACACTGCTGGTGGACTGTGATTTCCGCCGCCCCACGATCGGGCCCCGGATGAAGGAAATTTTCGAGGAGAAATCCAAGGAGAAGGTCGAGGAAGGCCAAGCCATCGTCATCAACGAGAAACTGGATATTTTGCCGATCAACGTGGGAACCGTCGAGGCCACGGAGCTGATTGAATCCAAGTCCTTCAAGGATGCCCTCTCCCAGTTCCAGTCCATGTATGACATCGTCATCATCGACACTCCTCCGGCAGGAATCTTTCCGGATGCCGGCCTGATCGGGAATTATGCCCATCACTTCCTCTTCATGACCCAAATCAACAAGCACCGTAAAGGTGCGCTGAAGGGAATCCTGAACCGCCTTGAACAGAGCAAGGCGGAAATCCTCGGCCTCGTGGTCAACCGGGTCAGCCGGTCCAAGTCCCGCAACCTCGGGGCCTACCGGTACGCTGACTACCGAAAGTACAAGAACTACTACCCACAGAAGGTATCCGTAAATGAATAAAGCCATTTCCCTCTGTCTGATTCCCCTAGCCTTAACGCCGTCCGTTTACGGGTTGATCAATCTGGGGGAAGGTCGAATCGATCTGGAGACGAGTGCCTCGGTCTTTTACGACAGCGAAATCCGGGCGCGCAACCTTGGCCAGGATGATATGGTCTTAACGATCCGTCCCTCCCTGGTCTATACCCGTCCCAGCAAGTCCCTTGATCTCATGGCATCCGTTTCCTTACGCGGAGTGGTGTATGCCGATCATGACGAATACAACGATCTGGATGTCTACTTCGACCTTGGACTGACGCCCACTGCAAGAATGGAAACCGCCCGCTTCCGGGTCAACGGGGATGTCATTCTCAATTCTGAAAGCCGGGCCGATGCCGATGTCGGGGACATCGTCACGATCCGCACCTACGGCGCTTCGGGGCAGGTTATATACGATCCGAACCGCCGCTTCAATATCATCGGCAGGCTGTCCGCCAGGAGGGAAGATCCCGACTCGGAGCGTCTCTACACCATCGACCGGTATAATGCTTCCGGCACGGTGCAGACCCCCCTGAACGAGGACATCAGCCTCCAAGCCACGGCCGGGTACAGCAAGATCGCTTCAGAAGGCCGTTCGACGGACAGTGAGATCTTCACCTATTCGGCGGGATTCGTCGGGGATCTCTTCACCAAGCTCCGGGCCGATGTTTCTGCCGGAATTCAGGACACCAAATACGAAAATGGCCAGGACGACTCTTCCCCATACATTTCAGCAAGCCTGAATTGGCAGGCCAACGAAACCAGCTCCATCAGTTGCCGTGTCGCACAATCCATTGGCACCACCCTTGATGACCGCGCCACGGATACCTTTTCCGTCGATGTCACCGGCCGGCGCGAGCTCAACCGGCAATTCGCCGGAAGCGTCTTTCTGGGATACGATGACATCGACTACAACAGCCTGGTGGACCCGCTTCTGGATCGAAGTGACCAGGAATACTATTTTGGCGGATCCCTCTCCTACGACTGGGTCCGCTGGTCCTCCATCCGTCTTGAAGCCCGTTACTCCGACCGCAGCTCGACCGATCCGATTTTCTCATACGATCGCCTCCGCGTCGGAGTCGTGATGACCGGAACCTGGTAACGCTTTCCAGCGGAACCGACATTTTTTATTCCGGGCGTTCCCGCTGAAAGCAGGGTCCCCGAGAACTCATACAGAAACCCCGTGGAGGGAACAGAGTTCCGCAGATTGAGGGAGGCTTAGCCGTCCGTCAGTCTATGGGCAGCAAATCGGTGGCCAGCGATCCTCCCATCCGTGGATCCGTCAGGGGCGGCTCTTCCCGGGCGGCGGGATTTGCAAAAGCCCATCCCCCCGGCCGGAAATGAGGGGAACTTCCGGGCGCGTTCCGCCCATTGCCACCGGCGCCATCGATCCGTCGGTCCGGAGCTCCGCGCCAGTCGAAACCTCCGGTCCATGTGGAATGGGCATAAAAAAACCCGCGAAGTTGCCTTCGCGGGTTTGGTTTGGGAAATTCTCCAGTTTCCGACTTGCCTTACTTTTTGCGGCGGACGATCCGACGACGGACGTAAAGAACACCCATCAGGCCGGCAGCGCCGAGCAAACCAATCGTGGACGGTTCCGGGACCGGATTCACTTCGATAACGTCGTTACCGCAGCTCATGGTCCAGTGGAAGGCCAGGTCGGCCAGGTTGACGTCACCGAAGACGTCCGGGAAGTCCTGGATACTGATGCTCAGGAAATCACCGGATTCATCAATATACCAGCTGGCACCGCCGAGCATGCGGCTCTGGGTTTCCAGACGAACTTCCTGGTTGGCCCGGAAGGTGGTGCGGGAACCCGGGTCGGAGAAGACGTACTCGTCAGTGTTGCTGGCCGAGTAGACACCCCCGTCCTGGACGGCTCCGCCACTCAGGGCGCCGGTGCTGTTGTCGTACTGACCCAGAACAACGGCATACTCCCAGGTGGAGTGGGTGGCGCCGCCGAAGTAGTCATACTTGGTGGCTTCGCCTCCTTCAGTCCAGGAGAGGCCATCGACGGAGATGAAAAGGTCCCCCATCGAGGTGTCGAGCAGGTCGCTCGAGTTGTTCAGGATATGGTTGAAGTAATTACCATAAATGTTGAGGGTCGCGACATCGCCTTCCACACTGAACTCGGTATGGGTCAGGTCAAAGACGTTTGCTCGGCCGACAACATCACGGGGAGCGATCTCGACATTGTTGGTAACTGCGAGCCCTCCCCAGTAATCATCCTGGTTGATGACCTGGGAAAAGCCGAGATTGCCCAAGAGAAGTGCTCCCGCAATAAGACAGCTTTTGATGTTCATTTTCATAGTTTCGTTTTTTGAATGTTTACTAGGCAGACTCAGAAAACAGGGAAAGACTAGGGGATTATACCTAAACAAGTCAAGCGGGAACCCTCAAAAAGTTTTCGGTTTTCTCTTTAAAGTGGCTGACATTTCCGCTCAACTTGCCTGAATATGGTTTCATCCGCTCAATCGACCGTTGAACGCGTAAATATTTGGATTCCCGAACGCCCAAAACCCTGCCAATCTGGACCCTCCCGCTGAAAGGATGGAGGATCCATCCGGACTGGCACGCTCGAACCTGCTGATGAACCTGGAAAGCCCGCCCCTGCCTTTGTCGCCGATCCAGCAGCGGATCTGGTACCTGGAGCAACTGGCTCCGGGATCCACCCAGTTCAACGAACCCCTGGCCTACCGTTTGAGGGGGCCGCTGGACAGGGGTGCGCTGGAGCGGGCAATCCGGACCCTGGTCGCGGAGCAGGAATCCCTGAGGACATTTTTCGGACTGAAGGGGAACGAGCCTTGCCGCTTCGTGCTTCCGGCAGTCCCTTTCGATCTTGCGGTGGAGGATCTGGAATCATTGCTGGAAGCGGACCGCAGACAGGCTCTGGCCGAGGCACTGGAGGAAGACGACCGGAAACCGATCGAGATCACCCGTCCTCCCCTGTTCCGGGCGCGGTTGCTTCGGGCAGGTCGGGACAGTCACTTTCTTATATGGAACTGGCACCACCTGATCACGGATGGTTGGTCCAAGAGGATCCTCCACGAGGAATTGAGCCGCCTGTACCATTCCTTCCTGCACGGGCGAGTCCCGGAACCCAGGAACACGGAGGGGGGCTATTCCCGGTTTATCAGGGAGACGGAGGCCTACGGGGAGACCCCGGAAGCCCGGGACGGGATTAAATACTGGAAAGAACAACTGGCCGGGCTGCCGGATCCGGCCATTTTCCCTTCGGAGCCGGAGGCCGCGACCTCCAGCCCGATGAGGAGCGGCAAAGTGGTGCGGGAGATCGACAGCAGCGTAGAGGCGGCCATGAACCGCCTGTGCCGGGAAACAGCCAGCACCCCGTTCATGGTGCTCCTGTCCATTTTCCAGCTCCTCCTGTCCCGCCTGACCGGCCGGGAGGATATCACCGTCGGGACTCCGGTTGCGGGGCGTCCGGAAGAATGGATGCAGCAACAAATCGGGGTTTTCATCGAGACGCTTCCCCTGCGTACCCGGGTTGTGACACGCACCGGTTTCCGGGAACAGCTGGTCCGGGTAAAGGAAACCGTCCTGAAGGCCTTTGAATATCAGCAAGTTCCGTATGCGGAAGTCCTCGAATCCGCCACGGGGCAACAGAGACGCGGGGAACGCCCGCTCTTCCGGACCTTGTTCAACATGTATTCCGCCCTGGACCTGACCCCGCTCGAACTCGAGGGCATGGAGGTGGAGGAACTGGAGCGATATTCCCATGAGGCCAAGTTCGACCTGACCTTGTATGTGGGCCAATCACGGGGAAAATACCGGTTGACGGCCGTTTTCCGGGAGGGTTTGTACAGCAGCCGGACGGTCGGGGAATATCTTGACCAGTACCTTCTGCTGCTGCGCCAGATTACCGAGGATCCCGACCAGCAAATCGGAACCTGCTCCCTGATCACCAGGGAGATGCGGTCGCTCCTGCCAAATCCCGGGGAGTCCCTCCAGGCGGAAGACCCGCACACGGTGCTGGACCGGTTCGTGGAAATGGCCGTACGCTATCCCGACCAGGATGCGGTCCGCAAAGGCGGGGAAAGCTGGAGCTTCCGCCGCCTGAAGCAATGCGGGGAGGAAATCGCGGGGGCATTGATCAGGAACGGGGTCACCCCGGGAGACCGGGTCCTTATCACCGGCAAAAAATCCTTCGGCCTGATTGCGGCTGTCGTGGGTGTCATGCGGGCCCGCGGGGTAATGTTCCTGCTGGATCCGGGTCTTCCCGGCCAACGCCGGGAACTGCTCCTGCGGGAGTGCGGGGCGGCCCAGGTTTTGTCGGTGGAGGAACCAGTCGAGACCTGGGGAGGTGTCTTCAGTTCGCTTCCCACGCTCAAGGTCAACCGGCAGGGACAGGCGGATCCCGGAGCGGATCCGATCCGGGAAAGCACCCCGGGTCCCGGCCCAACCGATCCGGCGTATATTTTTTTCACCTCGGGCACCACCGGACAACCCAAGGGAATCCTGGGCCACTACAACGGGCTGACCCATTTCATCGAATGGGAAAGAAAACTCCTCAATGTCGGTCGCACGGATAAAGTTGCCCAGCTGACCGGCTTTTCCTTCGACGTCATCATGCGGGACATTTTCCTGCCCCTGATCTCCGGAGCCACCGTGTGCCTTCCCGACGACAGCCTGGCCCATCTCCGGGGCGACCAGATGCAGGAATGGTTCCGGAGGGAGGAAATCTCCATCCTGCATACAGTCCCTTCCCTGGCCCAGGCCTGGCTTTCCTCGGTGGACCGGTTCCCCGCCTTTACCAGTCTCCGGGCCGTTCTTTTTGTCGGCGAGCCCCTTAATGCCCGCCTGGTGGAAAGCTGGCGGCGGGATGCCAGCCCCTCGGCCCGCCTGGTCAACCTTTACGGGACAACGGAAACCGGCATGGCCAAGGCTTGGTTCGAGATCCCGGACAAGCCGCCTCCCGGGATCCAACCCATTGGAAAAGCCGTTCCGGGGGGACAGCTCCTGGTATTGAACCAGTCCGGGCAATTGTGCGGATTCCGGGAACCCGGTGAAATCGGAATACGCTCCCCGTATGGAACTTTTGGATACCTTTCGGCGGAAAACGGCAAGGGAAGCAGTTACATCTCGAATCCCTTCTCGGGGGATCCCGACGACACCATCTACCTGACCGGGGACCGGGGGTCCTACGACATGGAGGCCCGGGTCCTGATCCATGGGCGGGACGATGACCAGGTCAAAATCAACGGTGTCAGGATCGAGCCTGCGGAAATCTCCGCCCGTCTCCTGAACCATCCAGAGGTTGTCCAGTGCCTGGTGGTTCCAGTGGCCGGTGAATCCGGGCAAAAGCGGCTGGTGGCCTACTTCCGCTCAAGGGAATCCCGCAAGGCACCCAAACCGGCGGTGTTGCGGACCTTCCTGAGGCAATCCCTTCCGGACTACATGATTCCCGACCTCTTCATTCCCCTGGCAAGGTTTCCCCTTTTACCCAACGGGAAAGTGGACCGGGCCAACCTGCCCCCGGCAGAATTCAGCAGGGCCCAGGTCAGCCAGGTTGCGGTCAGGCCGACAACGCGGATTGAAGAGGAGATGGCGGCCATCTGGGAAGAAACCCTCGGGTTGAGCGACATCGGAATCCACGACAACTTCTTCGACCTGGGCGGCCATTCCCTTCTGGCCGCCAAACTGGTCACGCTTGTCAGCCGACACTTCAAAACCAGCCTGCCCCTCCTCTATTTTTCAGAGAACCCGACCGTGTACGACCTGTGCCGCTACCTGGAGGAAGGCGACGGGGCCGTGAAAACGGGAGAGCACAGGCCACAAAAGGAAGAGAGGCGCAACTGGCTGCCGCTCTCCCCCTATCAGGAAGGGATCTGGTTCATCGACCAGATCGAGGGAGACAGCAGCGATTACAACCTCTTCGACAGCATTCTTCTTGAGGGAAACCTGGATGCAGGCCGCCTGGAACAGGCCCTGGACCGGCTGGTCCGGCGTCATGACGCCCTGCGGACGGTCTTTTCCGAACGGGCCGGCCTGCCCGCGCAATCGGTCGAGCCCTCCATGGACATCCCCCTGGAGCGGGTTCGACTGGACGAGGAGGATCCGGACCTGCGCAAGCGGCTGCTGGAGGAAAAGTTACGGGCCCTGCAAAAACACAGGTTTGACCTCGCGCGGGGGCCGCTGATGCGCGCCCAGTTAATCCGCACCGGGAAGGATCAGCACGTCTTCAGCTGGGTCTGCCACAGCATCATATTTGACGAGGGTTCCTGCCGCGTCCTGTACCGGGAATTGGGCAGACTCTACAATTTTCCGGGCGGTGAACTGGAAGAGGCGCCTTCCCATGCCGGATACTGCCGCCGACAGCTCAACCGGCTGACCGAATCCAGTCTGCAGGAGCAAAAGCAGTTCTGGAAGGAACACCTGCGGGGGCTGGCGGACTTCGACCTGCAACAGACCGGAAGAGAATCACCTCAAAGAGGCGATCCGGGCCGGGCCATCCGGTTTGCAATCGGGCCGGGAACGAGCCAGCGCCTGGAGGAATTCGCCAGGCGGAACGAAATATCGTCCGAGAAAATACTCGAAACAATATTCCGGATCCTCCTGCACCGCTACAGCGGCAGGGACGATGTCCTGACCGGAAAAACGCTCACCAACCGGGAGGATCCGTCGACCCGGAACCTGGTCGGGTGCCTGGTCAACCTCACGGTGAACAAGTCCGACTTCTCCGGGGAACCCTCTTTTGCCGAGGTTATCCAGCGAACCCGGGAAGAAGAAGAGGCCTGCCGGCCGCACCGCGGGATAGCTTTCAGCAGGCTTGTGGAATGCCTCAATCCACCGCGCCGCAAGGGCCGCCATCCCCTTTTCCAGATTCTGGTGGCCAATATTGGGGATGCCTCGTCCCTGCCGCAGATGGAAGGCTTGCGGACCAGGCGGCTGGATCCGCCATCGCGCGGAAGCCGCTTTGACCTCGAGTTTCATCTGGCCGGAGAAGAAAATGGCTGGGAAGGAACCTTCCTGTTTCGTGGTGGACTTTTCAGCACGGACTACATGGAGGCCCTGCAGGGCCATTATATACGGCTGCTGGAGGAAATCCTGCTCCATCCCGGGGAGCCGGTGGGCCGGCTTCCCCTTCTCGACGCGGCCGGCCGGGAAAGGGCCATCAGGGAGTGGAACCGGACCGAAGTTTCCTATCCGCGGGAAAAAAGCATGCACCAGATTTTCCAGGAAGTGGCCCGGTCCCGGCCGAAGGCAACCGCCATTACCTGCGAGGACCAGTCGATAAGTTATGAAAGCCTGGACCACGAATCCAGCCGCCTGGCCCGTCGCCTGGAACGGCAGGGAGGCTCGCCCGGCGACTGCATCGGCGTCTATTGCGACCGGTCTGTACACCTGATTGTCGGCTGGCTGGCCATCCTCAAGGCCGGCGCGGCCTATCTTCCCTTGTCCAAGGACTATCCGGATGGACGCATCCAGTACATGGTCGAGGATTCCGGCATTCGCCTGATCCTGGCCGATGAAGCCAGTATCAGGGAAAGGGTCCCGGAGGGAACGCTTGTCCTGGACCCCCGCGAGGCAGCGGAAACCGGCGAAGCCGACGACGTCCATTTCAGCGTTCCCGTTCCCGCGGATGCTCCCGCCTATGTCATCTACACCTCCGGCTCCAGTGGCAATCCCAAGGGCGTGGTCCTCCCCCACCGTGGCGTGGTCCGCCTGGTCAAGAGCCAGCAATACGCCACCTTCACGCCGGGGAAACGCATTCTCTTCCTTGCCTCCCCCTCCTTCGACGCCTCCACCTTCGATGTCTGGGGCCCGCTCCTGAACGGGGCCGCCTGTGTTGTCTTTTCCCCGGCCCTGCCCGAGCTGGGCCAGCTCGACCGGGTGATCAAGGAGGGAGCGGTCACCGGACTGCTGCTTCCCACCGGCCTTTTCAACCTGGTCGTGGACTCCCGTATCGAGGCCCTGGCCTCGGTTGAGGAAGTGATGACCGGGGGCGAGGCCGTCTCCCCGAGGCATGTCCGGAAGCTGCTGGACCGGTACCCGCACCTGAAGGTCGTCAATTGCTACGGGCCGACGGAGTGTACCTGCATCGCCACTACAAATTCCATTTCCGCGGGAACTGCGCCGGGGGATATCGCACCCATCGGCCGCCCCATCGCCAACACCACCGCCTACGTCCTCGACGGCAGCCTGAACCCGGTTCCGCCCGGCGTGGCCGGCGAGCTTTACCTGGGGGGAGACGGGCTGGCCCTGGAATACATGAACCAGCCCGAGCTGACCCGCCGCCGCTTTGTTCCGGACCCGTTCTCGAACCAGCCGGAGAGCCGCCTCTACAAGACCGGCGACCTCTGCCAGTACCTGCCCGACGGGCGCATGGTCTTTGTCGGCCGGCACGACAAGCAGGTCAAGGTCCGGGGATTTCGCGTCGAGCTGGGGGAGATCGAGTCCGCCCTCCTGAAGCATCCGGGAATAGAACGGGCCGTCGTCAAGACCCACCGGGATGGTACCGCCCCGCTGGCAATCGCCGCCTACGCGGTTCCGTCAGGGGAAAGCCGGACCGCCCCGACGCCGAGGGAACTGCGGGCTTACCTGGAACCCCTTTTGCCGGCGCATGTCATTCCGGCCAGCATCACGATCCTCCCATCGTTGCCGTTGACGGCCAACGGAAAGGTCGACCTTGAGGCTCTGCCGCATCCCGATTCCGCAATCCGCAAGGAAGAGGGCCGCCCCCCGCAAACCCCTGCCGAAATCAGCCTGGCCGGGATCTGGCAGGATTTGTTCGGACTTCCCGACATCCGCTGCGAGGACAATTTCTTCGATTTGGGCGGCCATTCCCTGTTGGCCACCCGGCTGGTCGCCGAGATTGAAAAGCAACTGGGCCAGAAGGTACCGCTTTCCACCGTTTTCGAGAATCCCACCCTGGGCCAACTGGCCGCCAGGACGGTCCACCCCGGGGAAGGTTCAGCCCGATGGCAATCCTTGATCCCGCTCCAGTCCGGGGGCGACTGTGAACCCTTGTTCTGTCTGCCCGGGATGAAAGGCGATCCATACGGATTCGTCATGCTGGCCCGTGAACTGGCGCCCAGCCGCCCGGTCTACGGCTTGCTGGCAGTGGGGGTGGACGGGTCCTGTCCCAGACACGAGACCGTTGAGGAAATGGCCCGGCACTATGCCCGGGAGATTAAGGCCTTCAAGCCCGAGGGGCCCTACAACCTGCTCGGTTTCTCTGCCGGAGGCTGGCTGGCTTATGCCGTGGGGCAGGAGATGCGCCGCAACGGAGACCACGTGCGCCTGCTGGTATTCGACCCCGGCATGATTCCCGGCGCGGTCCCGGCCCATCTGGCACTTGCCGCCAGGATCCTGAAATTCTTCGAGAAACTGCCGGTCCACTGGTCCCGCATGCGGGGCCTGGGCCTCGAGCGGAAACTGGCCTATGCGGCCCAGAGGATGCCGCCCCCGATACGGAAACGCTTTCCCCGCCGCTACCGGAATGCCCCGGAAACCCCCGCTGGCGGGCCTGCGGCTGCACCGGCGGAGCAGGATTACTTCATCGGGGTTATATTGAAATACCGTCCCCGCCCCTACCTCGGGGACATGATCTTTTTCAACGCCGAGCCGTGGCGGCGGAGAAGCTTCCTGGCCTGGAAACACCTGGTCCGGGGCAATTTTCGCGCGGTCCCCGTGGAAGGGGGACACCTCGGACTGGTCAAGGAGGAACAGGTCAAGGACATCGCCTGCCTCTTCACCCGTATCCTGGAGGAGGAGGAGAGGAAGGAAGACCGGGGCCATTCGTAGCCCCATTTCCACTACAAACAGCGGATTCCTCAGTAGGACAAGAGGATCAGGTCCCGGATCTCCTCGCGGCTCAGCGCTTCGGTCCAGATGGAGACATCGTCGATGTTCCCTTCGAACGGGTTCAGGGCCCGGACCTGCCGCCCCGTGAAGACGGTGGTCTTCTGGACCTGGCCGAGGCCGTTGTTGTCGTTCTGGATCCAGAGCTGGGATGCCGGACCGCTGTCCGCCAGCTCGCCGTCGCAGTACAACCTGATCCCGTCGGCCTGGACGGTTTTGCCCGCATCCAGAACAAGGGCGATATGGTGCCATTCTCCCGGTGCCAGCTCCGGACCGTTGAGGGTCGTTCCGGACCAGTCCGACTCGTCCTGGGGACGGTTCCAGCCATTGGCCTGGATCCGGCCCCCGACCAGAAGGATATTCAGGCCGCGCCAGTACCCGCCCTGTTCATAGACCGCCGAGGCCTTCTGGTCCGAGACGGCATCAACGCGCACCCACAGGGAAACGGTCATCGTGCTCCGGACTTTCGCGTTGATGAAGGAACAGTCGGGAAGCTGGATTCCCTTGTTGCCCTTCGCGAAACGGATTCCCCTGGTGGATCCGATCCCGTCACCGGAATCGACCTGTGACACGTCGAGATCGCGCCGGGCGGTGCCGAAGTCACGGACCAGCCTGCCGTTGACGAGACTGTCGAAGGTCCAGAGGTGTGCGGGGGTGAGATCTCCCGATTCCGGAGTGTAGTCCGACGGATCACCACCGGTGCCGGAGCTACCGTCGATTTCGGGGAAGGTCAGCACGCCGTTGGCGTTCTTCAGGGCAATCAGCGGCTTGGATTCATCCGGATCAAGGAGCTTTCCGTTCGGAGTCCTGATGTAATCGGTGGCGGCGATCCTGACGTGCTTGTTGACATGAAGGGTGACCGGCACGTTGACCGGGAACCCGGAGAAGGAATCGTAGACGGTAAGCGCTTCCGGCAACAGCGAAAACTCGGTCAGCCCGTAGGTGGTCATGACAGTGGGCTCGGGCGCGAATGTAGTGAAATCCTCATTGCTGGCGGTGTAGCCGGTGAAGTGGAAGATCCCGTCACTCCTTTTCTCGAAGCTGATGGAGGCGCCCTTGTAGATCACATAGCCCCGGGAGAGGTTGTTCCATCCGGCGGGAACGATCTCAAAAGCCCGGCCCACATTGTTCAGGCCGGAGCCAATGGTAAAGGTGTGGCCTTCCGGATAGCGCGCCACGTCGTCCAGCTGCATCTTCAGGCCGTCCAGGTTGACGTTGGAGACGGTGATATCCTTGCTCGTGGCCGCAAACGGGTAAGTGTCCGTCGTGGCCTTGTATGTGTTGATATTGTCGATACTGCCGACATTGCCTTCCATGACGGGAACGATCCCGGTACCGTCGAAAATGTAGCTCTCCGGGGCGTAGTTGTTTCTGAGGATCACATCGTGCTCGGCGCGGGGACCCTCGTGCAAGCCGCGCATGAAGACCACGAAACGCTCGCCCTTGGAGAGAGCCCGGTTATCCTCCACCAGCCAGTTCCGCTCCGTATTCCGGGAAACAGCGTTATAGATTGCGAAGGAGCATTTCCGCGTCTCGGCAATGAAGTCGTTCCCGCGGACCACGATATTGTTGAAAAAGCCGGGCAGGTTGTAGAGGTTCATGTATTTCATGTAGAGCCCGTATTGACAGTCTCTGAAAAGGCTGTCCACGATCGTCACATTATTCGCAAAGTCGCTCAGGAACACCCCGCCCAGGGGGCCTTTCAACTCACAACCATCGACGATCAGGTGCGCGTCCTCTGTTCCCAGGTAGACAATCCCGAACTTGCCTCTGAATTTCCGGTCCAGGTCGAACTGGCAGTTGTAGATCTCGCTGTACTGTCCCTTGTCGCAATAATTCTCGACCCCGTTGTAGGCGTTCCAGACCCGGCTGTTGCGCATGATCATGTTCCCGGAAATGCTCACCGCGCTGGCATTGGTTTCGAAAATGTCGCAGTTCTCGATAAGGATTTCCGCGTAATTATTGCCGCCCTTGTAGAGTATTTCCCCGCGCCAGCCGTTCACCGAACAGTTTTTGACCGAGATGTTGTGCATGGGTTTGGCCCCGAAGGTAAAGACGATGCCTTTGTTCGAGATATCCCACTCTTCCAGGTCGTGGAAGGGGGTATACCAGCCATCCTTTCCGTTGGCGGTGGTATTCCCGCGCATCTGCAGGCCCTCCCAGTGGATGTCATCGAATTCAACATTGATGCGATTCTGTTGCATGACGAAGAGGCTTCCCCGCTTGTAACGCCCGCTCTCGTCGACCGGAATGGCGCTGTGCAGGACCCGCTCCGAATCAAGGTCAACCGAGTAGTCCATGGGATCCTGTCCGGACCATGTCCTGAAGGAGAGGATGCTGGCTTCCGGTCCGTCACCCTTGAAGGTAATGTGATTCTGCTCCGGGGTCAGCTGGAAGACCGCCCCGTTCCGATTATCAACGTTGAGGTGAAACTTCAGGTAGGCATTCCCATCGGACCCGGTTGAGGGATCGGGGTCATCATGCCCGGCAAACCATCCGGTGCCGGACTTTTTGACCAGGTACTGGTCGAATTTCCAGGCACCGCTGACCTTGCGGTAGACCTCGCCGTTGCGAAGGCCCAGGGCCATGTCCCCGTTGCGGCCAACGCTGTTGGCCGGCTTGAGGAGCGAGAAGTGCCACCCTGCGGATGAAGAATCGGCAGCAATTTGACTGCTCTTCAGCTTCCAGACGCCGCCTTGCCGGACATACAGGTCCACCACCGCGGAACCCGGGGGGGACACGATGTAAGTACCTGCCGGAAAGTATACCACACCGCCGCCATTGGAGGTTGCCGCATCGATTGCGCTTTGAATCTGGGCCGTATCCTCAACCCCGTCACCGCCTCTGGCTCCGAAGTCCCTGACATTGAAAACTTTTGTCGACTGGGCGCTGCAGGTGGCGGTTGCGGCCATCAGGAAAAGGTTGAACGCCAGGACACGTCTCAGAAAACCAAATACATATGGCGGGATACAATAGCTGCTGTTCATTGGGCCGAATGTAGCCCTGCGGGAGCAGCTGTATTAATCTGATTTGAGAGACAGGGGGAACTTTCAGAATATTTTTATAATTCAGAAACCTTGAATTCTCCGGGTTGTTCAGCCGGCCCCGGAGACGTAAAAAGAATGTGAGGCGCCGCGAGGGGGGAAACAAAAAGGGCATCCGTACGGTCACGGATGCCCTTGATTTAACGATATTGCAGGCCTTGCGGGGCCTGTCTAAAGGTCAGGATGAAGCATTCTGCAGGTGTCCCGGGGGGGAGCCCCCATTACTTTTCCATCACGGTATCGGCCGCATTCCGGATGAATTCGCGGCCCTGCGGAAACAGCTCCGGCTTTTTCGGTACGTGGCATTTCGAATTGTAGCCAGAAAACACGGGGTGCGCTTCCATGCGTTCCTCCTAAGGGTAGTTGCTTCCGGCCGGATCTTCCGTGCAGAAAGCTGAAGACCATGTCTTGTTCATCGAAATGCAATCCGGAACCATTCAGGGTTTTTGGATCGCCTCTTTGACCAGGTTGGCGTTCCTGGCCCAGGAATTTGCCTTCCTGTACTTGGAGAAATCTTCAAATTTCCCTCCTTCAACGAGCTGATTAACACCGCTGACAATATTGTCTTCGGTCAATTCATTGATCCAGATGCCCAGGTTGAATTCCTGCAGGCATTTGCTGAGCGGCCCCGTGCCCCCGGATGCCAGGACGGGCAGGTCGAATGCAGCCGCTGAGTTTAATACGCCACTGGCAGACAGGAATGATTTCGAATACAGGAGCAACGCGTAGTCAGCGGCACTGAAGATGGATGGGATCTCCTCGTCCGGAATATATTTCAGGATCCAGTGGCAACGGTCGGACACCTCCAGGTCCTCCGCCAGCCTTTGGTAATAATCAGCGCTCTTCTGGAACTGGGAGTTGACCTTGCCGGCCACCAGAAGCCTGATTTTCCTGTCCAGGCGCGGCATGCTCCGAATGAACAGGTCCAGGTTCTTGTCATCGCGGATATGTCCAAAGGAGAGGAAGACCAGGTCAGACATTTGAATATTCAACCGACTTCTGGTTTGCCTGCGGGAATCAGCCGGATCGTAATTCAGATAGGATTCGAAATAAGTGCCGTGGGGAATTTCGGTGATTCGGATCCGGTCCGGCTTTGATCCGCCAAAGTCGATTGATGCAGCATCATGGACAAATACGTCCCGGACAAAGGAATAGGCCAGCCTGATCGACAAATCGTGCCACCAGCGTGGGCCAACGAGAAGATTTCTGACAGGGTCGTGGGCGATTACCCCGATGGGTATGCCCATCCGGCTGAGCCGTTGGTACGGACCAAACCAGAAGACGGAAAAATATTCCATGAAACAGTCGATCAATATGTAGTCGAAGCGGCTTGACGTTGCGTTCAGTTTGTAGGCTTCCCTGGCAATCTTCCTGAATTTGATGATCCTGGCCATCAACCTCCCCCCCCTGCTGGCCTTGAATTCGGAAGCAGGCAGGGTGGATATGACCCTGGAACAGCGCAGGCGTTCCGCAGGAAACCGATCTGAACAAAGGACCGTGACGGGAATGCCGCTCTTCTCGAGCGCATTGACCTGCTCTATCGTGTATTGGGCAATACCTCCATCGTCGGCAGTGGATAGGTATAGTATCATATTAAGATCAGGATGTTATCACTCTGAGGAAGCGTGGATTTTGGCACGGGCGGCCGTAAGGAAAGATTACTGGAGACTATACCCGCACCTTCCAATCAACTCCATCTGTAAATGGCTGAGCCTGCCCATGCGGAAAGACCGGTGGCCGCGACGCCCAAGCAGACGGCTTTGTATGGATGCATACTTTTTGTCGGAAAAATCAGCCAATGCAAGGAAGGTATTGCCGCTCTGCCCGGACAATTCGGCCACCTCCCGGACAACATCCGGCGGAGGGGGTTCATTCAAAGCGGCCATATCCCTGCCGCAAATCCAGGCCCGAAGACGAAACCCGAACCATTTTCTTGGATCAATTCCATGCGCTTGGCACTCCTGCCCGGCAGATACCAGGAACCGGGCCCACTCGGTGATACGGCGGCGGTGCCCGTCAGCGGAGGCTGTGATCTTGTCCATGTTCTCGGTCCGGTATAATTCAAGTGTGCCAGGACTGTGAACCACCCGGGCTCCGGCCAGGAGGCAGCGCAGGAACATCAACTGGTCCTCCCCCACCCGCAGATCCTCGGGAAATCCGCCGCACCTTTCCACGATCCCCCTGCGGAACAGGCAGGCGTGGGGGACGACGGACCAGCTGCTGAGCAGGGCCTGGACCAGGTCTCCCCGGGGAAGACCGTGCTGCTGGTATACCTGGTTGACTGGACAAAAGGTGGCGGCCCCGAAAATCCCCTTGATCCAGGGACCAAAGGCAATGTCGGCTCCACTCTCCTCCAGGGTGCGGACCTGGACCTCGTGCTTGTTTGGGACGGCGATATCATCGCTGTCGAAAAAATGTATGTACTCGCCGGCAGACTCCCGGAATCCCCGGTTGCGGGCGGCCGCGGGTCCGGCATTGGACTGCCGGACCACCCGGACCGGTGCGCCGCAGGACTCCGCCACAGCGGCCGTCCTGTCGGTTGACCCGTCGTCGACCACGATAATTTCCCGGGCCGGCAGCGTCTGCCGAAGCAGGCTCTCCAGGGTTTCCCCGAGAATGGCCTCCCGGTTGTAGGCCGGTATGATGACACTGATGCTCGCCGGTTCCACGTTCGAAGGATTTATGGGCCGGCCGGCGGCCGGGGTTCCGCGCAAACGGATTCCAGGAAATCCAGCAGCCGGGCGGGCGGATTGGTCCCGGACCGCTGCTTCGCCGCGAGGTGGGCCGCCTCTCCCATGGCCTTCCATTCAGGCAGTTTCTCCCAGGCCCGGCCAAGGGCGCGATGGAAGGAGTGCGGGGTGGGCGCCTCGGCAATGAAACCGGTATGGTCGTCCGCTATCAGCTCGGCGTTGCCGCCCACGTCGGTGGCGATGACCGGACGACCGCACATCATGGCCTCCAGGGCCGCCAGAGGCATGCCCT
The DNA here is from genome assembly GCA_913056355.1 of uncultured Opitutales bacterium. Taxonomy (GTDB): domain Bacteria; phylum Verrucomicrobiota; class Verrucomicrobiia; order Opitutales; family Oceanipulchritudinaceae; genus Oceanipulchritudo. The sequence goes on from CAJXMX010000028.1 coordinate 20,083, forward strand.
CTCCCCGGGAAGGCAGGACCAGGGCGTGGTGTTCCCGGTAGACTTCCGTCATGTCCCGCACATAACCGCCCATCCGGACCCGGTCCTGCAGTTTGAAGTAACGAATCAGCCTCCGGATGTAGTCCTCGTCAGGACCGCTGCCAAAAAGCGTCAGGGACCACTCCCGTTCTTTCCAGGCCTCGCCCGCAAGGCACTCCAGAAGGAGGTCCTGCCCTTTCCAGGTCGTCTCCAGGCGGGCCACATGCGCCAGCCGGACCGGTCCCTCGGGCCACGGGCAGGGTTCCTTGAGGACCAGGCGGGAGGCATTGGCAATGACCACCGCGTGGCGGGGGTCCCAGGCCAGTTGCCGCTTCAGCAGTTCGAGATTGTGCCGGCTGACGAAAACCATTCCCGCCAGGTCCTGGAAATCCCGCCGCAACGCCTCCCGGTCGGGAATCTGCAAGCGGTCGGAATTGAAGTGGCAAAAGTAGACCTTGGGACAGTCCATCGTTTCCACGAAGCGCCACAGGTGGCGCAGGTAGACATGATCCAGCGGGGACCCGGAATTGATCAACAGGACCTCCGGATCGAAGGCCTTGAGCTTCCCCATGTCCGGCAACAACCGTTGCTTGAGCAGGTAGAACCGCATGGGACGGAAAACGCGCCGGCCGGTGGTCTTGAGTCCTTCCCGGACCAGCTCCGCGACCTGTTCCGATTCGACAACCGCCTGGTCCGCACCGAGCAGGACCTCATGTCCGGATTCCAGGGCCAACCGGGCAAACTGAAACCAGACTTCCTCGGTTCCAGCCCAGCTGTAGCCCTGGATGGTGGAGAGTATCGCTATCCGCATGGCTGCTTCACTTGATCTTCCGGGCCGGCACGCCAGCCCAGGTTTCATTGGCCGGGATATCACGGGTCACCACGGCTCCGGCACCGACTATGGCATTGTCCCCGATGGTGACTCCCGGGAGCACCACCACCTTTGCCCCCAGCCAGACGTTGCGGCCCAGGGTGACGTCACCGCCCGTGTAGCCCTGGCTCCCGTAAGGCAGCTCCGGGTCCGTAATCCGGTGATTGGCGGTGATCAAATAGGAATGGGCCCCGATCAGGGTGTGATCGCCGATGGCCAGTTGATGACAACTCCCGATAAAGCAGTAAGGCCCGATGTAGACATTCTTGCCGATCGAGATCCGACCCGCGGCTTCATCCTGGCCCAGCCACAGGATGCAACCTTTGTCGATGGCGGTGTTGATCCCCATGTGAAGCCGGGTATCGCCCTCTTGCCCCTCGATCCGGACCTCGGTCGAGGGATCGATGGTGCATCCCTCCTTGCGGCGGGCATTGAGCCATTTCCACTTCCGCATTCCCCGCAGGACATCCGGACGGGGATTACCCAGGCAGTAGAAAGGGTTCATGGCCCGCCAGCGGGCCCGCATGGCATCTATTATCCGCATGGTCAGCTTTTTCCCGGATTCATTCGGCGTCCTGGGCCAGATTTAGCAGCCCCTTGCTAACGGTCAAACCAAAGCGGGCCAGGTGCCCCGCATACAGGGCTGCCAGGGATTTCCGGATATTCCGGTAGCCGCTGAAATCGGTTTTGGCCATGCCGACAATTTCCGCCGGTCCGGGAGTCCGGCCAAGGTCGAGAACGGATTTCAGCGGAACAAAGGGGATGCCCATCGTTGTCGCCAATCCTTCGGTGCGGGCATCGCAGGCCACCAGGATGGCGGGAGTCCCCGACTGGATGGCCGCCATCGAACCGTGAATGCGGGAACCAAGGGCGAGATCCCAGCCGGAGGCGGCGGCAAACCACTCCTCGACATCGGTGTAGGCCACCATCTGGTTGCGCAGGGCGGCAAAGGCCTGTTTGCCGGAGGGGAAAAGGCGACTCATGCCGAAGGCTTTCTTGATGGCCCGGACGTCGGCCGGATTGAATTCACTTTGGCGGCCGAGGGCCATGGCCATCACCCCGTGGAAGTTGTCCTGGATGACATAGGAGTCCTTGCGGCCCTCCGTGAGCGGCAGCAGCAACCGGTCCAGCTCCAGGGTCCCGCCGGAGAAGTGGCCGCTGTTGAGGACAACCGTGCCAAACTTTCCTTCGCTGAGCCCGGCCTGAAGCTGGTCCGGGAGATCCGCCCGGGGATTGATAAAGTTGGAGGGACATCCCATTACGTCCACATTTTCCAGGCCGTAATGACGGCACTGCGCAGCGGTCATCTCATCCCGGGTCAGGACCACCGCCCCGAGCCTGCGCAGGACCTCCAGGAATTCCACCGTCTCGGGAGGGAACTCGATCCGCTCATATGTAGTGACCGGATGCTGACAACCCAGGCCGATGCAGATTACCGGCAGTCCCAGCTCCTTCAACACACGCGCGCGCTTGTCATTGCTGAAGGCGTGAAAGCTGTTCAGCCAGTTGGCCGCGCCCAGGACCGCCCCATCGAAGCTGGAATGACGGGCCAGCTCCAGGCCATCCATCCAGTGGCAGGGCACCAGCTCATCCTCAAGGTGGGAATGGATGGCGTAATGGAAAAGCAGGTTTCCGGTATTGCCGCCGACTTCCCGCAGCACGGCGTCCAGGCGCTTCCGGTCCGGGTCGTCGACCCGGCGGTAAACCGGAAGATCAAAGATAAGACAGCGCATCGTTAATCAGCAAATCATGTCAAAGCAATCACTTCAGGAGGCGATCAGCTCGCCGATGACCCGG
>CAJXMX010000029.1 GCA_913056355.1 uncultured Opitutales bacterium
AGGCGAGGCGCGGAGCGCCGGCCGATCGTAGCCGTGGTCGACCGAGCCCTTCAGGGCGAGGAGGGCACGGCACGGCACGGTGCGGTGGAGGATTCCAGAGGTTGGCGGATGCGGATGTGCGACCCCTCCGGGGTCGAATTATTGTTTCCGCTCCTGTCCCCCGGGTCCCGCTGGCGCGTGACCCGCGGCTACCCTGTACGATCTCTTCGAGATCGCAGCCGTATTAGACTTCTCCGATATTGCGGAAGGCCACGTTGTCCGATCCTGGGGAGATCGCGGAAGGCTGCCGTCTTCGACCTCTCCGTGCTCTCGAAATATGACGACGATCGTTTGCAGGATCATCAGCCTAAAATTCAGGCAGGCGAGGCGCGGAGCGCCGGCCGATCGTAGCCGTGGTCGACCGAGCCCTTCAGGGCGAGGAGGCCACGGCACGGCACGCCCAGACAAAAAAAAGTCCCCCGGGGGCGGACCCGGGGGACTTGAAACGCGTACAGTAGAAAAAAGGTTTTGTATCAGCCCACCGCGACCGGACGGTTCATCGGCGGGATCCAAAGGTTCAGGCAATAGGATTGGAACTCCCTGCGTAGCGGCTTGGCAAATACCCGGTCGAATCCGATGCCCATCGTCTCCTCCTCGATTTCCGGCGAGGGATAGGAGGTGATGAGGACCCGGTGGACCGGGTTGAAGCCGTGATTTTCGCTGAGGATTTCCCATGCCTGCGCACCGGTTATACTGTCTCCAAGGTGGTAATCACAAAGAAACAGGTCGACCGCGTGGCTTTGCACCGCCCGGACGGCGGCGTCCACCGTGGCGCAGGAGAGGACCTCGTATCGCTTTTTCAGCAGGTGTTCAACCAACCGAAGAGAGAGTGGGTCGTCGTCCAGGCAGATGGCTTTTTCTTTCATGGGGGCGCTCCTCTTCTGAAAATGAACAGCACGATCGGCCACCTTCGAGCCGATGAGGCCCCTGACGAAGGGGAAGGGGAAGGTTGTGTCTTGTGTGCTCATTGAATGTGTTTGGTGGAGGGACTTAATCTAAAGAGGGAGGGAGCGGACGCGGGTTCAGGCCACGAACTTGCGCTGGCGATACTTGATCGGGAAGGGCTCGAGGGCGTGGCGCCAAACATGGGTGTACTTGCTCCAGGGACCGTTGACCGGGCCGTCGTAGATGACCTTCGGCTGGATGGCCGGGAGCCACGGACGGCTGGCCAGGCGATCCTTGACGATCTGGAAGCCTTCCGGGGAGGAAAACTCGAGGAGCCGCTGTTCGGTTTCCAGGACCGGCTTGGTCCGGGCGTTGACCGGGGTGGCGTCCCGCCGTTCCAGCACTTTCTGGGAACGGCAGGCCTCGAGTTGCGCCTTCATTTCAGCCTCTTCGGGCGTCGCGCCGGAACCGATACCGTAGGCAGCGACATAATTTTTAAGAGACAGGTGGCGAATTGCCAGGGCAATATGTCCGTTGAACGCGGGCTGATTGATGAAGACGATGGTGGCGTCCTCGCGGTTGATAATCCAGTGGTTGAGGGTACCGCCCCACCATGCATCGATGGAGAAGTATTCAAAGGCTTCGGCAACGGCGGCGCGGCGGGCCTGTCCCGGGAAAACGCTCGGGAAGGCGGCCATGCCCTTGCTGCTCATGGAGTAGGGATATCCGTAGAGGACGGCGTCGGGACCGGAGCTGGTCTCGGTGAAGGCCCAGCGCTCAAGCGCTTCGGAAATGGCCTTGGCCCGGGCTTCCAGGCGGGTGCTGCCCACGCCGGAACCATCCGCGGAGTGGAACAGAGCCAGCTTCCTGCCCATGGGATGCCGGAGTTCCTCGCGAAGGGTGACGCGGCTGAGCTGCCATTCCTGGCCCAGGTACTGGTCGCTGCCGTATTCGATCTGGTCCACCGGACCGCCTTCTTCAGCCACCAGCGCGTAACGGATCGGTGCCAGGTTAAGGAAGAACCGCTTGGCGAAGCGGGCTTTCTTGAGGAACCATTCCGGTGCTCCGCTGAGATCATAAGGTAGTGGGATTGAGCTTGTGTGTGAGAAGGTGGTCATGGGTGCGCCTTTATTTTTTCTACTGTTTTTGCGTTAAATGTTTACTGTACGGAAATCTGTTTTTCAGCGGTTGTTCCTGCCATCGCCGACGATGCAGTAAATACTCATCAGGATGGATCCGCTGTCTTTGGTGTTGAGATCCTTGATGACTTTCTTACTTACGGTTTCAGCTTGTGCATTGAGTCCGACTGAGGCTAAACAGATTGCCACTACGAGAATTAGAATGCGTTTGGTATGTTTCATAGGACGCCCTTTTTACAATATGTTGAAAATTCTGTCTCCAGCATTGTTTCCACAGTTCTTATTTCTCGTTGGATTAAATTTTATCAACGTGGCCCTCGCGACCGCTCCACCAAAGGGATTGATGAGCCGGTTCGCGGAGCGGGTCGACGGCGTTCCCCCCTACGAATTTTACGATGTTGTAAAAGTCGACGACACGCTGTGGCTGGCCGGGGACGCCTTGTACCGGAAAGATGAGAACGAATTTTCCGAAGTCCTCTCCGGGGACCGGATCTCCGCCCTTGAGTTGGATCCCGACGGCCGCACGCTGTGGTATGCCGCTTCCAACAAGATCGGATACCTGAACGTCGAGACCGGGGAAGGAGGGGACGTCCCCATCGAAACCGACTTCATCTGGTCGATCGTCTACCGCCTGGGCAAGCTGTGGTATTTCGGGTCGCGAGGATTCGGCTGGATCGACACGGAAGAGCTCGAGCAGGGCGACTACTGGGAGGAGACCTTTTCACCCCGTCCGCAGGTGATGTCGGGAGGCCCGCAACAAAACCGGATCTTCGTCAGCAGCGAAAAAGGGCTGTGGGAGATCACCGCCAGCGGCCGGCACCTGAAAGTATCCAGCGACCACTTCGGGGGGCTGTTTGTCTCCTGGATGGAACCGGACGCGGATGGCTACTGGCTGGGCACGGCGGATCACTTGTACCGGTGGAGCGGCATTGCCGGGGACCTGCCGGTCCGCGTGGAATCCGACTTTTTCGATTACTTCAGCGGAGGGACCAACAATTCCTGTGAGTTCGAGGACAGCATCGCCGTGGTGGACTATCCCTACGGGGTGGTTGTGATCGACCGGGTCTCGGGGATGCTCAGCAGTTACGTGCCGGCCGACCAGCACCTCGGCATCGGGGATGTCTACAAGGTGGAAAAGGTCTCCAACGACGAGTTCTACATGCTGGGGGTCACGGGCCTGGCCAGGGTCGAGGTTCCCAGTGAAACACGGTACTTGTCGGCCAAGCGGGCCTTCGGGGAGGAAGACTTCCGGAGGGCCGTGGCGACCGAGGATGGCGCCATCCTGTTTCTGGATACCGACTGGCTGCGCCTGACGCCCGAGGGATACACGGCCGGCACCCTTGACTACTCGGTGAACTGGGTCGGAACGGATCCCTCCGGGAATCCCATATCCGGATTTGCCTACATCTACCAGGATTTCAAGGACGGGGCCTGGACCTCCCGGGAATTGCCGGTTCCCGTTTCCGACCTCAAGTGGGGGGCCAAGCGGGCTTACGCGGTCGGCCCGGACGGGGTCTACATGGCCGAGGATGGAATGGAGTTCCGGCAGATTTATCCGGACACCCGGAGGCTGAGGCTGGTCGGGGAATACGGCGCCGCCCTGTACCTGCTGAGGGGTGAACGGGAACTGATCAAGCTGGAGGAAAAGCGGCAGTCCTGGGCCGCGACCCCCATTGACCTCGACATGGACATGGATGTCCATGCCTTCGGGGTGGGGGAATCGGGGGTCTGGCTGGCGACGGGTGAGATCCTGTACCGGGTGGTGGGGAATGAAGTGATCGAGTATCCCTGCGCCGCCGGCTGGCAGGTCAACGCCATCAGCACTTTCCGGAACCAGACGGATTTCCTGTATTACAATCCGGCCGGCCATCAGGTCGCCATCGGCCTTTTCGACGGCAAGGACTTGAGGATGCTATCGATTCCCTACCTGCATCGGCTCGGGGAGCCGCTCAGCCTGGTCAGCAACCTCAGCCGGATCGGCGTCGTCGGCGGCGAGGGCGTGGGCTGGTATGCGCGGGACGAGCTGGAGGAGGCGGCGGTGCCGGAGGTGGAGTTCGACCTCCTGCTGGAAAACCGCCGGATCGAGGACCGGACCATCCCCAGCGGGATGCATTTCATCGACCTGCAGGTGGGCTTTTCGGATCCCAGCATTCCCAGCCAGGTGGAATACCGGATCAACGACGGGCGCTGGCGCAGCGTGAACCTCAACGATCCCTCGCTGACCTTTGCCGGCCACGGCTCCTTCATGGTCGAGCTGCGGGCCATCCATCCCAACGGCAACGTCTCCAAGCCGCAGGTGGTCCAGTTCGGGATCGCCCCGCCGTGGTATTTCAACCCGCTCTACCAGGGGCTGATGCTGATCCTGGCCCTGCTCCTGGTCTGGGGATTGTTCTACCTGCGCTCGGCCCAGCTCAAGAAGACCAACCTCTGGCTGCAGAGCGAGGTCAAGAAGCAGACCCGGGAGCTGGAGGCCGCCACCGCGGCCCGGACCAATTTCCTGGCCGGGCTCTCCCACGACATCCGCAATCCGCTCAACGGGGTGCTGATGATCGCGGAGACCCTTTCCCGCAACCCCCCCAAGGACGGCAGCGACAGCCGGCTCCGGGACCTGACCGAGTTCGGCCTCATCGTGGACCGGATGCTGGGGGAAATTCTCGACTTCTCGGCCATCGATGAACGGAACATCCCGACCTCCTCCATCCCGGTCTCGCTGCCGGACATCATCGAGACCTCGATCAAGCAGAACCAGTTCGGGATCCGGAAGGAGATGGTCACCCTGCAGACCAACATCTCGCCCGAGCTGAAGGAGGTCGTGGTCAAGACCGACCGCAACTGGATGATCAAGATCCTCAGCAACCTGATCATCAACGCCCTCGAGTACTCCGAATCGGACCGCATCGAGGTGGGGGCCATCTGCCACAAGCTGACCCCGGCCGAGGCGGAACTGGAGATCTACGTGGCCGACTGGGGGAAGGGGATCGATCCCTCCGAGCGGGAGTTTGTCTTTGAACGCTTCTACCGCGGGGAAAGCGGGATCGAGAGCGGCAAGCACGGGACCGGGCTGGGCCTGTCCATCTGCCAGGAGATCGCCCATGCCATGGGCGCCCACCTGCGCCTCGAGGGCAACGATCCCAGCGGCTGCCGCTTCATCCTGAAGGGGAAATTCGAGCGGGTGGAAAGCGGCCGGGAGCTGGACAAGGAAGTGGTCCTCGGCGCGCTCAACGGCAAGCGGGTCCTGATCGTCGACGACCTGGCCTACAACCGCCGTTCCGTGGTCGACTTCTTCACCACCCTGGGCTGCTCCTGCGACGAGGCCGAGAACGGCCGGGAGGCCCTGGGCATGCTGCAGGAGAACACCTACTACATGGCCCTGCTGGACTGGGACCTGCCCGGCCTGACCGGTCCGGAGATCGCCCGCCGGCACCGCAAGGAGGATCCGGACGATCCCGTGATCATGATTTCCGTGACCGCCTACACCGATGCCGAGAAGCGGCAGGAAAGCGTCGAGGCGGGCATGAACGGCTATATTTCAAAGCCCCTGACCGCTTCCCGGCTGGCCCATTGCCTGGCCAATATCGCCGACGTGGAGGTTTCCCATGACGTTGAGGATTCCGCCGATGTGGTGGATTCAGACGAGCTCATGGATGAAATTTACAAGCATGTTGAGGATTGTCTCCTATACGGGGAACGGTACGAATGGGAAAACCTTCGCCGCTGCGCCCACCGCTTGACTACCTTGGCCCTGATCAGGAATAATAAACCCATGCAGCAAGTGTGCCGTGACATCCAAGTTGCCGCCTCCGACAGTAACATGGAGGACGCGCATGTCAGTTTGTCGGAACTGCGAAAGTGGAGAAGACCTTGAAGACGATCATCATTGAGGACCAGAAACTGGGCATCGATCTCATCCGGCAGTGCCTGACCGACAGGTTCGACCTCGTCGCCACTTGCCAGACCGTCAAGGAAGGGTGGAAGGCGTTCGAGAAGCACGAGCCGGATATCGTCATCCTGGACATTGAGCTGCCGGACGGAAGCGGGCTGGACCTGGCCAACCGGATGCTCAAGGTCAACCCGCGCCTGCGCATCATGGGCGTCTCCGGGCGGACCGACGAGTACACCCTGTACCGGGTTTTCATGACGGGCCTCTTCGGTTTCGTGGACAAGAACACGGAATCGATCGACGAGCTGAAGAAGGCGGTCGTGCAACTGGGAGAGGGCAACTGCTACTACGCGGCCACGGTGCAGCAGAACATGCTGATCCAGAAGACCGACCCGATGGCCTTTTCCAAGATCCTGACCGAGCGCGAGCAGCAGTTGCTGCGCTACTTCGGGGCGGGGGCCTCCAACGAGAAGATCGCCGAGGAGCTGGACCTGCGTCCGGTCAGCGTGCAGAACCACAAGGCGCGGATCATGCGCAAGCTGGGCCTGCACACGACGGTGGACCTGATCCGCTACGCGATGCAAAAGGGCTTCGTCAACCAGACCGACTTTCAGAACCTGAACCGCACGGGTTCCTGAGTTCCGCGAGGGCCTACATGAGCGGGGTGGCGATTCCGGCAAAGCCCCGGATCAGCTCCGCCTGGACCGTGGTCATCCCGATATCGAGCCCGGGAATGGGGCCTACGTCCTCATAGCGCTCATAGAATTCCGGGTGGTCCGGCGGGACCGGCTCAAAGCCCTCCTTCAGCTCGTAGCAGGAGGAGTGCTCAAGCGGCCAGATGTCGAAGAGGGGAAGCTGGGAGGAGACGGCGGTGATGAAGGAATTAAGCTCCTCCATGACCGGCGGATAATCCCGGGCCGCCACGACCCAGCTGTTCTGCGGCCGCATCTTCTTCCGGATAATGCCTTCGAGGTGAATGGAAAAGGCCGCATCGCGGATGATCACCCCGCACTCCGTGTTCAGGCTGAAGGAGCGGGGATCGAAGTTGTGGGAGCCGACATAGCAGATTTCCCGGTCCACCACGATCGACTTGGAGTGGATGCAGTAGACCGGGCCGTCTTGTTCCTGCTCGATGCGGGCGGCCCCGGTCGGCAATTCGGCCTGGCTGCTGCGGCCGTTTTCCTGCAGCAGCTCGCCGTAGCGGCTGACCATTTGCCGGATCTCCCCGGGCTGCGGTTTGGCGACATACAGCTCGCAGCCGAGCTCGACAATCAGGGACCGCCGCTGCTTGAGGGAAATGGCCCCGGCATAGACGTTGTCGGTCGAGGAGAGGCTGTTGGTGACCACCCGGAGCTGCAGCCCGGGGTTCTCCTTGCGCAGGCTCCGGAACAGCTTGTAGCCCTTCTTGCCCATGACCACGTAGGGGCTCTCGAAGCAGACTTCCTCCTCCGCGGCGCGGACCGCCGCGATAATGGGCTCGAAGGCGTCCCGGTCCGAGCCGATGCCGAAGGGATGGAACTTGGCCGGGGAATCCCACATGAACTCCAGGTCGGCCACGGGCCATGATTTCAGGGAGGGCCGGATGGCGGCCAGGTCCGGCCGGCCGGCCAGTCGGTCGATCTCCGCAAATTTGGGCCCGACCGGCCGGCGGACGGCCTCCGGCATCCGGGCCCGGCCTTCCTCAAGGGCTTCCTTGAGGTCGCTCATCCGGCTGGCCTCGTAGGCCTTGCGGGAATTCCAGAAGGTCTCGAAGGATTCCCGGACACCGGCCATGGCCGGACCGCTGATGAGGACGTCCCTGTCGAGGTAGTCGAACTCCGGATCCCGGTCGAAATAGGCATCCTGGTAGTTCCGCCCGCCGGTAATGGCCGCGACGCCGTCGACCGCGAGGATCTTGTTGTGCATGCGGCGGTTGAGCGTGGAGTAACGGGTCAGGGCGGTATGGGTAAAGGTCCACGAGGTGTTGATGGCGTTCCTGCTAATGGGACGGAAGAGACGCAGCTCGAGGTTCTCGTGCGCGGTCACCAGGGCGGCGTATTCCTCCGTGGAAATTTTCGGTGGGACGTTCTGGTCGACGAGGATCCGCACCTTCACCCCCCGGCGGGCGGCGGCCAGCAGCTCCCGGAAGACAAACAGCCCGGAATCATCGTAGACCCAGATGAAGGTCTGCACGTCGATGGATTCGCGGGCTGCGCGGATGAGGTGGATGCGGGCCAGCAGGGCGTCGTCGCCGTCCTCCAGGAGGATGACCCGGTGGGCCTCCGGGTGGGCCCGGGCCTGTTCCATGATGACCGAGGTAACCGGCAGGTCCGGGCTCCGCCCGGCATCACGTTGGACCTGCGGCGGGGCCCCCGGCTTCGGGGAGCTGAAGACATCCGGGGCGATGGTGCAGCCCGCCGGCAGGATCCCGGCCAGCAACAAAAATACCCATGTCCTGAAAACATGGGTACGCTTCGATGAATCAACTGATCCCCGGTGTACCATGACCTCTTTGTCATGGAATGCTAGGGACCGGATTCGTTCCGGCAATGGCAAAGACCTACCCCAGCATGGCGACGAGGGCCTTGGCCACGAGGATCATGATGACCAGGGCCACGGGGTAGGCGGAGACGTAGCTGACCACGGGGATCTGGGACTCCGTCTTGGCGGTAATGGCCCCGAGGGCGGGGGTGGAGGTCATGCCGCCGCAGATGCCGCCGAGGGACTGCAGGGCGTTCATCCGGAAGTACCGCCGGGCGATGGGCCAGGCCACCATCAGGGGAATGACGGTGACGGCAATGCCGAGCCCGAAAATGGGCAGGCCGTAGGACTGGATGGTCTCGACGAGGGAGCCGCCGCCGGCAATCCCGGCGTTGGCCAGGAAGAAGACCAGGCCCAGCTCCTGGAGGAGCATGCGGGTGGGGCGGGGGATGTGCCCGACGATGCGGCCCACGCGGCCGAAGTGCCCCAGCAGCAGGGCCACCAGGAGGGGGCCGCCGGCCAGCCCGAGGGTGATCGGGGTGCTGCCGGGCAGGCCGATCGGGATCAGGCCGACGATGATGCCGAGGGTCAGCCCCGCGGAAAGGGAAAGGAGGTCGGTGGCGTCGATGGCGCTGCTGCGGTGCCCGACCGCGGCGGCGAAGTTCTTCAGGGCGTCGGCCCGGCCCACCGCGGTGACCTGGTCGTTGCGCTCGATGACGGTCCCGGAGTTGGGCACGAAGGTCAGGCCGAGGCGGGTGACCCGGGTGATGACGATGCCGAAGTTCTTCAGGGGGGCGATCTCCTTCAGGCTCCGCCCGGCGAAGGAGCGCGAGGTCACCAGGAGGAGCTGGCGCTCGTTCTCCACGTCCTTGATGACCTGCTTGTCGCTGCGTTTCCCGAGGTAGTCGATGGCGATGGCCATCTCCCTGCTCCGCCCGACCAGGAGCAGCAGCTGGCCCGGCTCGAAGGCGTCGTCGTACTCCAGCGGGGTCAGGCGGCCCTCCCGGTGGATGCGGGAAATCTGGCAGGCATTGAAATTGGCCAGCCCGGCATCGGCGATCTTCTTGCCGGCCAGGTTGGGGTTGGTGACCTCGACGAGGACGGTCTCCACGCGCTCCTCGGACTCGGCCGGGTCGCGGCTTTCCTCGGCGATCTTCTCGAGGTCGAGCTTGAGCAGCCGCGGCAGCAGCTGGACAAAGAGGACCACCCCGATGACCCCGAAGGGATAGGCGATCCCGTAGCCGATGCTGACCCCCCGGGAACCGGCGGCGCCGAGTCCCTCGGTGGCCGCGGCCAGGGCGGGGGTGCTGGTCAGGGCTCCCGCAAAGATCCCCGTGGCGAGGTCGGCCGGGAGGTCCAGGAGCCGCGTCCCGGCCCAGGTCACCAGCCCGCCGAAGCCGACGGTGACCAGGGCCAGCTTGGCCAGGTCGGCCCCCTCCCGGGCCAGGGCGGCGAAGAAGCGTCCGCCGGCCCCGATGCCGACGCAATAGACAAAGAGGACCAGCCCCAGGGTGCCGATCCCCGCGGGCACCCGGTAGCCCAGATGACCGGCCAGCAGGGCCGTAAACAGGACACCCGAGCTGCCGAGGTTGATCCCCTTGATGGTGATGCTACCCAGCAGCAGCCCGCTGGCAATGATCGCAAAGAGGGCGATCAACGGCTGGTCGAGGAGAAGTTGGTGGAGGGCGTGCATGGGTTCTGGCGTGATCGGCAAGGCCGGCTGGTTCACTTGCGCCGGGTCAGCTCCTCCAGGATGGAAAGTTCGCCGATCTCCCCGAAGAACGCCTTCGACAATTCCAGGAGCTCCCGGTCCGCCAACAGGCTCCGGAAGAAGGTGTCGTTCTCATACTTCCGCCACCGGTCGTTGGTCTGGGATTTGGAGAGCCCGCTGAAGCTGCTGCCGCCGCCAAAGTCGGGGGTCCGGGCAAGGGCTACATCCGCCTTGTCCAGGTCGAATTGGTCGAACTTGCCGGCCATGTCCCGACGGTACGCCTCGTTGATGATGAATTCATTGTAGTTGAATACGATGACCCGGGGAAAGGTATGCCGGTGCTGCCCGGTGGCGATGGAGAGCTGTTTCTTGTAGGTCTCCATGTGCTCCCGCAGCTCGGATTCCTCTTTCCTGCCGTGGCGGATGCTGCTGGCCAGCCAGTTGGCCGGATCCCGCAGGATCAGGATGACCTCCGGTGAATATTTCCGGATCAGCCGGCGGTAGCTCCGTTGCAGCGGATCCATGTCCTCGACCGAATACAGGAAATACTCGGGCGCCGGGACCGGAAAATCCTTGCACAGGTTCGCCGTGCCCTGGGCTCCGGAGTCCTCAACCGTGTCCCCGGAATAGACAATTCGCCGGCCCATGATCGGTTTCAGGAACAACCGGCGACCGCCCTTGATGAAGCGGCAATGGTTGAAGTGCAGCACGCCCGCCGGCAGGCCCCGGCATACCCATTCAATGATCAGGTGCTGACCGGACCGCTGCATGGCGAAGCTGGTCATCAGCCGCTTGTCCGACAGGGGGACCCCGCAGGCGATGAGCTCGACCGGAAGAAATTGTCTGATCAGCTGTTTCATGGAATTAGCACATGCATGGTTTTTGGGGCCACATCCGCCACCCCTCCTCGTCAGAAACTTTCTTGAGTCTGTTATCCTGCAGCAGTCCCACGATCTGATGCACTGCTGTCGCTGGTTTGCCCATTTCTACGTTGTGTCCCGCAACCGATTTCTCGAACCTCGCGTTAGGCAGTTGGTCGGTCAGCTTGTTTAGTTCGATTCTATGATGCATTGGGTCCTTAAGGTCCTTTTCAAACATTCTTCTTCCGCGGTTGGGACCCTCATTTGGCTTCATTTCTTTGATCAAATTTCCGGGCTTTTCCATCTTTCCATAGTAATTATTGAGGCAATACCCACTCTGACGCCATTACTAATGAGTACACCAGGAATAAGTTGTAAGCGGAAATCCCAGTAATAATAAGGGCATCACCTTAATGGGAATATTTCATCAATTGGATTTGCTGAACTTCAAAAAGATATAAAAGTCATTTTTTTAAGCTCATGCGACTTTCGCGCTGGGCGCTGTAGCATCCTATAACCTTCAGAAGTCCACGACTTTATGTGATTTGTAAAATCCTCGTGAGTTTTATCGTTAAATAAAGTTGGCAAAGAAAGCTTTACATGCTCGCCCACATCATTTGAGACGGCTTTCATGTATATGAGCTTCCCTTCCAGATTCTTGAAACAGGCATCGCTTTGCCTGCTGTGTCTCCTTGGCATAGCCTTACAATCGGCTGCCCAGCGACCTGCAGACACACCAGCGAATACAAAGCCTGGTCTCGAATACCATTATTATGAAGGCAATTGGGATTCCCTGCCGGAATTTTCGCTGAAAACACCGTCATTGGAAGGAACTGCCACCAAACCCCATCCGTACTACAGACTGCGAGAAAACGCATACGGACTGACCTTTACAGGTTATGTAGAAGTTCCGTCCACGGGTGAGTATACCTTCTATCTCAAATCTGACGACGGAAGCCGCCTCTGGATTGGGGAAGAACTTGTCGTGGACAACGATGGCAAACATGGTCCGCGCGAAATTTCTGGTTCAATTTCTCTGGAGGCTGGAATTCACCAAGTTTCGATCCATTACTTTGAGCGTGGCGGTAATGAAACCCTTCAGGTAAGTTTTGAAGGGCCTACCTTCTCAAAGCGGACCGTGCCTGCAACTGCTTGGGCCCACGAAGTGCCTCTACCTCCGGAGCCTGTTGATCCGGAGCCTACACCCGAACCGGATCCCGAGATTGATCCGGCCGTAGTCTATCGCTCTTCCGACATTCCCGTCGCACCGGAATCCGGGCTTGAATACAAGTATTACGAAGGCAGTTGGTCCGTTCTTCCGGATTTTACGAACGAAGTGCCGGTGTCGGAGGGAGTTGCCAGCACACCGGATCCATTCTACCGTAGCGTGGAGGAAGACTACGGTATAACTTTCATGGGCTATATCGAGGTGCCAGAAAAGGGTGAGTATACCTTCTATCTCGATTCTGATGACGGCAGTTGCCTTTGGATCGGTGATAGCCTTGTTGTGAATAACGATGGCCTGCATGAGGCCACCGAGGCTTCAGGCACGATTGGTCTGGAAGCAGGATATCACGCGATTTCCATTCAGTACTTCCAGAACACGGGTTCTGTGCACCTGGAAGTCAGTTATGAAAGTTCCGGGATCTCGAAGCAGATTATTCCTGAAAATGCCTGGAGCCACGAGGCTGGGGATATTCCAACACTTCCGGGAGACTGCACTGGATCTGATGGCCAACGCTGTCCGGACATGCCTCAGTCTCCACAACCGGGCCTCGCCTTTGAGTACTTTGAGGGCAGTTGGTCCATTCTGCCAGATTTCACTGTCCTCACTCCGGTGTCGACCGGGATTGCGGACACGCCTCATCCCGGCTACGGGTTGCTGGAAGATGGTTACGGGCTTGTTTTTTCGGGTTATGTTGAAGTGCCGGCTTCAGGTGACTACACGTTTTACGTCAATTCCGATGATGGCAGCCGCCTGTGGATTGGCGACACGCTTGTTGTCGACAACGATGGTTTGCACGGACAAACCGAGGTCTCAGGCACAATTTCTTTGATGGCTGGATATCATGAAGTTTCTGTTCATTACTTTGAACGTGGTGGGGGTGAGACCCTGGAAGTCAGTTATGAAGGTCCTGGAATTTCGAAGCAGGTTATTGCCGGTAGCGCTTGGAGCCATGAAGCGATAACTGGTACTCCAGAACCAGATCCGGAACCAGATCCGGATCCCGTGCCGGATCCCGATCCGGATACCCAACCCAAACCGGAATCAAGATTCGCACCACAACCTGGTCTGGTATTTGAGTATTATGAAGGTAACTGGACCTCAATTCCAGAGTTCACTACCCTGACTCCAGTGTCTCGTGGTGTGGCCAGGACTCCGAATTCAGATTATCGATTGCGGGAAGATTTGTACGGTCTTGCATTCACAGGGTATATCGATATCCAGACTGCGGGTGATTATACATTCTACCTGAATTCCGACGACGGCAGTCGCCTTTGGATTAGCGGCACCCTGGTTGTGGATAATGATGCCTTGGGCGGACCTCATGAGAAGGCTGGCACAGTTTCGCTAGAGGCGGGATTCCATGAAGTGATGATTGATTACTTCGAAAGTAGCGGCTCCGAGCTCCTGCAAGTCAGTTATGAGGGTCCTGGAATCTCGAAGCAGACTATCCCAGAAAGCGCCTGGAGCCATGAGGCCGTTGGCATTCAGTTTCCATCGGATTTCTACAACCCCAATGCCACGCTGGTACCATTATCCCAGGCTGCCAATCTTCAGACTCTATTGGACCAGCATAGCATAGTCCTCTTGGAGAGTGGTGATTATTCGGTGAATGGGCCCTCACAATTGATCCTCAGTAGTGGACAGCAGGTTTATGGGCTTCCTGGTGCAGTTACGCCAGGTATTCTGATACCTTCCGGAACCACAGATCTTGTTGTCTCTTACATTCAGGCCAAAGGTGGAATTACTTTTGGGTCAGGAAGTAAGCCGATTGCGCGGAATCATTTTCGCGGAATGCAGGTAACTTCCTTCAATGGCAAGGATATGGTTTTGGAGGATAACCTATTTGTTAGCGGTGTTAACTGTAAAATCAATTTTGATTGTTCCAATAACGGCTACATTCGGAACAATCGGTTTATACGATTTATGGCCTCATCCAGCTGGCCGCAGTTGGTTTTTCATGGAAATCCCAACTCGACCGAGGATTCCTATGGCAATACCTTCCTTTGGCTGAATTTCCTCACCCCGCATGGATATGCGTCCAGCATTCGTGATATCGAAGACTTAACCTTCATCGCGGTTGATGCCGAGAGTTGGAACTGGAAGGATTACGATGATCGCGCCCTCATCTACACCGAAAATATGGGGACGCTTCGCTTGTTTGGTACACAGGGCGGAAACCACTTGTCGGAAGACAGACTTACGCCACTGATTGAATCCAAAGCAAATGAAATCTTGATGTTCGATGTGAATACAGCCAATAGCAATCAATTGACAGATCCCAATATTGTTTTTGGCGCAGGTAACGTAAGCTCCTTGGGTGTGATGAACAAATCCTACAGCACTAGAAGTATGGAATCACAGGTTTCACGCTTCAACATTTCCGAGGGCAACGGCGATGATGTCCAATTAAACGGAAGCAAGGTTTCGGCTGCGTTGGATGCAACTCAAGCGGAGGCTCTGCGGACAATGATCCGCCCGAACCTTCGAAAGGGTATGCCTTGGGAAGCGCCTCGCCATGGGGGTATTCCTGATCCCGCCGGGAAATATTGGAAGCAAGGTTTGGCGAACCAACCAGACCATACTTCGTGGCTGCAAAACCGAATAGACACGGAAGGTATCGTCCATCTTGAACCCGGCACCTACTATATATCAGCGCCGTTGAAAATTCTGGATAATCACGGAATTGTCGGATCGGGTATGGGTGAGACGGTCATTATTGCTAAGACAGCAGACTTCGATATGTTCACCACTCCGGTCGCAACAGGGAATCACTTTGTCGTACTTTGCAACCTGACAGTACAAGGGGGGTACAACGGGCTGGCATTAAATCAGCCAGGTCTTGTCCACACTCGCTTCTCACTAGCCTTTGTGCAATTTCGCGATATGGTAAATTCGGGCATCGTTATTGATACAACATACTCATTGGATAACAATTTTATGGATCATCTATATTTCGTAAAATGTTTGAATGGCATACTTCAATTGACTGATCCCAATTATGCTGGAGGGAATACACCGACAAATTCATTTATGGACAAGTCATTCTGGTATCGCTGCCAGTTTATCGAATGTGGCATACCTTTGAATTTGCCCGCCAAAAGAGCGAACAACCTCAATGTTTATCATGAGTGTTTGTTCGAGGGTTCGACAGAAAAAATATACCACCTGTACAACAACCTAACAACTCACTTCACGAATTGTGATTTCATTGATAATGCGGGCGAACCCACCCAGAATTACAATAGCCGTTTTGTGAATTGCTATTTCCGCAACGGACCAACTACCACAGGATATGGTAACGCTGGTAATATTTTTGCTGGGTGCATTTTTGACGCCAACGGTAATAACAGTAGCATCATTTCCGGCTCTACCAAAGGCAGGAGTTTGTTTATGAACTGCAGTGGTGACCAGCCACTGGGCACCCTTACTGATGCGATTTTGTTAAACAACAGTCTTCCCGATGTTAACGCCCGGTCGATTATCTATGTGGATGGCCAGCGTACCACTCTGGATAGTGAAGCAGCGGATCCACAACCACAAATGCTCTGGGGTGTTGAGCAATTCTATGAATTGCCGGCATGGGATCAATGAAACCTGTGAATTCGTTTGCTTCGCATAATTGGAATAAGGATTCAGCCAGGGACGTTCTCTATGGCGATGTGCCGTAGCAGTTGGTGAAGCAGTTGAAGTGTCATTAAAACATTGCCTACACGTTGGTCTTTCGGGCACGCATGTCCCCCCATATTCGCTAAAGACCGAGTTGTTTGATGGTCTTTCTGGTAGCGAGCGAAAACTTTCGCTCGCAACCAGCGGATCCAAGCTAAGCGTCAATACCCATCTACTTCCCCAGAACTGGAAGCCGCCTCTATCCCATGATGATCCACAACGTCACGTCAGGGGTTTAGAAACCGTCACGGCCTAGATGTAGAGCTCGTCAACATCTCCACTCCGGCACATTTACAAAACGTCACCAACTGGGTTACAAAACGTCACTGTCAAGGAGGTCGCCGGCCGGACGCTTACGATTCAACCGCTAGATTATTCGTTGACTATGCCGTAATTCGCCTAACCACCTTTGAACGACAGATCGGGTTGTATAAGATTTTACCCACTCCAATATTTCTTTCCTCATCTGATCAAATTCCTCAGGCCTTATCTTATCAAGCTTCCCCCTGAGGTCATCCGCATTACTATAAACAATCGTGTTTCTCTTGCCCAATCCAACCGGCGCACATTTCGCATCCTTCTCCCCAAGATCGCGGAAACAAAGGACCACTCCCTTCGCGGCATACTCGTAATGCCGCAGGCAATCCCAACCCGCACGCTTGGTGGTAATGCCGTAACGACTGCGGCGCACGTCCGTCAGGTAGCTTTGCTCATCCGGAAACTTGAACTGCCGCTTGCCAGTGGGGTTGAAAGCATCTGCCTGCCCCAGCATCCTGGCCACTTCCCCATCAACCAGGTAGTTGGGAAAATCCTGGTCTTTTTCTTCCATCGGCACATCTTCGATATACTCATCCGGTATCGACATGGTAATGGTATACAGGCGATACCGTCGCTCTAGCCAACGATAAAAACTTGCCCACAAGCCGCCGGCTGACCGGTCCAATCGCTCACGCTTGAAATAGCGTACCCGGTGGTAAGGATGGAGGAAGGTCCACCATTTTGTCCTTAGTCGCCAGCGCATCTTGAAATACGGGAATACTTGTGCGGCATCATAACCGTCGATAATGATTAGCTTATCCTGCGCGACAGTCGGCCCTAACTGTCGATAGAGTGTATGGAACAGATCAGCCTGCCTGTCGATGTCGGCGAACAGTACATAGTCGTAGTCAGCCAGTTCCCGCTGCCAAAAACAACGGGCCGTGCGCAGCTCGTCGGCATCCTCCAGTTTGGCGTAGAGGATCTTTCCGCCATTTCCGGTTTTATCCAGCAACTCAGGTATGGCATCTCGATACATCACGTCATTGCGTGGTACGTCCACTACGGCATTTCCCAACACCTCCCGCAGACCGTGCAACAGTCCGTCAGTGACGTAATTGGGGATATTGCTATGAAGGAAAAGAATACGCATCGGGCAGCTATGAACAGCCATGGATCTCCCTCGAAATAATAACCAGAGGAGCACTCAGCCAGCGTGACCGTCAGTGAATCTTCCCGGCGAACCTATTCTCTTAAATTGCTGGGGCAAGGTCTCTGATCAAAGGAAGAAGGCTAATGGATAGTAAAGTTGCGCTGAATGGGATTTGTCGGAGAGTCATGCAGCAAATTTCGATATTGTTAAAGGCTTTCCTCAAACACTTCTCTAATACGTTTCGTCCAATTTCTCTCGCTGTGAAATTCCCCAAATCTCATCGCTGAACTTTCATCAAAATACCTCGCCCTATCATTTGCAGTAAGGAGGTGAATAGCCCGTACAACCTCATCAACCGAAGTCCTTTCGAGTTGGATGCCTAGTTTATGTCTCTTGGTCACGTCTCCCATGTAGCTTTTCGAAGCGATCGAAGGGGTCCCTAGTGCTGCAGACTTCACAAGAATTCCGCTACTGTAACTGTGGTTTTTGTATGTTACAAAATTGACGTCAGCGATCTTCAGCAAGGTATTTAGACATCTGTCGGAAGTTACTTGATCGAAAACAAGGAGATTGCTGCTTTTAACAGGAGGGGACAGACCTGGATCCCACTTTCCAGCCATAACGAAAAGATACTTTTCGGAATTCATTCTAGACGCAGCCTCAATGAAAATATCATAGTTCTTGCGCTTCTCTATGCATCCGACCAGCACAATAAGCCGACGCTCCTGTCTTTCCCTGTGAACCTCCTCAACGATCGGGTCCGAATAATCCAGGGAAAGATCCCAGTAGCAATCAGGTACACTCCGGATCCACTCACTAATATCCCTCGTCCCCGTTTCTTCGAGGGAAGGGTTTAGAAGAATGTGGTCTGTAAACTTAAAAAACTCTTCTCTGTAAAAATCTTTGATAAACAGGCATTTTTTGAACAAGGTGTCATACTGAGACAGTCCATTGTTTATAGGATGTGCGTAAAAACCCACGAGACGATGGGGAAACTTCTTTGCTATTGGCCATGTAATCCGAAACCTAAGAGGAGAAATAAACCACTTCAATTCGGGGAAAAATACGAACGAGGGGAGAGGTGAAATATTCTTCTTTATGCACTTGTTTAAAGTAATCCAATTCTGGATTGCCAAGACGCTTTTGGTTAAGGAACTGATTCTAGATTCTTCAATATAATATATCGAATGAACGCCTTCAAACCTCGATTGCAAAGCCGAGATGTCAGCAACATCTCCGATCACATACACAACAACGCCCATTTCCAGGAGTATTCGCAATGACGCATCTGCCCATATCCGATAATGGCCGCGATAATTGTGATACTGGCTTATTGAGACGGCTACGGTCTTCATTGAAATTCCTAGCAACGATCCTAAACTTAGCTCATTGAGTACAAAAAAAGTCCAGCTTTCGTACCGTTATTCAGGGTAACTTTGTGTATATAATACTGCTGTTCGGAGGATGCTCCTTCATGAAGCCGAATGGCATTTATCGACAGGATTGAAGTTGTCGAGTCTTGTCAAGAAAGAATAGTAGTATCAACGGATCATGGAACATCGTTCACATCTATGTCATTACTATTCACTACGTTGAGCCCTTGTTCTTGTGGGTGGCTGTTTGTCAGATATGATTTCTCGAAGGCATGAGGAATCCTCATCAATCATATCCAAAGGCCGTATACAGTTCATGTGCAGATGAATATTCGGTATTTAATTGCAGTTTTTCAAGCTGTTTTCTGACATCTTGTTTGATGGCGTGTCTTCGCTTGTTTGGCCCAATGTGAAACGCTTCACCAAGTATTACTGACTCAGGGATTATTTTTGAATTATAATGATTCCAGTTCCTGCCTGACCAATGAACAAACCTTTTGCTCAAACCCTCGAAATCATCAATCACCTTATCAAATCTGGCGATAAAGACTTTGTCGCGCACTTCTTGGATGCGATTGTAAAAATATACCCATCTATTAAGCGCTGAGAGGACTTCCTTCTTCGTTACCTTATCTAACTTAGAGTCGTAGCAATTGTCCAATTCTCTGTTAAAGGCAAGTAATCCGATAACCGCATCTTTCGGTTCGCGCAACAGCACCATAGTTGGAATACTCCACTTCACTGCTTGCTGAATTTGAGCTGGCGAGTGGGTGTGAGTGGCAATTGACAATTTACCATCATTCGCGCTGCTCAAGGCATGGAAAGCGAAACTATTAGCGCTTCGGGGAAATCCTTCAACAACAAGGTCATGTTGTTTCGTAACTACCCAGCTTCTTGACCAATGATTTGTCCGTTTAAGCTTAAGTAGCGATAGGTACAATTTAGGATATTGTTCTAAAAGAGCACGTGCCGAATCAACCATTTAAAAACCCCTTCTGAGTGGCTTTTTCGCCAAATTGGTCTGGATAATCAGATTCATTCACCTTAAGCGAAGTAGCCCATAATCCAACTTGCATAACAAAGAAACCCAGTAAAGTTGGCACGCCCGTATCTCCCAGGGTGAGGAAATACAACGCCATGGGTGCTAGGATCAATGGCGCAGGTTGACCCATGCGGTTTTTTTTAAGACTATTTAGTCCAAGAATAATACCAAGCCATATTCTGGTTCCCATGAATAATATTCCAAGCAAAAAGCCAAGTTCAGCAGTAACTCTCCACCATTCTCCTTCTCCCAAGACGGCACCGCGAATGCCAAAATACAGGTATGCGCCAGTCTGCGTTCCGAGTCCAATTCCATAGCCGAATAACGGAATTTCTTCAATCCTCTCTAGTGGCCCTGTGATATTGCCAATAACTCGTTTCTCGAGAACACCGACTACTCCGCTATCTCCCCCTTCATTTTCAGTTGCCGTTTCCCATCTTTTCATAAAGGCATCGATCGAATCATCGAAGACAGGAAATTGTGTCAACGGGACTACAATGATAGCAATCACGAGAAATGCAAAAACCACGCGTCCCAAAGATTTAGCAGAATTAATGCCGGTGTAGAGTATGCTGAGAACGATTAATATATAACTGAAGGCAAGGGTTCTGCTTACTGAAAGTGGTAAAGCAATTATCTGGCAGGCAACACCAATCCAATAGAGCTTAGGCAAGGGTCTGGTACCGCCAACGAACCAGGCTCCAAGGAGACTGGCTGAAAGTGCATAGTATATGGAAAGTCCTGCGGTAAAGCTGAATGTTCCAGGAGGTCGAAACCGACCCAGCGCTCCTGCGAATCCGGCACTTCCTTCGCCGCCAATTCCGATATTTACGAAGTGACTTTGCGGTAAGTAAAACTGGAATCCCACCAATACTGTCATGGGAATCGTTATATACAATGTTACTTTGGCAAAGGCCCACAAGTCGCGGATGTCAAATACGACTGGAAACAAAAATATTAGCGAAAAATGAAGAAGCAAGATGCGACCTCCAAATAATGCTACTATCAAATCGCCGTGTCCAATAACTATGGCAAGAATGACACCAGCTATTCCAATACATGAAAAGTACCAAAAAAACCTGTTTCGGACCAAGTAGGGAAAACCCAATATGAGAGCGATGATGCATATAGGATCCCGCACAACCAGGAGAGGTGTTGCCAGTCCAGGAAGAACCCACTTTCGCAGCGCACCTTCAAAGATTAATAATAGATAGTACGTCCAGAGTAGGTATCTGAGATACTGGATGTTATTATTCAAATTCAAAGTAATTCATTGACTTTGCCATCGAAGTTATCCCGGTATCGAGTCTAATTAAAGCCGTCGCTTTAGTGATAGTCGTAGAAATGCGCGGTGGAGGTCTACGCACACGGTGATGGTCCGGGCAAACTCCAACCACGACCATCTGGGCAAGATGAATAGCACACCGTTCACAAGGAACTCTCCGGGATGAAGCCTAAATCTGGGTGACGCCCCGACGGAAAAAGTAGAGGTATCTCCACGCAGGCTGAATTTCTCACTGATCCGGGACTTCCCTCCTGTCGACATGGTGAAATAACATGCGCTGTCTATCCATGCCACGACGGGAGTCGCCGGATCCAAGAGTCGCGCGGACTGGAAACTGAAGGTGGTCATTTCGATCCCCAATGGAACATTGATTTCGTTCACCAGGATGTCACTTCTGTGTACATACAGATTGTGGATACATGTGTCCAACACCGATCCCCTTTAGGTCGTGTCGTTGACCGGGTGCCGGACGAACCGAAAAATATCTATTCACCTGCTCCTGGAGGCTCAAATGTGATGTCATCGAAGTTAATTCCTCCCCCGACCGTTAGTGCCGTGGATCGAAACTCTATTTTGACCTTTCCGTCAGCCGGTACGATCACATCAATCGTATCGTAGACAAAATTAGGGGCCACTTGCTCCGGTATGCTCAGATCACGCGAGAGACTTCGGACCACGATGTCGTTGATCAGTACCTGTGCCGTCAGGATTGGCGCCTGTGACCAGAATCGGTGGCGGGCATACGCAAATTTCAATTGATAAGTGGCTCCGGGAGTGAGGCCAACCATAGTCTGCGCGATTCCTCCGGGCCCGTTTCCGCCAACATCAATGATGGTGTCTCCTTCCGCAGCTCCGAAATCCTCTCTGGTGATCAGATCGACGTTTTCCTGGGTTACCAGCCATCCGGGAACCCCGTAGCCGGAGACGTGGGGATTGTCCGCAGGTACCCCTGCGACAAAGGCTTCAAAACTCCCGTTCTGCAAGGTCGTCGACTCGGGAGGAGCAGGAAGATTTCCCTCAACAATCCTTGCGTTGTCGATGATCAATCCTTCGCTTCCGATCGTGGTTGAGCTGATAGCGATCGATACTACTCCGTCGGCAGGAGCAAGGAACTCGAAACCGTTGTTCTCGATAAAGTAGTTCGATGCGTCAGCTTCCGTGCGCATGGTGCCGATCAAAGTGCCGTTCGCATAAACTTCTCCGGTTGCCAGCGTGGGTCCGCCTGTTCGAGTCGGATCATCAGCCCAATCCAACATGATCGAATACACCTCGTTTGGAGTTAGGCCCGCAATGGTCTGTGCGATCGCACCTGGAACAGTGCCATTCAGTGAGAGTGCTTTGCTGCCTTCTGAACTATAGCTGTCCACGATCTCGACGCTGCCCTGAATCACTTCCCATGCCGTCAGCGAAGTCTGCACCCCAACCAAATCCGCTTCGAAGGATCCGTTGATCAACTGGTCCCCATGACCGTTGGTGGGGTCGTTGGGGTAGGGATCAGAGTTGTCCCCGATGCCGTCGCCGTCCGTGTCGGTCCACTCCGTGGG
>CAJXMX010000030.1 GCA_913056355.1 uncultured Opitutales bacterium
CGGAGGAATTCTGGCCAGGGTGCGAGATGGCCGGCGTCTGGGCCCCCGAGCTGCACCGGTATCGGGACAAGTACTACTTGTTCCTGACCTTCAACACGCGGACCGAACTGTGTGAGCAGTGGCGCAACTGGCGTCCCCGGGTCCGGCGCGGATCCCAGGTCCTGGTGGCGGACTCGCCGTCCGGTCCCTTCCAGCCCTTTGCCCGCAAGCCGACCCTGCCGGAGGACATGATGACCCTCGACGGCACGCTCTGGGTCGAGGAGGGCCAGCCCTGGATGGTCTACTGCCACGAATGGGTCCAGATCACCAACGGCACCATCGAGATGGTCCCGTTGAAGGAGGACCTGTCTGCCGTCAGCGGTGATCCGGTCCTGCTGTTCCGCGGCAACCAGGCCCCATGGAATCTACAACAGCCGGAGGGCTGCTGGGTGACGGACGGTCCCAGCTTTCATACCTCAAAATCAGGCAGGCTGTTCATGATCTGGTCCGGTTTCGGTGTCGGCGGGTACACGGTCGGGGTGGCCGTATCGGACAGCGGCAGGCTGGCCGGTCCCTGGCGGCAGAACGCGGAACCGCTCTACAGTGACGACGGCGGCCACGGATTCATTTTCAAGCGCTTCGACGGCCAGTTGATGCTGACCCTGCATTCCCCGAACCAGGACGCGGAGCGGATCCGCCTCTTCGAGATTGAGGACACCGGTGAGACCCTGCGCATTGTCCGGCCGTTTGGCGGAGACTGAAATCCTTAACCATGAACATCAATCGATTGATCCTCAGCACCGTGGCCCTGAGCCTTCTTCAATCCAGCCATGCCTCCGGCCCGCTGCCCCGCAGCACGCCTGAGGAGCAAGGCGTCTCCTCCCGGGCCATCATCGACCTGGCCCAGGCCGCCGCCGTGGACCCCGACCAGTCGTGGCACGGCTTTGTCATCATCCGCCACGGCCATATTGTAGCGGAAGGCTATTACGCCCCGTTCAAGGAGGGGCAGAAGCACCTGCTTCATTCCCTGACCAAGAGTTTCACCTCCACCGCGGTGGGCCTGGCGGTCAGCGAGGGACTCCTCGACATCGACACCCCGCTTATTGATTTCTTTCCCGACGAGACGCCGGAAAATCCCGGCGAACATCTCCGGGCGATGCGGCTCCGCCAGTTGCTGACCATGGACACCGGCCACCTGGAGGAACCGCAGGGGAAGAACGATCCGACCGGGGACAAGAGCACCTTCCGGCAATTTCTGGACGAACCGGTCGAACTGCGGCCGGGTACACATTTCCTCTACAACAGCTTTGGCACCTATATGCTCTGTGCGGTCCTGCAGCGGGTCACGGGCCAGGGCATGCTGGATTACCTGACCCCGCGGGTCCTGGAGCCGCTTGGAATCAGCGGGGCCCGCATCCTGAAAAGCCGGGACGGGGTCGATCGCGGGGCCGGCGGGCTCTACCTGAGCACCATGGATATCGCCCGCTTCGGACAGATGCTCCTGCAGCACGGGGAATGGAACGGTCAACAGCTGGTCCCGGCGGCCTGGCTGGCCGAGGCGACCCGGAAGCAGGTCTCCAACGGCTCCGATCCGGAAAACGACTGGGAGGTCGGCTACGGCTTCCAGTTCTGGATGAATTCAGTCGGCGGATACCGTGCCGACGGGGCTTTTGGCCAGGTCTGCCTGGTGCTCCCGGAATACGACCTGGTGGTCGCCGCCAACGCCAATTTGCGGGACATGGGGCAGGGCTTCCACTGGGTCTGGGACAACCTCCTGCCGGGCCTTTCGAATGAACCGCTGCCCGCCGATCCGGAGGCCTTGGAGCGTCTGCACGAGACGCTGGCCAGCCTGCAGGTTCCGCTCCCGGAAGGAGCCTCGCATTCAGCTATCGAGGCCGGGGTTTCGGGAAAGACCTACCGCCTGGAGCCGAACTTCACCCGGTTCGATACCGTATCCTTCAGCTTTGACGGGGATGCCGGAATCATGCGGGTGGCCGGCCCATGGGGAGAGGCCCGCACGCCCTTCGGGCTGGGAAAATGGGTCGCCGGCGACCTGGCCCCGCATCCCTCGGCGGCCGGCATTCCCATCGACCTGGCCGCCGCCTGGTCCTCCCCGGATACCCTGGACCTGTGGATCTTCGTCGAGGGAGAGACCCGAATGGTCAACCTGGTCTTCCGCTTCAGCGGGGACAATGTGGAAATGAAATGCCGCGTCCCGGGTGACTGGGTCCTGCCGGATTTCCAGACCGTCATTGGAAGGACGAAGGACGAAGGACCAAGGACTAAGGACTAAGGAGCGAAGGGCTCAGGGGATGCTGTTGATGTAGCGGACGATCTGCTTCAGGTCGTGGGTCGGCTCGCCGACCATGCGGCCGTTCTTGTCGTAGACCCGCATGTTGGGAATGCTGCGCAACTTCCATTGTTTGGCCACCGGGGACTTCCAGTTCACGATGTCCACCTTGCGGACAACAATGTCCGGATGCTGCTCCGACAGCTTGACCAGGTAGGGGGCGATCTTTCGGCAGGGCGCACACCAGTCGGCATAAAAATCCACCACCGTGATCTTCCCCGGGACGACCAGGTCCTCAACTTGGATTTCCGCGCCTTTGCGGCGGATGTCGAGGTAGTTTTTCTCCGTCCGGGCGATGTACTGCCTGCGCTTGGCGGCGCTGGCCTTGCCGGCCTGGATCCGCTCTTCGCTGCGCTCCTGGTCGTCAAGGGCCCGTTCATAGGCGTCAAGGCTCTCCACGACCGACATCCACCGGCCCATGTAGCGGACCTGTCCGCGGGCCTCCTGATAGGCCCTGTAGGATTCCGCGTCCGGCGCGGCCAGTTGCCCGGCCGGCACCTCGACGATTTGGGTCACCTTGCCTCCCTCGACCATAATGTAGCCGGGACCATAGTTCAGTTTCTTTTTGCTACCCACTGAAAGGACCCCCTCGGGCGGGCCCAGACGGTGGAGCAATTCCTTCTCCGAATCGCCGACTTGCAGGGGCGGGGCCTGTTCCATGAGCCGTTCATAGCTGGCGATGGCAGCCGCCTTTTCGCTTTTGGACATTTTGGCCGCCAGGGGAGGGGGTTCGACCGGATCGGCCCACGTCTGGAATGGTAGAAGGCTCAGGAAAAGGACCGCGGAGAGCCCTGTTACGAGAGATTTCAAGGAAAACATGGGCTCCTGATTAGGCGACGGGATCCCCCGGTTCAAGAAAAGCCGTCCCCGGTCCGGCTTCATACAGAATTCTTACACCGTGCTGAAATCAAGGAATTGTTCTTGCCGGGTGTCCGGCGAGTCGAAGACCCTTACTCCATGGATGACCACGACCAGGCGCCGGAGCGGACCTTGCTGGAATGGGCCCAGGTCCTTTGCCCGGACACCCCGCGCAAGCGGCTCAAGCAATGGATCGCGGCGGGGCGCTTTTACCTGGACGGGAAAGCCGTTTCCCAGGCCGGTTTGCGCATGCCGGATCCCGGGGATTCCCTGGCCCTGGGAGCTCCCGACAGCTCGGTGGCCTCCTGGGAGCACCGGAAGAAGGTGCATCCGAAGCTGACCGTCCTTTATCTCGACGAGAGCCTGGCCATTGTCGACAAGGCCGCCGGGCTGCTTTCCGTGCCGGCAGAGGAACAGGCCGGAAAGTCCGCCCTGGACCTTCTGGGTGACTACCTCAACGATCCCCGCGGCGATGCGCAGCGGAAGCGGCTGTTCGGTGGTCCCGGCCTGGTACGGCCGCTCCCGGTACACCGGCTGGACCAGTACACCAGCGGGCTCCTCTGCCTGGCCTTGAACGAGGAGGCGCGGCGGGCCCTCATCGACCAGCTCCAGCGCTACGAGCTCCTGCGGGAGTACACCGCCTTCGCCGATGGACGTCCGCGTGCCCCCTCCGGCACCTGGCGCCACTGGCTCAAGCTGGATGCCCGGGAGTACCGGCAGCAGCTCTTCCAGGAACCGGTCGAGGGAGCGGTCGAGGCGGTGACCCATTTCACCGTGGAACGCGAGTTCGAACAGCACCGGGCCTGCCGGCTGGGGATTCGTCTGGAGACCGGACTGAAGCACCAGATCCGTATCCAGGCCGCTGCCGAGGGGCTCCCGCTTATCGGGGACCGCCATTATCACCCCGGGACCATCAAGGCCATGCAGCGCAAGGGCGCTCCCTTGCCCTACGGGTTCAAGCGCCAGGCCCTCCATGCGGCCCGGATCGGCCTGCTCCATCCCCGCGACGGACGCCGGCTGGACTTCGAGTCCAGGTTGCCGGCGGATTTGCTGGCCCTGCAGAAGCGGCTTTCCTGAATATTTCTTAACACTTGTAACGTTTTTGTTCCATCTGTTTTGGGATGCTTGACTTGAGGGATTGAATTCGCCAAGCAGGCACAATGGGAAAAACGTGGAGCCGGGCAGGAGCGCTATTGGCGATGACGACCCTGCTGGGACATTCACTGGCAGCGCACGGGCGTAACACGACAGCCGTAAGGGCTGAGATCGAAGCCACTGGCGCGGATATCACCATCCGGGCGGTGGTCCTGGATTTGCTGCAGGCGGGCAACCTCAAGCCGTTGGACTGGGAGCGGTTGGAGGCCGAGGACCGCGCATCGCTGCTGCGGGACTGTGGCTTCAGGATGGGGCGCCGCTTTGGCCTGCTGGCACCCGGGTCGGGGCTGTTGGCTCCGGACTCGGTCATCGTGGAGGTGTCGGACCTGGGGGAGGGAAGCCAGCGTCTCATGACAACTGGCCAGCAGCAGTTGGCCATTCGAATGCGCTACACGTTTGACCGGGCGCCGGAGGAATTGATTTTTGCCCAGGAATTCAGTCCGGCTGGGAGCGGGGACTCGATCCTTGCCCAGATCCTGGTCTACCGTGCGGGCGAGCTGGTTTTGTTGCCGGCCCAGTTCGGTCCCGGCCTGCCGCTGAGCTGCCGTTTCGATTGGAAGGAACAACCGGCGGACATTTCCCGGATGACCAGTCTGGACAGCGTGGCCCCCAACTGGCGCAACCGCCCGGCATGCTTGCGGCTCATCCGCGACGGGCAGCAGCTGTTGGCCCGGGCCTATATTCCCCTGAATTCATTTCAAGCCATCGAACCGGACAGGGCACCACTCTCCGTATCCGTCATGGCTGCCCGCTTGTCCGGAATGATCCGGATGCGGTTCGGGAATCGGGAAGGCGATCTGTCAGGGGCTGCCGGCCAAAGCTATCCATGTTCGATCCTGGCCATCGAGCATGGCGAAGTCCTCGGCGGCGATTCTGCCGATTCCGGACTGTTGGTGCTGGAGAAGCGCTTCCAGTTCGCCGATAAACCGGGCCCCGTAAAGGCAGACACCGGAATCGACAGCGGCCCGCTCACGCCGATGGTGGTCGTTATCGAAACCGGACAGGAAATGACCTTCAGCCTTTTGAACAACCCTGATCCGGCCCTGGCCCACAAAGGCAGCCATTAGACTATGTCCCTGGTCCGCACAAAATTCCTGCTTTGCCTGCCTTTGGCGTCGGTCCTGTCCCATGTTGCCACCGCCCAGACCCCCGACG
Organism: uncultured Opitutales bacterium; assembly: GCA_913056355.1. GTDB lineage: Bacteria > Verrucomicrobiota > Verrucomicrobiia > Opitutales > Oceanipulchritudinaceae > Oceanipulchritudo. The sequence continues at coordinate 5,498 of CAJXMX010000030.1, forward strand.
CACCGGTCGATTTCCGTGCCTGGCCGGAATCCGAAGCGACCATCGGAATGGCTTGGGAGGACTTGTCGGCCAACGAATCCGGATTCCGTATTGAGCGGCGGGTTCTGCCCGGCGGGACATGGGAGACCATCGCTGACTCGCTCCCCGCGGATACGGTAGCCTATACCGATTCCGGACTCGTTCCGGATTTTGAGTATGCCTACCGGCTGCACGCTTTTAATGACACCGGATCCGCGTACGGGAACCTGGCCATGGCCCGTACCGATGACCGGACATTCGGGAACCGCACCCTGTACTTCCAAAAGGGCATGAATGCTTACAATGGTGCCCTCGATATCGGCATCCGGGAAAACAATCCCGACAGCAATTCCAAGTCGATTTATGTCTGGATCGACAACAACGGGGATGGAGGGGACAACCAGGCCCTGATGCAATTCGCGGATCTGTTCGGCGGGGAAGGGGACCGGGTTCCTCCGGCGGCCTCGATCGTCCAGGCGAAGCTCCGGATTTATCTCGGGACCAATTCGAATTCCCAGTCCTACAAGCCGGTGTCCTGGCACCGGATGCTGGTCTCCTGGGATGCCGCTACCACGTGGTCCTCGGAAGCCATCGGCGGGGATGGATTGCAGGCCGACGATTCAGAGGCCCTGGCGGACTACGATGACGTTCATATCTTCGGTACCCCCGGCCTCTATTATGAAATCGATGTCACCTCCAGCCTGCAGGCCTGGGCGAATGGAGCCGCCCAGTCGGGTTGGCTGGTCCGGACCAGCTTCAGCGACGGATTCGCACTGTATACCTCACACAACTCCGTCCTCGAGCAGCGGCCCCGCCTGCTGGTGACCTATGACACCGATCCCGCCAACGGCGCACCGCAGTTCGGGCAGATTTCCGCTCCCGTCCCGGGACAAACGGGCGTCCATGAGCCCGCCACAATTGAGGTGGAAGTCTCGGACCCCGACTCCGATCCGCTGACAGTAACCCTTGAGGCAAGGCCAACGGTCCCGGTCCGGGAGGACGACTTCAGTGTGATCCTTCTTCCCGATACCCAGAATTACGCCGCCGAAATCAACGGCGCGGTTAAGGAAATCTTCTTCAGCCAGACCGACTGGATCGTCGAGCACCATGAGGAGCTGAACATTCCCTTCGTCCTCCACATGGGCGACATCACCCAGTCGGGCGACATCAAAAGTGGCGGGGACAACGGGACCGAGTGGCTGAACGCCGCCCAGGCCATGTACCGGCTGCACCGGCCGGACACCACCGGCCTCGAGGAAGGGATTCCCTTCGCCGTGAATGTAGGCAACCATGACCAGGAACCCATTTGGCGCTCCTCCGGAACCACCTTCTACTTCAACCAGTATTTCGGGGCCAGTCATTTCGATCGTTACAGCTACTACGGTGGTCACTACGGCGACAACAACGACAACCATTACTACCTCTTCAAGGCGGGGGGCATGGACTTCATTGTCATCAGTCTCGAATATACCGATCCGGCCCGGGATCCGGTCGATCCCGGTCTTCTGGAATGGGCGGACGCACTGCTTAAGGAGTATCAGGATCACCGGGGAATCATTGTCAGCCATCACATGGTCAATCCGGGCGATCCAGCTCTCTGGAGCCCCTATGGAGAGGTCCTGTACCAGGTGCTCAAGGACAATCCCAACCTCTTCCTGATGCTGGGCGGCCACGTTACCGGGGAAGGGATCCGGACCGATACACATGAAGGGCACACCGTGTATTCCATGGTCCAGGATTATCAGGGCCTGGCCGAGGGTGGGGCCGGATACCTGCGTTTGCTGACCTTCTCCCCGCGTCGCAACAAGATTTTTGTCGATACCTATTCTCCCTGGCTCGATGCCTTCTACGAGGACTTCGGCGGTGCCTTCAGCCTGGATTACGAGATGACTCCCGGGCAGGGCGGGTTCAGCCCGGTCATGACCCTGGACAACCATATTCCCGGTACCCCGCTCCGGTTCGACTGGGACCAACTCGATCCCATGCTGGAGTACGATTGGCGGCTGACGGCCAGTGATGGCCGCAAGGAGACGGTCAGCGAGGTCTCCTGGTTCCGGACCGCAGCCCGGACCTATTCCGACTGGCGAACACGATACTTTGCCGATCAGGATCCCGATGGCGAACGGGGAGAGGATCCGGACCTGGATGGCTATATCAATTTCATGGAATTCCTTTTCCTTGGGCATCCCCTTGTTGCCGGACATGTGGAGGTTCCCCTGTTGACGAGCCCTGGTCCGGCCGGGTCCACGCTGCTGGAATACACCCGCCCCCGCGAGCTGGGCCTGGAATGGGAATACGAGGTCTCCCCGGACCTGAAACTCTGGCAGGATCCGGACGCAGCCGGCATTCCCTTCAGCGAGGAAACCGAGGACCAGGAAAATGGATTCGAAGCCGTCCGTATCACCATCGGGGCCGCCGCCCCCAAGCCCGTGTTCTGGCGCGTCAGGGCTTCACTGCTGCCCTGAGAACGCACGGCTACTCCTCTGGCGGAGGGCCTGCATAAACGTTGAAATTCACCCATTTCCCGTGAACTTCATTCCAATTTCACTTGCCGCAAATCCTCCTCCTGGCTGCCCCGGGAAGCGACACAGTCCGTAAGTCTCCTGTAGCCGGCAACTTAGCTCCTGCGTCCCGAATTTTGCCGGGAACTCTCCGCAAACTTGATCTTTCCGGAATTTCCATATGAAATCCGGAACTTTCACACTCATCCCCAAGGAAAGGTACTACCACTATGGAACTATTGGACTGGATTGTCATTGCGGGTTATTTCGCACTCTTGCTGGGCGTGGCCTGGTGGGTGATCTTAAAGGGTAAGGACGAGGCCGAGGACTACTTCCTGGCCGGACGCAACCTCGGCTGGTTCATCGTCGGGGCTTCCATCTTTGCCTCCAACATCGGGTCCGAGCACCTGGTCGGCCTGGCCGGATCGGGCGCCACCGACGGTGTGGCCATGGCCCACTACGAACTGCATGCCTGGTGTCTCCTGGTCCTGGGCTGGGTCCTCGCGCCTTTCTTCATGCGGTCCAAGGTGTTTACCATGCCGGAATTCCTGGAGCGCCGCTTCAATCCGACCTCGCGAACCGTCCTTTCCCTGATTTCCCTGTTTGCCTACGTCCTGACCAAGATCGCGGTGGGCATTTTCGCAGGCGGTGTTGTCTTCGGCACCCTGCTTCCGGAAATGCACATCGGGCCCCTGAACAGCTTCTGGATCGGATCCATCCTGGTCCTGGTCCTGACCGGGATCTACACCGTTCTCGGCGGTTTGCGGGCGGTGGCCTACACCGAGGCCATGCAGACCTTCATCCTGGTCTTCGGATCCGCCCTGGTGACTTTCTTCGGCCTGCGCACCCTGGGTCACGGCAGTATCTTCGCCGGATGGGATAGCCTGCGGGAAATCGCCGGCAGCGAAATGTTCAACCTCTGGAAACCGATCGTCCGGGCCGGTGCCGAGGGTACCTGGGCACCTGTCCGGGAAGTGGCCGCCAACGGGGATATCGTCAAGGAGGCCTGGTACTTCAACGGCAATTATCCCTGGCTCTCGATGCTTTTTGCCGCCCCGGTCATCGGCCTCTGGTACTGGTGTACCGACCAGTATATCGTCCAGCGCATGCTGGGGGCCCCGAACGAGACCGAGGCCCGCCGCGGCACCATCTTCGCCTCCCTCCTGAAGCTCCTTCCGGTCTTCATTTTCATCATTCCGGGGATGATTTCCTTTGCCCTGGCCAAGAGCGGCATGGTGGAAGCCCTGCAACGGGAAATGATCGATCCGGAAACGGGTAATGTCATCCGCGAGAATGCGCAAGCCGCCTTCCCGCTGCTGGTCCAGAACGTGCTCCCGGCCGGTTTCCGCGGAATCGTCGTGGCCGGCCTGCTGGCGGCGCTGATGTCTTCCCTCGCGGGCGTCCTCAACGCCACCGCCACCCTCTTCACCATGGACTTCTATTCCCGCCTGCACAAGGGCGTTAGCCAGCACAAGCTGGTCTGGATCGGCCGCGTGGCGACGGCGGTCCTGGTCATTATCGGCCTCCTCTGGATCCCGGTCATCCAGGGCGCCAAGGGACTGTACGACTACTTGCAGGGCATCCAGGCCTACCTGGCCCCGCCGATTTTCGTGGTCTTCTTCTTCGGCGTCTTTTTCAAGCGCCTCAACGGGCCGGGTTGCCTGGCGACCCTCATTGTCGGTTTTATAATGGGACTGTTCCGATTGGTCATCGATACGCCCGTATCGCTTTTCGAACACCAGTACGCTGAAGGTTCCCTGTTCTGGATCATCAACAACATGTTCTTCCAGTACTACTCGATCCTGATCCTGATCGTCTGCATCGCGGTCTTCTACGTGGTCAGCTACATGACCCCGGCCCCGTCCTACGAAAAGATCAGCGGCCTGACCTACGGCACCGTGACCGATGAGCACCGGGCCGAGTCGCGCAACAGCTGGAACAAGAAGGATGTTCTCTGGAGCTGTTTGACCCTGGTCCTGATCCTCGCCGCCTACCTTTACTTCCGCGGCTAGGTCGTCAGCGATCCAATCCTTTATTGACAAGGGCCGTCCCCACATCCGGGGGACGGCCTTTTTTTCGTGGCGCCTCGCAGCCGCGTCCACCTTGGAGTCGCGTCCCGCGGCTGCGGGGCGCGAAGACCCGGGTCTCGGTCTTCGCGCGTAAACGCGCTACTCTCAGGCGTCACATGAAAAGCCTTATCCCATGCAGGCACGGAAATTGCATGCTATGTTAAGGACATGCCTGCGGAAGCGATACAGGAGTTTGACGTGCTGATCCTCGGCGGCGGCTTTGCCGGGGTCTATTGTGGCAAGGAGCTGGCCCGCCGCTGTCGCCGCGATCCAGATTTCCGGGTGGGATTGGTCTCCGACGAGAATTACATGGTCTTCCAGCCGATGCTGCCCGAGGTGGCGGCGGCCTCCATTTCCCCGCGGCACGTGGTCAATACGATCCGCCAGCTGTGCCGGGGCCTGCTGGTCTACAAGGCGGAGGTGACTTCCATTGATCCGGAGGCGAAGGAAGTGCGCCTGAGCGCGGGGGACTTCACCTCCGAGGTGATTTTCAAGTACAAGCAGCTGGTCCTGGCCATGGGGGCCAAGATCGACCTGAGCCGGGTTCCGGGGATGAGCGAGCACTCCCTCCTGATGCAGAATGTCGGGGACGCCATGAAGCTGCGGGCCAAGATCATCGGCCGCTTCGAGGAAGCCAACCTGGTCCGCGAGGAGGACCGCAAGCGCCAGCTGCTATCCTTCGTGGTGGTCGGCGGGGGTTACTCCGGGGTGGAGACGGCCGGGGGCATCTACGACCTGATGACCAGTATTCACCGGTACTACGACAACATCGGCGACGAGGATTACTCGGTGACCCTGGTCCATTCCGGCGAGCACCTTTTGCCGACGCTGAGCCGCAAGCTGGGCGAGTACACCGCTACCGTCCTCGAGAAGGCCGGGGTGAAGCTGATTCTCCAGAAGCGGGTCAAGGCGGTGACGGCAAACTGTATTATCCTCTCGGACGGCCAGCGACTGCAGGCCAGCACGGTGATTTCCACCGTGGGCAACGCCCCGCATCCATTGATTCTGAAGCTGGCGGAACAGATGGACGTGGAAAGCGTCCGCGGACGGATCCGGACCAATCCCCACCTGCAGGTCAACGGGCGGCACCAGGTGTGGGCGGTTGGCGACTGTGCCGCGGTGCCCCTGGATGAGGACAATTTCTGCCCGCCGACGGCCCAGTTTGCCCAGCGCCAGGGGCGGCATGCCGGGCGCAACATCCTTGCCGTGATGGACGGTCACCGCCGCAAGCCGTTTGAATTCAAGGGGCTCGGCGAACTGGCGGCGATCGGGCACCACAAGGCGGTGGCCGACATCATGGGGCTGTCCTTTTCCGGCTTCCTCGCCTGGTGGGCCTGGCGGACCATTTACCTGGCCAAGCTGCCGGGACTCCAGCGCAAGCTGCGGGTGCTCCTCGACTGGACCTTCGACCTCTTTTTTCCGCGGGACATCAACCTGCTCAGCCCGCAGTATTCAAAGCCGCTCAAATCCATCCACATGGAGGCCGGGGACGTCCTGTTCTACCCCGATGAGCCGGCCTTTTCGGTCTATTTCGTGCAGTCCGGCAAGATCGAGATCCGGGACGGGGAAACGGTCATCAAGACCGTCGGCGCCGGGGAGTATTTCGGCGAGCGGGCCATCCTGAACGACCAGGTCTGGCGCTACCAGGCGGTGGCGGCGGACTCCTCGGAGCTGGTGGCCATCGGGGCCCCCGAGTTCCGGGCCATTGTCGACGGCAGCAAGGCCCTGGAGGCCTTGTTCCAGCGCTCGGCCCTGGCCTACGGGCTGCAGGAGGACTATAGTCACCTCAAGGAGCGGATCGGGGACGAGGTCCTGGCCATGCCGGTCACCGAGCTGATGGTCCGCGAGGCCGACACCCTGCGCATGGACATGAATTTCCAGCAGGCCCTCGACATTTTCCGGGAGCGCTTCCATGGAAGCTACCCGGTCCTTGACGGGGAGGGGAAGTTCATCGGTTCCCTGCGGCGCGACACCCTTTACGACGCCATCAAGACGGTGGGCCTGGACAGCGGCCAGACCGTGGCCGACCTGCCCCTGAGCGAGCTGCCGGTGGTGGATGACTCGCTATGCGCGGAGGAGGTCCTGGACCGGATGAACCGGGCCGGGAAGAACAAGCTCATCGTCTGCCACGCGGACCGCCAGTTCGCCGGCCTGGTGACCGTGATCGACATCCTCGATCACCGGCCGCGCAAGGCGGATCCGGCCCTCAGTTCCGGCCGGCCCGCGGAGCGGAACGAATGAACCCGGCCAGGGCTTCCTTCTGCCTGGCCAGCTCCTCCCGGACGGTATACATCATGTGCCCGCCCTTGTAGTAGGAGAGGGTGATGTTGTCCCGCAGTTCGGGGTCCAGCATGAGCCGGTTGACCGTGTATTCAGCGGCAAAATAGGGGGTGGCCAGGTCGTAGTACCCGCAGCAGACATGGACCTGCAGGAACGGATTCATGACCAGGGCCTCGCGCAGGCGGTTGGCCACGTTGACGTACTGGGCCTCCCCCTCTACACCGTAATTCCAGGGACGGACCACACTGGTCAGGATCTCGTAGGGCAAGTCGCTTTCATAATTCAGCTCGCTGCGCAGGTAATCGTTGAAGCCGCCGCTGTAGGCTCCATAGACCTGCGAGTAGCTGGGATCGACGCCGGCCTCATGGCGCTCCCAGGTGTAGGTTGATCCGCCGACGTAACGGCTGTCGAAGCGGCCGACGCGTTTGTTCTGGTCCTTCAGGAGCAGGTCGAAAAACTCGTAGGCGCGGACCCGCAGCCGTTCGCGCAGGTAGTCCTCCTGCGGCAGCCCGGTGTAATCCGCCAGTCTGGCGGCCACGGTCTCGAGGTCTTCCTGCGGCAGGCTGTCCCCGGCAAAGAGGGCGTCCCGGTAAGTGCTGGTGGCGAACTGCTCCACCTCCCTGAGAAAGTCATCCAGGGAAAGTTTCTGCAGTTTGGCGGGCAGTTTCCGGTGATACCATGCGGTAGCGGCCTCGCTGGGAAGAAACAGGATGTAGGGCAGGTCGTTGCCCTCGTTGAAACGGGCCGTGCTGAAATCAAGAATGGAGGAGACCAGCATCACGCCGTTGAAATACATTCCGTAGCGGTTCTGCAGGTGCAGCGAAAGGGCGGAAGCCCGGGTGGTCCCGTAGCTTTCCCCGATCAGGAACTTTGGGGAAGGCCAGCGGCTGAACTCGGTCACGTAGAGGCGGATGAATTCACCCACGGACTCGATGTCCTCTTCCAGGCCGTGGAACTCCTTCTCCTTTTCAAAATCAAGGGGCCGGCTGAAGCCGGTGCTGACCGGGTCGATGAAGACCAGGTCGGTCTCGTCGAGGAGGGAGTACTCGTTGTCCACCAGTTGATGGGGCGGGGGCAGGGCGAAGCCGTCGTCGTCCAGCAGGACCCGCTTCGGGCCCAGGACGCCCATGTGCAGCCAGACCGAGGAGGAACCGGGGCCGCCGTTGAAGGAAAAGGTGACCGGGCGGTTCGACGGGTCCTCGCCGTCCTTGGTGTAGGCGATGAAGAAGACCTCCGCGGTGCCCTTGCCTTCACGGTCCCTGAGGACCAGCTTGCCGGCCTTGGCGGTGTAGTTTATAACCTGCCCGTCAATCTCGATGCTGTGGCTGGTAGTCACCACTTCCGGCGTGGTCTCAATGGATTCCTTTGCCGTATCCGCGCATTTTTCGGCCTGTGGGTCCTCCGCTTTGGTCTCTTCGGCGGCCATGGCTTGTGGCGCATGGACCAGCAACAGGCAAGCCACGCTGAGGGCGAACAATCCCCTGCGGAAGGGTACGTTGTTAAAATTATGGGGGAAGCGATTTCTTGGCATAAGCAGGAACGTTCCAGCCGAATCACTAATGTCAATCCGGGGTTCTGATTTACAAAATGAGCGGCCTCCGGTTGACGCCCCGTGTCGATCTGCTTGGTTAGCTGGAGTGAAATCCATCAGCCAGAACACCGCCCTCAAGATTACTGCCCTCCTCGGCGCTGCCGGTATTGGCCTGGGGGCCTTCGGGGCGCACGGGCTGGAGGACTTCCTGGTGGCCCACGGGCGCCTGGCCACCTGGGAGAAAGCCGTCTTTTACCATCTGGTCCACACGGTGGTCCTGCTGGTCCTCTGCCTGGTCCAGGGCTGGCGGCCGCTGGCCTGGAACCTTTTCGCCTTCGGCGTGCTGGTCTTCTCCGGTTCCCTTTACGTGTTGTGCCTGTCCCAGTTGACCTGGCTGGGCGCCATTACCCCGATCGGCGGTCTGGCCATGATCGCCGGCTGGCTGGTCATCGCTTTCGGGAGAAAACCGCAAGCGGCCTGAAGCGGAGTGCAAAGCCCGGTCAAAAGATCAGGATAACGACAAAGAACAGGACAATCCCGGCCAGCAGCACCACCAGGTAAGCGCCCATGACGAGGATCGCCTTGAGGATGCTTTTGCCCCAGCCCTGCCCGCTGAAGGTTTTAAAGCCGACCGCCACATAGACCGGTATGACCAGGGCCAGGAGCTCACTGGCGTTGTCGAGGAAATGCGAAATCAGTCCCAGGACGAAAATCACCGCGATGACCATGAAGGCAAAGGCATGCAGGTGCAGGCTGAAGACCAGATAGTCGATATAGAAACGCTCCCTTCGGATGTTGACCAGCATGTGCAGCAGGGCGAAGGCCGGCAGAAGGAGGAAGGCCGCCTTGGGTAGGCTCTTGAAGATCCTGCTCCGGAACTCCCGGGGATTCTCCAGGGCTTTCCGGGCCCCGACCAGGAACGCTTCCGTGATGTGGTTTCCATCGGCCCTGGCTTCTTCGATGGCTTCGTCCAGGCTCTGCTCTGAGTTTTCATCGATGCTGACCACGGCCGGGGTCTCCGGGCCGGTGGGGTTCCTGTCCATGTTCCGGCCCGCGAACGTTCCCAGGAGGAGGAAGAGAATGAAGCTGGCAATGATGTAGAGCCGGAAGGGCGGCACATATCGGGCCCGCTTTCCCTCGATCCAGTCGCGGGCCAGCTGGCCGGGCCGCAGGAAGAGCAATTTCAGGGTCAGCCAGAGGCGGGAATCCCATTGTAGCGTATTTCCCAGCACATCCTCCAGCAGGTCCCAGGTGTGCCGCCGGACCACCTTGGCGGACTGTCCGCAATCATGACAATAGGGACCCCGTAACTGCGACCCGCAATTGCGGCATTGGCCGGTTGCCGTCGATTCCTCCATGCCCGGATCACATACAGGTTCCGCCAGCGGCACAATCCCGGAGTTTTCCCTGTGGGGCGGAATTCCTTTAGACTGGACAATAAGGGACGGCGGCCAAGCCTTCTTCCTCCATGAATCGCCTGCTGCCTGTCCTGCTTCTGCTTTGGCCGGTCCTCGTTTCATCCGGCCAGTACGTCGTCAATGATCCAATCCTGCGGGAGGCGAATCCCGCCAGCCTGACCCTCGACTACTCCATGCCGGGTGAATTTTCCGTGGACTGGCAGTTCAGCATGGACGGCGGAGAGCGGTGGCGGCCGATGGTGGACCGGGTCGGGCGTGAATCGACGGTCCCGGCCGGCAACGAATACTACGACGCCGCGACCCGGCTGACCTTCAAGGAAAACCTCCCGCGGGGCCTGTCCCTGCGGGTCAAGTTCACCTTCGCGGACGAAAGCACCTTCCTCACGGACACCTATACCATCCCTCATGTCTACGAGTTTCCGGCCGAGAAGCGGGAACTGGTCCTGAAGGACTACCCGGGGAGCAACAGTGTCACCATCGAGGCGGATTCCGGCCTGCTGGCGGAGGTCCGTTTTGTGCCCTCCGGAAGTCCGCAGTCCCTGTATTCACTGGTTACCTACGAGCGGGAGGGGACCGGGTGGAGCCCGGGCGTCCTGAATGAATTCCCGGGCACCAAGCTGTCGACCAATCCCCGGAGCCGCACCTTCCTCCTCCACAACCGGCAGTTGTTCGTCTGCGCCGGCATCTACAGCGGGACCGACGGCACGGTCCAGGTCTACGACTGGGGAGGAAGCGACACCGGCTGGATCCTGCGGCAGGAACTGACGGAGCCGGAGATGGACGGTCCGGCGCGGTATGCGGTCTCCGTTTCGGTCAGCGAGGAACGGCTGTTTGTCTCCTCTTCCGGGCCGGACGCCCTGACCGGGGTGGGATGGGTCTACCTTTATGAGCCCAATCCGGACGGGGACTGGGAACTGGTCACCCGGTTGAAGCCGGATTCCTCAATTACCTGGACCAACGCCTCCCGACTTCCATTCAGCTTCGGGGACACGATTGTCACGCAGGGCACCTACCGGGAAGGACAGGACAATATTTTCTATTTCCGCAAGCAGCAGGACGGGACCTGGCTCTTTGAGGAGTCCGAGGAACTGAATTCCGAGTTTGTCTTCAAGGTGGGGAACCTGCTCGTCCGGGCTTTCTACAATTTCTACGGGGCAGACGTGGAGGATGTATATTACAACAGCATCCAGCTGGTTGTTACCGATCCCGGACTGGGCCCGCTGGGGGAGCCGGTTTCGGTCAGTTACCTGGATTACGGGATGTTTTCCGCCGAGGCGCTGGAGGACTGGATTGTCTTCCACCTCGAGCCGTCTCCGGCCAATATGCTGCCCCCGGACATGGCGGTCGCCATTTCGCCCCTGTACGAAGGCAGCATATTTCCCGATCCGGCCGTGCTGTTGCCGGCAAACCGCGAATTATACACCACCATCGCGGGGCAGGTCAGCTCGGACGGGAGCCTTGTCTATGCCACGGCCAACCTCCTGGACGGGACCAAGGTCGTCAATTCCTTCGATCTCGACCAGGTGCCGCATCCGAGGTACATGCAGGTGCCCTTCGCCAAGTGGACCGTTGTCGGTGCCCTGAAACCCGGTTCCCTGCGCTTTCCGATCTACTATCGGGAGGACGCCGAAGGAGACATGCCGACCGAGATCTTCTACAAGACCGATGCGGATGAGTGGAAGCAGCTGGACGAGTCGGAAGTCACCCGCACTGTGGTGGATCCCGATCCGGACGGCGACGGCAAGACCGTGATCATCGAGGCCGAGGTTCCCATGCAGGTCGACGGCAAGGATGTCCTGTACCGGTTTGGCGAGGAGCGGACGGTTCCCTGAACGGATTACCAGCGGATCGGCTTGCGGTCGCGGAAGAACTTTCCGGTCGGTCCGTCGTCGGGCAGGGTGGCCAGCCAGATGGCGGTGTCCGCGCCTTCCCCGGGGGTGCGCTCGGCGTTGGCCCCGCCCATGTCGGTTTTGACCCAGCCCGGACACATGGCATTGATCTTGATGTTGCCGGAAACGTCCTTGGCCGCCTTGAAGGTGAGGGCGTTCAGGGCCGCCTTGGAGACGGCATAGCTGAGGGGCCCGCCGAGCCCCTCGGAAAAGGATCCCCAGCCTGAGGAGACGTTGGCGATCCGGCCGTAGCCGCGTTCGGCCATGCCCGGAATGAGCAGGCGCATCAGGTCGAAGGCGGCCAGCATGTTGACCCGGAGGGATTTCTCGAAGGCGCTGTCCTCGACATCCATCAAGCCGGCTTCCTCGAGGACCCCGGCATTGTTGACCAGGATGTCCACCGTGCCGTGGGTGGAAAGGATGTCCTCCACCTGGCGCTTCAGGCTGGCCCGGTCGCCGAGGTCAAGGGCCACCGCGGTCGTGCCATGGCCGATTTCCAGGGCGGCGGATTCGCCCTTGGCCAGGTCGCGCGAGCCGACCAGGACCTTGATGTCTTCATGCTTGGCCAGACCGGCGGCGATAGCCTTGCCGATACCCCGGTTGGCTCCCGTTACTAAGGCTAATTTTGTAGGCATGACACAACATAGCAGGATTCGCCCCTGCGGCAAACACGGCAGCCGTTCAAAGGTGCGGGAGATCCTCCAGCGGCGGTTTTAACCAATGGATGGTCGGTGCCGCAGCAGTGGCCCGGAGATGGGGGATGCCCAGCAAAATGTTGCCAGCCGGGCGAAGTCGCGGAGAATGGCGGGTCATGCAGCAATTCTTCCACTTTCCCCGCTCCCTTATCAGCCTGGCCGTGCTGGTCGTGGTCCCTTTGCAGGGAGCACAATTGAAGAATCCCTATGAGATCCTGGGACGGTACTACGATGCCATCGGCGGGCTGGAGAATTTAAAGGCGGAAAACACCACGGTCATGGTTGCTGAGGTGGAGATTGTCGGGACCGGGCTGTCGGGCACCCTCAAGCAGTGGGAATCGCGGCCCGTCAAGAACCGGCAGGAGCTGGACCTCAAGGTATTCCGGCAGGTGACCGGCGACAACGGCGAATCCGCCTGGGTCCTCGATACCAATGGCAAATTGAAGCTTCTTCGCGACGAGGAGACCGTCAAGGGGCGTGAAATTCGGCGCCGCATGGCCAACTTCGAGCACCTCGATCCGGATTCCCCGCATTTCACGGTGACGCTCGACGGGACGGAAAAGGTCGAGGGTCAATCCTGCTACCGGATCCGCATCGCCAACGACCTGCTGCCGGCCGACCAGGTCCTCCTCATCAACACGAAAAATTTTCTGCTGGCCAAAAGCATCCAATACACGACCAGTGGTAGTGAAAACCATACTACATATGCGGACTATCGCGACGTTGGCGGGGTACTCCATTCCTTCCGGCAATCGATGGTCGCGCTCCCGGTCAACCAGCAGCAGGAGATCCGGGTGACCCTTGTGGAGACCAACGTGGACCTCGACCCGGCCATCTTTGATCCGCCATCCGTGGATGTTGAGGACTTTGCCTTCCTGGACGGCAACCGGTCCGAGGATATCCCCATCCGCTTCCACGAGAACCACATTTTCGTGCAGGTCACCATGAATTGCGACAAGCGCTGGTGGGTCCTCGACTCCGGGGCCGGGATGACGGCCATCGACACTGCCTACGCCAGGCAGCTGGGCCTGGAACTGGAAGGGAAGCTGACCGGCCAGGGGGTGAACAACACTATGGATATTTCCTTTACCACCTTGCCGGCTTATTCGGTCCAGGGAGTGGAGCTGAATCCACAAAAGGCGGTGGCCCTGGATATCGAACGGCTCTTCGGCCAGTTGAGCGACATTCCGGTGGCCGGTATTCTGGGCTATGACTTCATGTCCCGATTCGTGACCCGGATTGATTACGCCAACGAGCTGATGTCCCTCTACCATCCCGGGGAATTCGCGTACACAGGGGATGGTACCGTTGTGGATGCGCCCCTGAACGGGAGCAACATGTTCACCGTGCCGATGACCGTTGAGGGCGAAATGTCAGGCCAGTGGCGCTTTGACACGGGGGCCAGCGGCACAGGCTTCCATTTCGATTTCGCCGAGAAGAACGGACTTCTCGACCGGCCTGGAATCGACCGGCAGCATTTCGGGGCGGGCGGTTCACATGTGTCGCGACTGGTTCCCTTCCGGAAGGTGGAGATTGCCGGGTTCGAGTTGCCCTCGGTCCTGATTTCCGTGCCGCCGGAAGCGGGGCAGGGCGCCCTCGCCGAGAAGAGCCTGATCGGGAATCTGGGCAGCAACCTCTTCCGCAATTTTACCATTTACCTGGATTACGCGCGCCAGCAGATCATCTTCGAGAAGGGGGATGATTTCGGGAAGGAGTTTCCGGAGGACCGGAGCGGACTCCAGATCTGGCACCCGGGCGGCGCCGAGAAGGTGGAAATCCGCTTTGTCGCTTCCGGGACGCCGGCAGACAGGGCCGGATTCAGGGTGGGGGACGAGATCCGGGCGATCAATGACATCCCGGTGCAACAGCTTGACGGCCTCTCGGCGGTCCGGGAGCTGATGCAGGCCCCGGCCGGGGTCAGTTACACGGTCAGCATCGCCCGCGGGAACGAGGTCCTGCACCTGAAACTGGACCTGGCGGACCTGTTCGCCCATTGATGCCCTTGTCATGAAAAACAAATACAAGGCCCGGGTTTATTCCCTGCTGGTCTTCCCGGGCGCCGGGCACTTTGTCCTGCGCTACTGGTGGCGGGGGATCCTGTTTGTCATCCCGTTCCTGTGGGCCTTGGGGGTCGTGGCTTATTTCCTCTGGAACCAGGCGGTCGATGTCATGATGCTGATCCTGGAGGGGGAGGTGCAGCCCGATTACGCCTCCATCTACCAGGCCCTGCACGAGCAGCAGGCGGGAGTGGCGCTGCCCTATAACCTCGCCATCGCCCTGCTCCTGGTGACCTGGATCGGCGCGGCGGTGGATGTCTGGATCCTGTCCAACCGGGAGCAGATTCAGCCGGAATCCGAATGAGGGGAACATGTCGCCCCGTTGGGGCTGGATTTTCTATTGTCGCGGGGTTCCAGGGCCGCGTGCCCGTTCCGTCCCGCTGCGCGGTCCGTTCCGTGCCCTTGGCCCTTCGCAATGACATGTGGCCTCTTCGAGGCCGGTCCGTGACTTGTGCGGCTCTTGGAGCAACGCCGTCCCGTCGGTTCATGCTACCATCGCCCGGAGCCTCGGCCTAAGGCCTGTCCCTGCCACCATCGGTCTGCCACCGATTCACGCTACCATCGGCCTGCCGTCTGGTTGAGGTCCCCCGGCCTCGAAGAGGCCAAATGTCACAGCGAAGGGCCAAGGAGTCCCGAAGGGATGACGCGGCCCTGGAACAACGGAAGTGAATTATCAATGAAGCCCCAACGGGGCGACATGTCATTCCTCGCCGCCGGCAACGGGACCCTGGTGGCTGGTCTTGGTCGGGTCGAGGCCCATCTTGATCTGCAGCTCGGCAAAGAAGGTGTAGATGACCGGGATGACCACCAGGGTCAGGATGGTGGAGGTGACCAGACCGCCAACGGCCACCACGCCCAGCGGACGGCGTCCCTCGGCGGCTTCCCCGAAACCGATGGCGATGGGGAGGATGCCGGCGATGGTGGCCAGGCTGGTCATGAGGATCGGGCGCAGGCGGATCTGGCCGGCCCGTTTCATGGCTTCCTTGGGATTGGACCCCTTGGCCATCTGCTGGTTGGCGAACTCCACCAGGAGGATGGAGTTCTTGGTCACCAGGCCGACCAGGAGGACCAGCCCCACCTGGCTGAAAATATTGATGTTCATGGCCGGGATGCGCGGGATCAGCGCGTGCAGGATGTGGGCCATCTTGGGCGGATCCGGTGCGAAGTTGACCCACATGTACATCATTTCCCCGTAGTGGTCGACCCAGCTCAGCAGGTAGAGCAGGCCGAAGGCTCCCAGGAAGGCCAGGGGCAGGGCCAGCATGACCGTGAAGGGATGGACCAGGCTCTCGAACTGGGCGGCCAGCACCATGTAGACCACGATGATGGCCAGGAGGAGGAAAAAGTAGATGCTGGCGCTGGACTCGCGCAACTGGCGGGCCTCGCCCTGCCAGTCGTAGCCGAAACCGGGCGGAAGCATTTCCCTGAGGATGGTCTCGGTGCGCTCCACGGCGCTGCCGAGGGTCATGCCCACGGGCGTTCCCTCGATGGTGGCCGAGCGCTGCCGTCCGAAGCGCTCGATGGCGTTCGGACCGGCCCCGACGGAGGTGGAAATGACATTGCTGAGCTGGACCAGCTCGCCGAGGTCGTTGCGGACGAAGATCCGCTCCAGGTCCGACGGGGTGAGGCGGTTCTCCCGGGTCAGCTGGGCGATGACCTCGTACTGCTTGCCGTCCCGCTTGATCTCACTGACGTCCTCCCCGCCAAAGAGGACCTGCAGGGTCCGGGAAATGCTCTCAACCGACACCCCGAGCGCGCCGGCACGGTCCCGGTTGATGGAAATCCGCAGTTCCGGCTTGCTGATCTCGAAGCTGGAGCGGACGTTCGAGAGGAATCCTTCTGAGCGGAGCCGGTTGGACAGTTCCTGGGAAAAGCCGTACAGGCTCTCGAGGTTGGGGTTGGTAATGATCAGCTGGTAGGGCTGTCCCCAGCTGACATCGACCGCCTTGGGCAGGACCGGGAAGGCCAGTGCCCCCTCGACTTCGCCCATGAAGCGGTTGGCCAGCCCGGTCGGGGCGTTGACGATATCGTTGGTGCTGCGCTCGCGGTCCTCCTTCATGCGGACGAACATGAAACCCTGGGCCCCGTTTCCCGGGCCGCTGAAGGGAAGGGCCACCGCGGTGAAGTAACCTTCCACTTCCTCGGTCTGGCCGACGATGGCCTCCATCTGGCGCATCATGCGGTCCGTGTACTCGGGGGTGGACCCCATCGGCGCCATGGCCATGGAGAAGAAGCGTCCCTTGTCCTCCTGCGGGATGAAGTCCTTGTCCAGCTGGGTGAAGAAGAATCCCGAAAGGACCAGTGACAGGAGGGCCAGGATGATCACCGTCGGACGGTGGCGTAGCGAGAAATCAAGCACGCGCCCGTAGTGCTCGTTGAGCCAGTGGAAGAAGCGCTCGAAGGCGTTGAAGATCCTCCCGTGCTGGATCTGGTCGACCGGCTTGAGGATGCGGGCGCTGACCATCGGGGAGAGGGTCAGGGCGACGAAGGCCGAGCAGAGGACGGCCA